>CAZUVK010000334.1:0-3814 GCA_964623785.1 uncultured Gemmatimonas sp. | reverse complement strand
GCTGACCTGGCCCCAGGTCAGCAGATCCTCGCTTTGCTGGATCTCGAAGGAGAACCCGACGGGCAAGGAGCCGCTCTTCGGAATGACCACGCCGCCCTGTCCCTGTTGCAGGATGCTCTCGGTATCGTAGAGGCCGAAGAAATGCGGATGGGCTTGGATCGCGGCGAAGAGCGCGGCGTCGGAGACGTTGGGATCGGTGCCCAGGATCGCTTCCTGCGCGTCGGAGAGGCCGTCACCGTCGCTGTCGCCGTCGGGCACGGCATCGTGCGGGGTGACGGATGCGAAAGTCGTGCCGATGCGGAGTTCGTCGATGTAGAGCGGAGCGCCGTTCTGCCCCGCCATGCGGATGGTGTCGAAATCGGCGGTGGCGATGCTGATCGTCCTGTTGGGAGCCGCGGGAATCCCCGTAAGCAGCGGATCGACAAAAATTTCCACGAGGTCGTTGCCGTTCGTGCCCGCGCCACTCGAACACCGGAGGACGATCAAGTGGGTGACGCCAAGCTCGCCTTGCCCCGTGTTCACGTTGACTGAGGGCGGAACCCCGAGCACGATGTCCGCCTGTGCGTTGGTGCTCGGATTGCTGACCGCGAACCGCGTCTGGGTGCCTTGGAAGAAAGTCACGCCTTCGAAGAGACTGTTGGTCTCCGGCAGATTCCAGAGGAAGGAGATCCAGACGTCGTTAAGCACCAGCTCTTCCGTGGAGCGGAAGTTGCGCGTGGTCGCCGCGCCGGCCGTGGTGGAGGCGAGACCGGAAACGTGGAGCTGGTTGCCGATGGCATCCGTGTAGGAGAGCCCTTCGCTGTGAACGGAAGCGGGCAGCGCATCCCCGTCCCCGTACCATGCGGCCCACCATCCGCTTCCTCCTTCCAGATCGGTGAGGGGTTCGGAGGCGGGATAGTCGAAGGGTTCGTATACCAGTTCGGAGGCATGCAGGGCGCCGCAGGCGGCGAGGCATGCAGGGACGGCGGACAGCCGGAGATATGGGTTTCTCATGATTCGTAGGCGGATGGGTTTCAGGAACGCACCCGGGAGGAAGGCGCGTCCACAAGAACAAGGCATCGTTTCGCGCAACCGCTCAACGGCGGCGGCGGAGCAGGGCGAGGAAGCCGAAAGCGCCGAGCAACGCCGTGGAGGGCTCGGGGATCGGGACGATCTGGACCATGTTGAGGAAGCCGCGGGCTTCCAGGTTGATATTGGCTCCATCCACCGCGAGGAAGATCGACTCGCCATCCCCAATGGTCACATCGATACCGACGAAGTTTTCCCCTTCGGCGAACTGGGCGTGTTGGCCGGTATAATCACCGGTAAGATAGGTGGTGTTCGCCTGCTGGGCGTGGAAGAGCGAACTAAAATCGAAGGTTCCGCTACTCGCTCCGTTGGTTGCGTATATGTTCATTGAACGATCCCCGGTGTCATTCGAGTTCGTGTTCCGCGCCATCACGTAGACGCGGTATTCACCCGCGGCCAGGCCGTCCACGCGCAGGCCGACGGCGGTTCCGGTTCCCGCTACGCTGGCAGTGCCGGACGTGCCGCCGCCGAAGAAGGCATCCCTGCCCACCGCGGTGCTGTTCGCCCGGGTGTCACCGTAGATGGAAATGCCATAATTCCCATCCACAGCCGGATGCAGCAGTGCCTGCCGGCCCGACGTTCCTCCTCCGCTTCCGGTAAGCGCCAGACTTGAAATACCCGTGGAGTAGCTGATGGTGCCGCTCCCGTTGGAGGCTTCCTGCCCCAGCGTCAGTGTGATTCCGGTCGCCTCACTCCCATCGCCATATACGAGGTCCGTCCGGGGGGAGGATGTCGTGATCGTGTTCCAGGATGTATGGCCTGCCGGGACCGTGCCCAGCGCGTGGCCGGGACTCAGCGTGAGGTAGATTCCCGAGGCGTCGGGACCAGCGTTGATGTTGTTGCCGGTGGCGGTGGGATCGGGATTGCCGAAATCGAGCATGAGGCTCACGGCGGAGGCGAACCCGCCGGACAGGGCAAGGCACGCGGAGACGAGGGGCAGGATTTTTTTCATGGAATTCTTGGATTTCACCGACGCGGAGAATGCGCGGTTCATCGCTTGAATGCCCGGAGGGCCGGAGGACTTAGCAAAAAAACTCAAAGATCCGGTGGCCAAAGCGGTCAGTGTTCAGTGGCCACTGACCACTTCTCCGAATCACCGACAGGACGCCGGCACTCCTTGGTTGCTAACTTTCGCCCGCTTCGGATCATTCTATGACAAACACGAAACGATGCCCGACACCTGCCAGACCCGGGAAGAAGCCCACACCGCCGCGGTGCAGGGCCTTTTCGTGCAGTATCAGCCGGCGGTGCGGAGCTACATCCTTTCGATGATCCCCGACTTCTCGCTCGCCGACGACGTGATGCAGGAGGTCTTCCTGGTCGTCACCCGCAAGGCCGCGGGCTTCGAGCTAGGCACGAGTTTCCCCGCCTGGGTGAAGACCATCGCCCGCTTCAAGGCGCTGGAGGCGATCCGCGCGGGACGCAATCGTTTCGAGAGCCTGTCCGAAGACGTGCTCGAAGCGCTCGGCGCCGAGCAGCGGGAATTTCCGGCGCAGACCGACGAACGGCTCGGCCTGCTCGCCGAGTGCATCAGGGAACTCGCCCCGCAGGCACGGCGCTCGATCGACTTCCGCTACCGCAACGACCACTTGCCGCCGGAGATCGCAAACCTTATGGGATGCACCGTGCAATCGGTGAATGTCACGCTTTCCCGCGCCCGCGCCTTCCTGCGCGAGTGCGTGCTCCGCAAAATGGCCACCGGCACCCACTGACCCCATGTTCGACGAAGCGAGATTGGAACGCCTCATCGCCGCCTACTTCGACCAGCAGTTGCAGGCGGAGGAGAAGCGCGAGCTGGAGGCGATGCTGCTCGGCTCGGCGCGGGCCCGGGAGATTTTCCTGGAACAGGCCGAATGGCACGGACTGGCCCGCGAGTGGGCGCTGCGGGAAAATTCGCCGGCACTGATGGACGACGCACCGGAGAAAGGCGGGAGAAAGATCGTCCCCTTCCGCCACAGGCTCTGGCTCGGGGCGGGGCTCGCCGCCTGTCTCGCGCTCGCGTGGTCGCTGCTTCATTTCCGTGGCGGCGATCCGGCATCGGACGACATCGCGGACACCGGAGCGGACGCGACGCGGGACAACGTGGCATTGCTCGGCCAGGCGATCGACGTGGTGTGGGAGACGGACGGCGCTTCATTCGGCGTGGGTTCCGCGCTGCCGAAAGGCTGGCTGAAAATCCGCGAGGGGACGCTGCGGCTGGACTTCTACAGCGGCGCGCGCGTTTTCCTCCAGGGGCCGGCCTCGCTCGAACTGATCTCGCAGGATCTGGCCCGGCTGGAACAAGGCAGGCTGACCGCGAACGTCTCTCCGCCGGCGGAGGGATTCACCGTGCTGAGCGCGAACCTGCGCGTGGTGGATCGCGGGACGGAGTTCGGCATGAGCGTGAACAGCCCCGGCGATTGCGAGGTACATGTCTTCGACGGCGAGGTGGAACTCCAGGGCGAAGTCCCCGAAGCCTCGGCCCGCTCGCTCTATCAGGGCGACGCCGTGTCGATCCGCGAGGGCAGGGCCACGGCCTTCCCCGCCGACCGCGGCTCCTTCACCGATCCCGCGGCGCTGCTCCAGGCCGCGGCGCGCGAGACGGAGGCCCGCTGGCGGTCATGGCGCACCGCATCGGAGGCCTTCCGCGCCGCGCCGGACCTGCTGGTTTATTTCGATTTCGAAGGTCTCGATGCCGGCACGCCCATCGTCCCGAACCGGGCGCTCGGCGCGGAGCCGGACAGCTTCGGCACGGTGATCGGCTGCG
>CAZUVK010000333.1:0-3846 GCA_964623785.1 uncultured Gemmatimonas sp. | reverse complement strand
TCTCCGGCTCGCGCGACGAGATGCTGGCGGTGACGATCGACCTGGAGCGGCTCGGAACCATCGCCGAACTCCCGATCGATCGATTGCGGTATCCCCGGGCAAAGCGACATAGCCCCCTGAAATCGGGCGGTACGGTGTTCGATCAGCTGTGCGAACGGGACGTTCTCATCCGGTTCCCCCGCCACTCCTTCCGAAAGACGCTGGAGCGGTTCATCCACGAAGCCGGCGCCGACGAAGCGACGGAGGAGATCTGGGTGACGCTCTATCGGACGAACCGGTCATCGCGAATCGTGCGACTACTCCGGCGGGCGCATCGGAACGGCAAGGCGGTCTCCGCCCTCGTCGAGCTGAAGGCCTCGTTCGACGAGCAGCGGAACCTGGAATGGGCGCGGATGCTCGAGTCGGCCGGTATCCGGGTCTTCTACGGTTCCCCTTCGCTGAAGGTACACGCAAAGATTGCCTGCGTTGTACGCCGCGAAGAGGATGGGCGGCGTGTCTATTCCTACCTGAGCACGGGCAACCTGAACGCGGCGACCGCTGTCGCCTACACCGATCTCGGACTGCTCACGGCGGACCCGAAGATCGGGGAAGAACTGCGTGGGCTGTTCCGCACACTCGCCGGTGAAGAGCGGCGGACCGCGTACGAGAAGCTCATCGTCGCCCCGTTCAGCATGCGTCATGCATTCCTGCGTTTGATCGCCAGAGAGACCGCGCACGCACGGGCCGGGAGAACCGCGCGAATCACGGCCAAGCTGAACGGAATCGCCGACCGCCAGATCATCGCCGCGCTCTACGAGGCGAGCCGGGCTGGCGTCGAGATTGACCTGCTCGTCCGCGGCATCTGCTCGATCCGTCCGGGTGTGCCGAACGTGTCGGAGCGGATCCGGATCGTGGCGCACGCGGGCAGATACCTGGAACATTCACGCGTCTTCCGGTTCTGGAATGGAGGGGATCCGGAGTACTACATCGGGTCGGCGGATCTGCGGGGCCGGAACCTGAGCCGCCGGGTGGAGGTTGCTGCTCCCGTCACGAATCCACGCCACCGCGCCCGGCTGGACAGAATTCTGGACGCCGGGATGACCCATCCTGACGCCTGGGAGCTTCGGGCCGACGGCTGCTACGAGCGGCGCTGTGCGGCACCAGGAGCCAACGGCCGCCTCGCTGGCTCCAGCGCGCTCGCCCGGCAAGGCACTTTCGTCGAGTGACGCGACGCAATCACATGTGGTCCGCCGCGTGCGTTGGAACAGGGCTGTAGCGCGATCGGTGGAACGTCGATACATTGGATGAGGCGAACCCGCCTTTCTTCAACGCAGTATTGGTCTTCGGTTGTCCGCAGTACCCGCCGGCAGCGCCATCGAAACCCAGGTTGGGAAGTCGTCGCAAGGAGCCTCATGCTACGTCCGAGAACCTGCTTCGTCGGTATAATCGCGCTCGCGATGGTCTTCGTCGTGGCGATTCGGCCGGACGCGCATCCGGCCGAGCGAGTCGTTGTGCTCGCGAGCGCGCCGGTGGCTCCGTCAATCCCTTCCGCGATAACCCGTTGTCCCGCTGTTCAGACTCGCCAGGAGTACGAGCGTGGGGACTGTCTCCAGGCCGTTCGAATCGACCTCCTGGCGGGGGAGATCGAACTCGCCGAAGCGCTCGCCCTCCTACGCGAATGCGCGGTGGCGCGGGCCGACCTGGCGGGGGTCGCCGAACGGTCCACCCAGTCCCGGATCGACCACTTCGTGGCGCGCGTGGCCTTCGGTTTTGCGTTGGATTCCGATGAGAAGGCTGAAGTCGAGGCACTCCTGGCGAACTTCCCGGCCGGGCCTCCGCCCGCGCCTCCCGCCGCCGCGGTCCGCCGCCTCACGGCCGCCGGGATTACCGCTGCGGGCTTCGCGTCGGACCGGGAGTCCCAGGTCCTCGATCAGCTCCGCGCCGACGGATCCCTGCGCTCCGATTTCCGCTCCGTCTTTGGTGACATCGCCGCTGACGACCTCGAGAGCCTCCTCACTGGCGCCGGCAACGTGGCCGTGACGGTGGGTGCGACGACGATCATTCCCAACCGCCCGGCCGTCTACGCAACGCCGGAAGGGACTCTCGCCGTCGACGACGAGGAAGCCACCGGCCCGATGGCGGTCTCCACGAACGCCTGGATGGCGCGACTCCTTGCCGACCTGGACGCCGTCGAGTCGGCGCGTCAGGCGTATATCGCGAGTGCGGCGCGTCTGAACCAGCACAGGGGTAGCGTTCGCGTATTCGTGGCCTCGATCCGCACACTGGGCGACGAGGACACACGCGCCGCGGATCTCCGGGCGACCGCGGACCGGGATCGCGCCGTGCTCGGTGCCCGCCTCGCGAACCTCGACCGGCGGATGGGCGCCGAACCGCTCATCCATCGGATGGCGGGCGAGAGCATCGGGCTGGTCACCGAGATCAACCGTGGCTGTGAGAGCCTGGCAACGAAACGTCACCGCAACATCCGCGCGGGCGCGGGAGTCGTGACCGGGCTCGTCGGTGCCGCCGGCGTCGTGGTGGCGACCGGTGCGACGGGGACGATCCTCGGCGGCGTCACGATCGCGGCCGCCCTCGAGGCGAGCGTCGGCGCGTACCTCATCGCGTGGTCCGAGCGTGTCACGACGGCGATCCCGTCGAGCGCCGCCACCGTGCCGGAGATGCCTTCCGCGGCGGAATCCCGACGAACGCCGGGCACGCCCGCCGGAGACGATACGGAGATCGCCGAAGGGAACGAGGGGTCGGGCGGCGGCGCGCACGAGATCCTGTTCGACGACTTCGGTGAGGCGCGAGAACTCGGCCTGACGGAGGGCGAGGAGATCGAAGAGGACGTGCGGGACGCCGCGGCCACTGCCCCGACACCGAAGATCAACACGATCCCGCCGGTCCTGCCGGTCGACATTCCCCTGGCGTTGCGCGAACTGCCCCCGCTGCTCGACAACGTTCAGATCCGCGAGCTTCGTGAGCTGACGCTGCCGGAGATCCAGGAGCGATTGGACGCCTTCCTCGCGAGCGGCGACCCCGAGACCTGGGTGCGCGTCGCGGAAGAGGAACACGTCACGCTCCTGTCGCTCGAGGACATGATCGCGGAGGCGCGACAGTCGCTCGCGCTGTGGGAGGAGCGCCGCGAACTCTCGTCCCGCTTCGGCGAGTTCTTCATCCAGGCTGAGCTCGAGAATGCGGAGGATGCACAGCGTCGGGAGACGCTTCTGCGCGCGATGGGGCGGTACATCCACGACCGCGGCCTTTATGCCGACAGCCGCGACGTCGACGACCTGCGCCGCCGTGTGGCCGCTCGTCTCGTCACACACTGCCGTGCGGGTGCCGCCGCCGGGGACCTCGTGCTCGCGGCGTGCGGAAACGAAACGGCCCTCTCGATCATTCTTGTCGCCGCTCTCCGCGATGCCGGGGTCGACGTCCCCCTCAACAGCATCCTCGGTGTCCAGGTCATCGGGCAGCGCTTCGAGGCGGTCCTCTATTCCCGGGAAAGCAACAGTGTCTTTTCGCTGACCCGCGGTGGTGAGATGGAGGGCGTCGTCGCTCCCATCTACCACCCGGCGACGTTCTACTACACGTACCTCGTCAGCCACGGCGCGCCGCCGTCGATCGATCTCGACAAGCATCTGCTCATCGCGCTTCCCGATCGACCGATGCCCCCCGAGATGGAAGTCGAGGAGTGCGTCGACGAGAATCAGCCCGGCGCCGTGAAGCGGGCCGTAGGCTGGCTGGGTTCATTCTTCGGGGTTCGGCGGATCGAGGAGCCGGGCGTCTGCGACTCTCCGGAGGCCGTGCGTGCGCAGACCCAGCGACGGGGCGGGGAACGGAACATCGGCATCTCGATACCGATGC
>CAZUVK010000332.1:868-3848 GCA_964623785.1 uncultured Gemmatimonas sp. | reverse complement strand
CTCTCAGGATGACAGGGAAGGCTCGCCCCCCTTCACTCTTCACTCTTCCCGAAGGCCTTGTACGTCAACTGCTTGCCCAGTTCCACCCCCGGCTGATCGAGCGGATCGACGTCGTAGAGCCCGCCCGCGTACACGGTGGCGATCTGCAGCATGAAGAAGAGTTCGCCCATGGCGCGGGCGTTCACGGTCGGGACCTCGATCGTCATGTTCATCCGCCCCTGCTGGGTCAGCGCCTCGGCCGTCGCGTCCTTCTCCACCTGCAGCAGTTCGCCCAGCGAGTGGCCGCCGAGGTAGCTCAGCTCGGGAACGTCGGGATAGACCGGCGGGATCACCATGTCCTCGCCGCGTTCCCGCTCGGTGACGAAGGTGATTGTCTTGTCGAACGGCCCCTCGATGTAGAGCTGGACCTGCGAGTGCTGGTCGGTCGCGCCGAGCGACTTGACCGGCGTCGGCCCCACGAAGATCTCCTCCCCGGACGTGGAGTGCCGCTTGCCGAGGCTCTCCGCCCAGAGCTGGCGGAACCAGTCCGCGACGTCCCGCAGGGGATCGGAGTACGGCATCATCACGTGGATCCGCGCGCCGAGGTCGATGTCGGCGAGGTACTGAAGGACCGCGTAGATCCCGGCGGGGTTCCGCATCAGGTCGTCGGTGCGGCAGCGCTCGTCCATCGCGCGGGCGCCGGCCAGGAGATCCGAGATCGAGATTCCGGTCATCGCGGCGGGCAGCAGACCCACGGCGGAAAGCACGCTGAACCGACCGCCCACGTTCGGCGGGATCGGCAGCGCGGCGATATCCTCGACGCGCGCGAGCTTCCGCAGCACGCCCTTCTCGGGATCGGTCGTGAAGAGAAGGTGCCGCCGGTATCCGTCGCCGATCGCTTCCTCCAGCAGCTGCCGCACGATGAGGAACTGGCTCATCGTCTCCGCCGTGCCGCCCGACTTGGAGACCACGTTGAAGAGCGTCTTCCGCGGGTCGATGTGCCGGAGCAACGCCGCGAAGGTCGCGGGGTCCGGATTGTCGACAACGTAGAGCCGGGGATAGAACTCCCGGCCTTCGTCATCCAGTTCGTTCCAGTAGGGGTCCAGCAGCGCGGTCCGCAGCGCCACGGTCCCCAGCGCCGACCCACCGATCCCCAGGACGACGAGGTTGGAGAACGCCTGGCCGCCCCCTTCCGCAAATCGCTCGATCGTCTCCACGATCTCGCTCAGGTACGGAAGATCGAAGAACCCGAGCTGACCCGCCGCCCGGCGCCGCTCGACGTCCGCGTGGACCGAACGGAACCGCTCGGCGAACGATTGGAATCGGTCGGGGTCGACCCCCTTCCCCACGCCGACCCGGGTGGAGAGCATGTTCTCGTGTCTGAGCTGTAGCGTCATCGTCTGGATCGGGTTCGATTGTTCCTCAGAACTCCACGACGAGCCCGTCCCGCGAGGGGAGGATGCCCGCGGGGAGCCGCTCCTCGAGCGCACGGTGCGACGCGAGGTGGCTGATGTGGGTCAGGTAGGTCCGCTCCGCGCCGATCTCCAGCGCGACTTCCACCGCCTCCTCGACGTTGAAGTGCGTCGGGTGCTCCATGCCGAACCAGAGCGCGTTCAGCACGAGAACCCGAACGCCCCGCAGCGCCTCCTTCGTCCGGTCGGGCAGTTCCTTCCCATCGGTGATGTACCCGAGGTCACCGACCCGGAATCCGTAGGATTCAATGTCGCCGTGGGGCACGGGAAGTGGCGTCATCCGGAACCCCGCGATCTCGATCTCCTCGTACGGCCGGAGCACCCGCAGTTCGCCCTGAGGCCTCATCGTGGCATCGATCGGCTTCTGCTGGTCGAAGACGTAGCTGAACGTGGTGCCGAGTCGGTCGATGCATGACTGCGACCCGTAGGCCATAAGCGGCTTCCCGCGGAGCATGGAAAATACGCGCAGGTCGTCGATGCCGTGCGTATGGTCGGCATGCTGATGTGTATACCAGACCGCGTCGATGTCGCCGACCCTGGCGTCGACCAGCTGAAGCCGGAGTTCGGGCGGCGTGTCGATCAGCAGCCGCCTGTCGTTCGACTCCAGAAGCGCACCGTGGCGAGTACGACGATCACGGGGATCGCCGGATCGACAGGTCTCACACTCGCAGCCGATCACCGGGATGCCGAACGACGTGCCGGTCCCGAGGAAGCGCAGACGCATCAGGTCACACCCCGACGACTCGCATCGTGTTGGTCGTACCCGAGGTATGTAGTGGAAGGCCGGCGGTGAGGACCACGCGCTCACCGGCGCTCGCCAGACCCATCTCCAGCGCGACCTTCCGCGCGCACGCCAGCATCTCGTCGTATGTGGAGCCTCTCGCGCAGAGGATCGGGATCACGCCCCAGACGAGCGCGAGCTGATTGTACGTTCGCGGATTGTCGCTCAGCGCCAGGATCGGGACGGGCGGGCGGAACGACGAGACCACGCGCGCGGTGAACCCGCTGCGCGTGAAGGTGAAGATGAGTGGCGCGTTCAGCCGGCGCACCGCCTCGACACTCGCCGCCGCGACGGCCCACTCCGTCTGCATCCCCTTCATCAATCGCGGCTCCAGGGGGGTGTCGTAGTGCGGGCCCGTCTCGAGCAGGGACGATGCCTCGATCTCGACCGCGATGCGAACCATCGCCTTCACCGACTCGACGGGGAACCGGCCGATCGCCGTCTCCGCCGACAGCATCACCGCGTCGGTCCCGTCGATGATCGCGTTCGCGACATCCGACGCCTCGGCGCGGGTCGGACGCGGGTTGTCGATCATCGATTCGAGCATCTGCGTCGCGGTGATCACGGGTCGGCTCGCCAGGTTCGCGAGCTGGATCATCCGTTTCTGAGCGAGCGGGACCCGCTCGAAGGGGAGTTCGACCCCAAGGTCACCCCGGGCCACCATGACGGCGGCCGCGGCCTCCATGATCGGCTGCAGGTTATCCAGCGCGAGCCCCTTCTCGATCTTCACGACCACGGGCGGACCATC
>CAZUVK010000332.1:0-858 GCA_964623785.1 uncultured Gemmatimonas sp. | reverse complement strand
CATCCACCGGAATCCGGCTCTTCAGGTCGTGAACGTCCGCCGCCTCCCTGACGAACGAGAGGGCGACGTAGTCGACGTCGTTCTCGAGCGCGAACTCCAGGTCGGCGATGTCCTTCGGCGTCAGGGACGGCACGCTGACGCGGATCCCGGGAAGGTTGATGCCCTTGCTCGACGAGAGCGTACCCCCGTGGATGACCCGCATGGTCACGCGCGGGGGGCGCGATTCGACCACCTGCAGCTCCATCAGGCCATCGGCGAGGAGGACCGTATCGCCCTCGCGGAGATCAGCCGCCAGCCCCTCGTAGGTGGTGGGGATCTCCCCTGGACCGTGCCTGCCCTCCGGCGCGAAGGTGACGATCTCGCCCGCCTCCAGCGCGATATCCTCGCGGAGGACGCCGACGCGGATCTTCGGTCCCTGGAGATCGGCGATGATGGCGATCGGCCGGCCGAGTTCGCGAGCCGCCTCGCGGACCGCGGCGATCGTCTCGCCGTGGGTCGCCTGCTGGCCGTGCGAGAAGTTGATCCGCACGACATTCATCCCCGCTTCCATCAGCGCCCGGATCCGCTCCGGCGAAGAGCTTGCGGGGCCAAGAGTACAGACGATCTTCGTGCGACGAGGCATGGCTCACTCAGGAAGCGACGATGGGGCCCGAAACCGCCGTGCGGCCCGATGCACAATGTGGTCCGACCCCGGCCCGCGCGGCAAGCGATCGCCGGAATCCCGCCGGTCGGAGTCGGCGCGCAACAAAGCGGTTCTCGCCGCCAATACCCTCGGCCTTGCTCACGGATCGCGCTCGGGGCATCTTCACGATCTCTTGATTCACCTCACGGCAGGCCGCGGGTAGACCCCCAGTGACC
>CAZUVK010000331.1:0-3867 GCA_964623785.1 uncultured Gemmatimonas sp. | reverse complement strand
CCACGCCGCCAGCAGAATCACAGCGCCGCCGAGGAAGATGGCGAACCGAACCCGTTCCTGCGCGGTTGTGCGCCGTCTCCAGACGCGCGCGCCCGCCTCCGCCACGACCGGCGTCACAGCAGCCTCCGCCGGAGCCCGCCCGCGACGACCTCAGTCGCGAAGACAAGCCCGATGATGAGGATGAGGATCGCCGACACGGTCTCGAACTCGTAGCGGCTGAACGCCGTCGTCAGCGTCGCGCCGATTCCGCCCGCGCCGACGAGTCCGATCACCGCCGACTCGCGGAAATTGATGTCGAGTCGGTAGAGCGCGAGGCCGAGCACGCGGGGCATCACCCTCGGGATCACGCCGAACTCGACGCGCGCGAGCCACGGCGCGCCCGCCGATGTCAGCGCGTCGAGCGGCCGCGGGTCCAGTTCCTCGACCGCCTCCGCCATCAACTTCCCGAGAAACCCGACCGTCCCGACCACGAGCGTTACGACGCCGGCGAACGGCCCGAAGCCGAACATCGCCACGAACAGGATCGCCAGCAGGATCTCGTGGAACGCGCGGAAGACCGCGAGCGTGCCGCGGCACACCGCGTAGACGGGCGCCGGCGCGATATTCCGGGCGGCGCCAAGCCCCAGCGGAATCGCCAGCAGCAGGCCGGCCACCGTGGAGACCACCGTCATCGAAAGGCTCTCCATCAACCCGGCCCGGATGTCCGGCCAGCGGGTCGTGAAGTCCGGTCGCAGCCACCCGCCGAAGAAGGTGCCGGCGCGCGCGAGGCCTTCCGCGATACGGGTCGGATCGACGTTCACGGTCAGCACCGCGACCAGCGCGTACCCGATCACCGCCAGCCAGAGCACCCGGCGCCAGAACGCACTCGCGATCCGCGGCGGTGGCCGCCACGGCCGCCCCAACGTGGCAGGCACCGGGGCGCTCATCCCCGACACACACGCGCGCGCGTTGGTCTCGCCCCGCGCACCGCGGCAGGGAACGCCACGCCCTGGCACCAACGCGAGCCGTGACCCGGGCGCGACGTCACGACGCCACGACCGGTGCCAGGACCCCCTCCTCCCCGTAGACACGCCGCAGAACCTCTTCGTCCAGCCCCGTCGCCGGCCCGTCGCTCACGATCCGCCCATCACCGATCCCCACGATCCGGGGGCAGAACCGCCGGGCCAGCGCCACATCATGCAGGTTGATGATCGCCGCGATCCCCACCCGCTGCTTCTGCCCACCCGAAATCTCGTCGCAACGTCGGTCCTCGAACCCCGACAGCCCAACGCGCGCCAGGAGCCCGAACGCTTCATCAACATCGGATTGAGGGAAACGGCGACGGAAACCACGCCAGAAGCCCACCCGGCCCAGCGTACCCGACAGCACGTTCTCCATGACCGTCAGCCGCTCGACGAGCGCGTGATCCTGGAAGATCATTCCGACCCGACGTCGCGCACCCCGCAACTCACGCCGGCCGAGCGAGGTGATCTCCGTCTCGCCCACGAACACCCGGCCCGACACCGGCTCGACGAGACGCTGAATCGCTCGCAGCAGCGTGCTCTTCCCGGCGCCCGAGGGGCCGATCAGCCCGACGATCTCTCCGGCGCGAAGATCGAGCGAAACGCCGCGCAGAACTGGCGCGCCGCCGCCATACCGTACGACGAGCTCCTCGATCCGCAGCAACGGCCGCTCCTCGCTCATCGGCAACGCCATTCGGTTCCGGAGGCGATGTCGATCCGTCGGATCACCTCCCAGTGTTCACCATAACTGATCGGGATGAACCCGTCCTCCTCCGCGAACTCGGCGGCGAGCGCGCTACCTTCCCAATCGAAACTCTCGAATGCCGCGCGGACCCGCGCCGCCACCTCCGGATCCAGCCGATTCGATACGCCGTAGGCGGTTGTCGGGAACGTCTCCGACTGGTAGAGCATCCGCAACTCGTCGGCGCTCCCCACACCGCGCGCCAGGACCTGCCCGATGACGATGTTCGCTACCGCCGCGGCGTCGTAGTCGCCGTGGAAGACCCCAAGCAGCGAGTTGTCGTGCCGGCCGCTGAAGGCGGGCACGAAATCCCGGTCCGCGACCAGGCCAAATTCCGCCTCGAGAAGTACCGAAGGAGCCTTGAACCCGCTGTTGGAGGTCGGAGCGGTGAAGGCGAGTGTCCGGCCGCGCAGATCGTTCATGGTCTCGATACCGCTGTCCCGTCGCGTCAGGATCTCCATCTCGTATCCGAAGCTCCCGTCCGCGCGGGCCATCATCGTCGTCGGAACGAACCCGGCGCAGTTCACGGCGAGCGGCACGCTGCCAGTGTTGAAGCCCGCGACATGGAGGCGGCCAGCCCGCATCGCCTCGATCTGCGCGGCGTTCGATTGCACGGGGAAGAAGCGCACGGGCCGCTCGACGGCGGCGGCGAGATGGTCGAGGAAGCCAGCCCACACGTCACGGAACTGAGCGGGATCCTCAACCGGCGTGTAGGCGAAGATCAATGTCTCCGGATCCAGGAACCGATCGGGGTCGGTCGGCGCGTCGGCCACCATGTCCCCGTCCCGATCGCAGTAGCGAAGGTCGAGGTCGCCTCGTGGACACTCCTCGGCGAGCGGACCGGTACACCCGGCGGCGATGAGAGCCGCGGCCACTGCGACCATCCCCCGCATGACGGCGGCGATCCGCTTCAGGGCGCCGCTTCCGGTCCCGAGCGCGGAAAGAGATCCGGGTTGTCGGTGAAGAGGCCGTCGACCCCGATCTCGTGGAGGAAGTGCGACATCTCCGATTCGACGTCGGGGAAGTCCCCGCTGTTGCTCGCGCGGAAGGTCCACGGAATCACGCTCAGCCCCAGACCATGCGCACGTTCAACGATCGACGGGTCCGCGAGCAGCAGGCTCTTCGTGGGTGCCACGCCCGTCGCGAACTCACTCGCCCGCACCAGACCTTCCGCGGTCAACCACCCATCGCGGTCAGGCGACGACACCAGCAGCGTCAACGGAAGCCGGAGTCCCAGTTCTTCCCGCAGAATCCGGAGGCTCTCGGGGCTGAACGACTGGATCACGACCGGTGTCTCGGGATCCGCGCCCGGTTCGTCGAGAGAATGGCGGCGCAGCTCCTCGATCAGCAGCCGCTCCATATCCAGGCCAACCGACCCGTACACCTCCGGCGCCTTCGTCTCCGGGAAGATACCGGCCCGGCCCCTGGCGATCCCGATCACCTCAGCCAGTGTCGGCACCCGGGCCCCGCGGAACCGCTCGTTGAACCAGGACCCCGCGTCGAGCCGCTGGATCTCCTCCAGCGTGAAGTCGTGAACGTACCAACGTCGAACCGTGCGGCCATTCACCTCCTCGTCCCGACCCCTGTCGGGGAAGACCTCGCTTACGTCGGTGGTCCGTTCGAGGGTGAGGTCGTGGAGCGCGATCAACACGCCATCACTGGTGATCTGGAGGTCCGGCTCGATGAAGTCCGCGCCGTGCGCGATCGCGAGCTCGTACGCCTCGCGCGTGTGCTCCGGCGCGTACGCGGACGCGCCCCGGTGCGCGATGAGGAGACGCGAATCGGCACTCGCTTCTCCGCCGACCGGTTCGGAAGATGCGCGGGCGCAACCCCAAAGCAGGGTTACGCACGCCGCGACGCTAAACGCCCGCCTGGCCACGGTCTTCATCACATTCCTCCGCGGGTGAAGTCTGAACTACGCGTGGTCCCGCCAGGAGATCACGATCTCGCCATTTCGCACCGAGACATCGATGTCATCCAGCCGTCGGACCACCACGTCGGCCGCGACGAGCGCGTCGGCGGGCATCGTCGAGGCTACCGCTATGACCCGCGCCCCCGCCGCCTTCGCGGCCTCGACGCCCGCCGGTGCGTCCTCGACGACCACGCAGCGCCGCGGGTCGACCC
>CAZUVK010000330.1:0-3879 GCA_964623785.1 uncultured Gemmatimonas sp. | reverse complement strand
ACGGGATAGACGGGATAGACGGGATAGACGGGATAGACGGGATAGACGGGATAGAGGTCGTCACGGAAACGGAAGGAGGGCCACGTGAGAGCTGGGAGATCGGGTCTTGGATGGCGTCGGGTGGTCGCGGCGGGCGCGATGGTCGGCGCGGTTGCCGTGGCGGGGTGTGGTGGTGGCGCTCCGACGCCGATGGGGGGACAGGTGGTGATTGCGGAGGGGGCGGATATTTCGAAACCGTTGCCGTTGATCTCCGAGACGAACCTGGACAACCAGGTGAACGCGATCCTCTATCTCCCGTTGCTCTATCCGGAGTGGGAGAACGGGGAGCTGTTCTATCGCACTGCGGAAGAGGACTCCAGGGCGCTGGCGCGGAGCTACGAGTTCTTTGGGCCGGATTCCGCGTCGATCCGGTATCGGATGCGGAGCGATGCCCGGTGGTCGGACGGGGTGCCGGTGACGGCGCACGATGTCGCGTGGTCGATCGAGACACAGGGGAAGCCGGAGACCGCCTCGCCGCGGCAGGACTACAACCGGGAGATCCGCGAGATTGTGGTGGAGGATGACTCCACGGTGGTCATCCACTTCAACCGGCGGTACGCGGAAATCTTCTTCCATACGGCGGGAGCGCCATCGCCCAGGCATGTCTACGCCGACACCGACCCGGCCAATCTTCGATCCCATCCGGACCTCCTCAACCCCGCGGGCAACCTGGTCACGAACGGCGGGTTCGTGCTTTCGGGGTGGACGCGTGGGCAGCAGGTCGTGCTCACGCGCAATCCGGAGTACGAGCCTCCGGTTCTGCTCGATCGGATCGTGTTCCGGGTCATTCCGGAGGAGACGACGCGGATGATCGAGGTCCAGACGGGCCGGGTGGACATGACGTCGGTGCCGTTCGCCTACATCGAGGAGATCCGCGCCTCCGGCAATCTGCGGGTGGAGAAGCAGGAGAAGCGTTCGTACGAGTACATCGCCTACAATCCGTCGGCTTACGAGTTCTTCGCGGATCCGGAGGTCCGGCGCGCGCTGACGCTGGCGATCGACGTACCGGCGCTGATCGCGGGTCTGGAGATGGACGAGTTCGCGGTACCGGCCGGGGGACCGTACGCGCCGATCTTTCAGAATCTCTACGATCCGGTCGGGCAGCCGGTCCTGGCGTACGACACGATCGAGGCGCGTCGGATCCTCAATGATCGGGGATGGCGACCGGGGCGGGACGGGATTCTCGAGCGGAACGGAACGCGCCTGAGCTTCACGGTGGTCACGAACGCCGAGAACCGCCGCAGGGTCGACGTGTCGCAGATTCTGGAGCGCCAGTGGCGGCGGATCGGGGTCGAGGCCCGGATCCAGACGCTGGAGTTCAATACGATGATGGAGCGGGCGACTGACCGGGACTTCGAGGCGATGATCGGCGGGTGGAACGTCGGTCTCTCCGCGGATCTCCACCAGCTATGGGGTAGTGCGGATCTCCCGTTCAACTTCGTTGGCTACGACAATTCGCGCGTGCACGAGCTCTTCGCCCGCGCCGTGGACCAGCCGACGGAGGAGGCGGCCGCGCCGTTCTGGCGTGAGGCCGCGTCACGGATCGCCGCCGACCAGCCGTATACATGGCTCTACTACTACGACACGCCCTATGCGGTGAACAACCGATTCCAGGGCGTGGTGGTGAACACGCTCGGGCAGTATCAGAACGCCGACGGCTGGTACGTCGAGGAATAGAGTCGACGTTCCATGAGCGAGCGCATCTTCCTCGGCTGGAGCGAGCCGATCCTGCCCCTCGCGGCACGGTTCCTGGCCGACCGCTACGGCGGGGACGGCGTGCTCGATCTCAGGGGTGCGTGCCTGGTGGTGCCGGGAGGGCGCGCTGGTCGGCGGCTGAAGGAGCTTCTCCTCGATATTGCGGTGTCGCGCGGTGTCGCGCTCGTCCCGCCGACGGTCGTGCGCACGCGCGACCTGGCGGAGCTCTTCTACTCACCTCCGGGCCGGCGGGGTGACGACTTCCATCTGCGGCAGGCGTGGGCGGCCGCGCTGCGGGATTCGGACTCCGAGACCATTTCGCGGCTTTTCGGCGAGGCGCCGGAAGCCGGAGACGTCGCGGGCTGGAACCGCCTGGCGTCACGGATCGCCTCGCTCCACAGGGACGTCACGGGGGGCGGCCTCGAATTTCGGGGCGTAGCCGAGGTCTGCGAGCGATCGACGGATCTGCTGTTCGACGATTCCGACCGCTGGTGGCTGCTGGCGGGTGTGGAGGACGCCTATCGTGCACACCTTGCCGCGACCAGTGTCACGGACGCGAACCTGGAGCGGATCGCGGCGCTGGGGCACTCCGAACTCCGCGCGGACCTCGATGTGTGGCTCGTGGGGATCGCGGAACTTCCCGCGGTCACGGCGCGGATGATCTCGCGATCTCGCGGGTCCGTCGTGGCGCTGGTGCACGCGCCGGAGTCCGAGGCCGGCGGCTTCGACGCACTGGGTCTCGTGGACGCGCCGGCGTGGCGCGAACGGGATCTCCAGGTCCCGGTTGATTCTGTTCGGGTGGCGGGGCGGCCGGGCGATCAGGCCGCCGCGGCGCTCGGCGCGCTCGCCTCGCTGGGGGAAGCACGGACGGGTGACGTGGTGGTTTCCGTCGCGGATGGATCTCTCGTTCCCTACCTTCGCGAGTGGATCGAGGCGGCGGGATTGACGGTCCACTACGGGGGAGGGAAGAGCCTCTCCACGACCCGCCCGTATCGCCTCCTGGAAGCCCTGGCGAACTATCTCGGCGGCGGCGAGTGGGAGACCTTCGCCGCGCTGATGAGACACCCGGATTTCGCGACCTGGGCCGGTGCCCAGCCGGGGTTCGATCTGGCGCTCGGTTCGACGGATCCACACGACCGGCTCGACCGCCTCGATCGACTCTTCGCGCGGCACCTGCCCGGCCGTCCCGGGAACCTCCGTCACTCGGGCGATGGGACCCGGGTCGATACTCTCGTCCGCGCGCTCGGGTCATCCGCGCCGTTGCGGGACCTCAGCACATCCACCCGCCAACCGCTCCGCGCGTGGGCGTCCCCGGTCCTCGGCTTCGTGGCTGCCGTGTATGCCTCGATGCGGCTCGACCGGCGCGATCCCGCATCCCGCCATGTGGCGGCGGCGCTGGACGGAATCCGGAAGGCCGCGCTCGCCCTGGATCGACTACCTCCGGAGCTGTCGCCCGAGTGCGACGCCGCGTCCGCGATCCGGGTTCTGCTCGAGGAAGTGCGTTCCGGCAGCGTGGCCGAGGAAGCCGACGGTACCCCGATCGAGCTGGTCGGCTGGCTGGAGGCCGTGATGGATGACGCGCCGCACCTGGTCGTCGTGGGTGTGAATGAGGGAACTCTCCCGGAATCCACCAACGCGGATGCGTTCCTTCCGGACCACCTTCGCGGCCGACTGGGGATCCCGGACAACGCGACTCGATACGCAAGGGACGCGTATCATCTCGCGGCTCAGCTCGCGTCCCGCGAATCCGTGTGCCTGATCTCGGGGCGCCTCGGCGCCTCCGGTGATCCACTTCGGCCGAGCCGCCTGCTCCTCACGGAGCGCGGCGAGACGCTTGCCCGGAGGGTCCTGGCATTCGCGAAGGGCGAGGTGATCGGCTCGGGCCGCGAGGCTCCCATCCTGGCGCGGGCAGGGGCGCAAAGCACGTTCGCTCAGCCCCCCGAGCCAGAGTTGCGGTTCGATCCGCCTGGCAGCCTCAGGGTTACGGATTTCCGCGCCCTCATCGCCGATCCCTACCGGTTCGCGCTGGAGCGGCTGCTCCGGCTGGAATCGATTGACGACACCGCGCGAGAGCTCGACCCGCTGGCCTTCGGGAACCTCGCGCACGCGATCCGCGCAGGCACCGAAGCCCTGCAGGACCGCGTG
>CAZUVK010000329.1:0-3944 GCA_964623785.1 uncultured Gemmatimonas sp. | reverse complement strand
TCCGGTGGAAGCAGGGCCTGCACCGCTTCCACCGGAACTGCCGCGCGTGTCGGTGCCCGAAGCCCTCGGTACAGACGTCGGACGGTCCACGACGATCGATCTCATCATCCGCCGCCCGTGAACGTGAAATCCCATATCCGTACCGAATCGTTGCGCGGGCCCCGGAGTCGCCGGGTCGCCTCCCGTGTGGCACTCGCCGCTTCGCTATTCACCGCCGCGGCGATCGCGACGGCCCCGGCCGTCCACGCGCAGGCGGGTCTCGCCGGAACAGGGCCCTCGCTCGCCGTCGGCGGCGCGTTCGAGAGCTACACGTTCGGCACGCCCGCCGCCGCCGGTATCGAATCCGTCTCGCTGATCTCCCTGCCTTTCAGCGCCCGAACACCCCTAGTCGGGCCTGCTTCGCTTCAGGTGCGCGGCGCCTTCGGCCGCGGTGTGCTCGTCGACGCGGATGGTGTGGAGACCGAGATTTCGGGGCTGATCGATACCGAGATCTCGCTGGGGCTGAACTTCCGCTCCGGTCCGGTCTCCGCGACCCTTAGCGGCGTTGTGGTCGCGCCGACCGGAACCTCGACGCACACGCTGGAAGCGGCACGGCTCGCGGCGATCATGGGTTCCGAGTTTCTGCCGTTCCGGATCACCAACTGGGGGATGGGCGGAGCGGCCGGGGTCGCGTTCACCGCGGCGCGCTCGGTCGGGCAGGGCAGCATCGGGTTCGGCGCGGGTTACCTCACCGCGCGCGAGTTCGAGCCGTTCTCAGCCGATCAGGTCGGGCAGGGTTTCGTCTATCGTCCGGGCGACCAGCTCCAGTTCCGGCTCGCGGCCGATCGCAACTTCGGTCGGTCGTCCAAGCTGTCGCTCGCCGTCGTCTTCGAGAAGAGTGCCGAGGACCTGCTCGCCGATCAGAACCTCTACCAGGCTGGCAACCGGTATCAGGCGATGGGCTCGTACGCCTTCACCGCGGGGTCGAGGTCCACCGGGATCGTCTACGTCGGCGGACTCCGATCGGACGAGGGGACGGCGTTCAACCCCGACCTCACGCACGATATCTCCACGCGTACGCTCCTGCTCGCGGGAACCGGCGCGCGGGTGCCGCTCGGTGGCGTCGTGCTCGTCCCCAGCGTGGACGCTCGCGTCTACCGGCGTGGGAGCGGCCTTGGCCAGGGTTACCTCGGCGGCATCGGTGCGGCGCTTGAAATCCCCGCCGGGTCGATGGCCATCGCGCCCGCTGCCCGTGCGCGGTTCGGGAACTACATCGCCGACGACAACCTCGAGAGCCGCGTGACCGGTTTCGATCTCGGACTCGAGATCCGGTTCGGCCGCTGATCCGTACCCAGACGCCTTCGAATCTCCCGACCATGCGCATCGCTGGCACG
This sequence comes from uncultured Gemmatimonas sp., assembly GCA_964623785.1. Taxonomy (GTDB): domain Bacteria; phylum Gemmatimonadota; class Gemmatimonadetes; order Longimicrobiales; family Longimicrobiaceae; genus WHSP01. The sequence continues at coordinate 2,571 of CAZUVK010000329.1, read as the reverse complement.
AACCTCCGCCCGACGTTCGATTGGCGTCCGATATTGGCGCTCCTCCTCCTTGTCCTGTTCGTGGCGGGGTGTCGGGGTCTGCTCGTCGAGCCCGGGCCGTCCGTCGCGTCCCTGAACCTCGCGATCGCGCCGGCCCCCTCGGTCGCGGTCGACGGGATTACCGACGCCTTCGACCAGGCGGACAACGTTCTCGTCCGGATCCTCCGCCAAGGGAAGCCCCCGATCGAGGAGATCTTCGATTTCCTCCCGGCGGAGGAGACGCGGATCTCCATCCGGATCGAGCTCGACGAGGACGAGGAACCCGCAACGATCCTCGTCCAGCTCCGGAGGGGTGCCGCGGTCCTCTTCCGCGCGGAGCAGAGCGTCGTGTTGCGGGCCGGCGACGCCCCCGGGATCCAGCTGACCCTCGCCGCGATCCCCGACCGTGTCGTGATCGACGGGGTGAGCGCACTCACCTTCCAGAGCGTGGGTGACACGATCCAGCTTTATGCGTCCGTCCAGTTCGCCACCGGCGACGAGCTGCCGCGCGCTCCGATCAGTTGGATGACAACCGCGCCGAGCGTCGCCGCGGTGAACTCGACGGGCACGGTCGTGATCGTGGGCCCGGGCGACGCGGAGATCCGTGCGAGCCACGGCGACCTCGTCGACGCCGTCGCGGTCCAGGTCGTCCAGGTCGTCAGTTCCGTGGTGGTCCAGCCATCCGGGGTCGAACTCGAAATCGGAGGGACCGCGCAACTGACCGCGACCGCTCGGGACGCGCGCGGGCACATCGTTCCGGGCCGCTCGGTGGCGTGGTCGTCATCCAGCCCGAACGTGGCCGTGAATTCGTCGGGCCTCGTGACCGCCATCGAGGCCGGGGAGGCCTTGGTAACCGCGGAGATTGGCGACGCGAGAGGCACGAGCTTCGTCCAGGTCCTTCTCCCGGAGCCCGAGCCGAGCCCGTTCGCGGGCAACTGGTGGGGGTACATCGAGGATCCCGAGTATCCTGATTATTATTGGGAGTACGTAGACGATCTGATGCTTGAAGAGCAGGGTTCGACGTTGGTGGGAACGATCGATATGGAATGGGGCTGGTGGGGGGGCGTCTTTGCAATCGAGCAGGTGGACGTGCAGGGCGACGCCATCTTCTTCAGCTTCCTGGTGTTTGGCGAGGGAAGTCCGGTCGAGTACCGCTTCTCCCTGTGGCTTGGTCAGGGTGGGTACACGCTGAACGGGACGATGGAAGAATGCTATTCCTTTTCTGACTGTTACTTCTATTCGGTGAACCTTTATCAAGGCGACGGCCCACAGGCCGACGCGGTTGGTGCCGGAGCGGACGCGACGGCCGGTGGTCGCGAGGTTGACGACAACACGCCGCGCACGCCCGCCGCCCGCGAGCGACGCGATTGACGCGAAATATCGTGGGACCGGATGCATCCGAAGGGGGCGGAAGGACTTGACGGCGGAGCCGGTTGCGGGCATCTTGGTCCCTCCAACTGGACCGGACGTCCCCTATCCGGTGCCATTCACAACATACAGCTGGTGATCGGGCGGCTGACCCGTCCGGTCATTTCTTGGTGGGCACACGCTTGAATCCGGGTCCTCGCGGCCCGGGGTCCTGGAGTGGTGGAGGCGTGGATCGGGGTTCCGTGAGCGGAAACGCCGCTGGCCGGTTCCCTTTCGGCCCCTGAACCGCGAGATTCATGTGAATGGTCCGCGCCACCCACGGCGCCGGGCCATGACGGTTTCCGCCAGCGGCGTCCGCCGCCCAAGTGCCGATCGAAGGGTCGGTCCCACGAGTTCAGCGTTTGCTCTTTTCCCGTTTCAACTTTCAGACTGGAGTGACGGTAATGCGATCTTTCGTTCCTCGGGCCGCGCTGTTCGCCGCCCTGACGGCAACCGTCGCGGGATGCGCCGCGGGTGGCGGCAACGGAGTGTCGCTGGACAGCGACACCGGGGGCCGATACCTCGTAATGATTCCGTCCTTCCCGGGACCCCAGGGCGAGAACGTGGCCAACGAGCTTCGCGGACTCGTTACCGGAATGGCGACTCATGCGGCGCTCAGCGACCGCGACGTACGGGCGCAGATGTCCGAGTATGACCTGACGGAACTCAACGAGATCAGCGCGCGGCAGCTCGCCTCGATCATCGGCGTTCAGCTCGTCGCGTGGGGCGAGGTCCGGGAGAATGGCGGGGGCCTCGAGGCCAACGTGAAGTTCGTCGACAGCCGCAGCGGCGACGAAATCAACGTCGAGGGCGTCGCGGGCGCTACCCCGATCGATCTCTCGTCGGCGATCTTCGCCTCGTTCGAGCGCTCCGTCGAGGGCATCCGGCAGGCCTCGTTCTGCAACGACTACCTCTCCAGCAACCAGTACGAGCAGGCGCTCCAGAACTGCGAATCGGCGCTTGTGATCGTGCCGACGAGCGGCTCGGCGCTCTACGGGAAGGCGACCGCGTTGCTCAACCTGGACCGGAACCAGGAAGCGCTCGCGACCTACAACCAGCTCCTCGCGGTCGACCCCAGCCACCAGGACGCGCTCCTTGGCGCCGGCCTGGCTGCGAGCCGCCTGACGCAGAGCCAGGAGGCGATGG
>CAZUVK010000328.1:0-3981 GCA_964623785.1 uncultured Gemmatimonas sp. | reverse complement strand
CAGTTGTCGGTCCGGAGATCCCGCTCGCGGATGGGATCGTCGACCACTTCGATCGTCTGGGGCTTCCGATCTTCGGCCCGAGCCGGGCGGCGGCGGAAATCGAAAGCTCAAAGGCATTCGCGAAGTCGCTGATGCTCCGCCACGGCATCCCCACGGCGGGTTTCGCGGTCTTCACCGAGCCGGACTCAGCGGTCGGCTATATCGAGGCGGTTGGCGGGCCGCTCGTGGTGAAGGCGTCGGGACTCGCGGCCGGGAAAGGCGCGGTGGTCTGCATGTCGACCGGGGAAGCCGTGGACGCCGCGCGGGGGATGCTTTCCGGAGCGCTCCTGGGCAACGCCGGCGAACAGCTCGTTATCGAGGACTTCATGGAGGGCGAGGAACTCTCCGTGTTCGCCCTTTGTGATGGCGAACGCTTCGTCACACTGCTGGCCGCGCAGGACCACAAGGCGATCGGCGAGGGCGATACCGGGCCGAACACGGGGGGGATGGGCGCGTACGTGCCGGTGTCAGTGGCCACGCCGGAGGTTCTGGACCGTATCGGAGCCGAGGTCATCCAGCCGACGCTGCACGCAATGGCGGTGGAGGGACGGCCCTATCGAGGGGTCCTGTACGCGGGGCTGATGCTGACCGATGCAGGCCCGAAGGTCGTCGAGTTCAACTGTCGGTTTGGGGACCCGGAAGCACAGGTGGTCATCCCGATGCTGCGGAGTTCGCTCGTCGACCTCCTGTTCGGTGCCGCGACAGGAGCGCTCCCGGAGCAAGGTGACATCGGGTGGCGATCAGGGGCATCCCTCACCACGGTGATGGCTTCGGGTGGGTATCCTGGTGAGTACCGCGCCGGCATTCCGATCCTCATCCCCCCTTCCCTGTCCGACGACCCCGACGTGGTTGTTTTTCACGCCGGGACGCGGGTCGATGAAGGCCGACTGGTTACCTCAGGAGGGCGCGTTCTCGCGGTCACGGCGTTCGGGGAGACCGTGGAAAGCGCAGCGGAGCGCAGTCGCGGCGCGGCCGAATCCATCGAGTTCGCGGGGCGTACGTTCCGGCGTGACATTGGCTGGCGGGAGATCCACCGCCTTCGAACCCTGACCCTCGGCTGATCCTCCGCATGAGACGCACGCGTGCCTGAGCTGCCCGAGGTCGAAACGATCGTTCGCGACCTTCGGCGGCTCGTGAAAGGTGCCGCCATCCGCCGGACTGAGGTCATCCGGCGAGACCTCATTGTCGGCGACCCCGAGACCTTCGCGCGATCCACATCCGGCCAGACGATCGAGTCGGTCACGCGTCGAGCCAAGAACATCGTGCTGGACCTCGGCAAAGACCGGCTGATCATCAATCTGGGGATGACGGGCCGGGTCCTCGTGCTAGGCCCCGGCGACGACGAACCCGCACACCTCGGTGTGCGATTCGAACTGGAGGATGATCGGCGGATGGCCTACCAGGACGTTCGCCGGTTCGGCCGCCTGGAGGTGGTTCCCGAGGCGCGATGGCGCGAGCGATCCGCGAACCTCGGCATCGAGCCGCTTTCGAGTGACTTTACGCCGGAAAAAGTCTTCGAACTAACGCGGAAGAGCCGGACCGCCATCAAGCCGTGGTTGATGGACCAGCGGCGGATTGTGGGAATCGGCAACATCTACGCGAGCGAGATTCTGTTCCGGGCGAGGATCTCGCCGCGACGACAGGCTGAACGAGTCACGCGGCGGCAAGCGGCGGCGATCGTCGAGGCCTCGCGGGAGGTGCTCCGCGAAGCAATCGAGTTTCGGGGGACGACGCTGCTGGACTACCGCGACGCAAATGGCGGAAAGGGTGAATTTTCGAATCGCCTGCGCGTCTATGGTCGAGAGGGAAAGCCTTGCGTGGATTGCGACGGAAAGGTCCGGCGCATCGTCCAGGGGGGGCGGTCCACCTTCTACTGCCCGAAGTGCCAGAAGTAGTCCGGCCCGCGAAGGACGTGGGTGACCCTCCCCTTTCGGCGATCTCCCAGGCATCCTATCTTGCGCTCATCTTCGGCTTTTGTTCACCCCCGCATGACCATCCGCATTGCCCACCGTACTCGAGCCGCGACTCCAGTCGATTCGTGAAACGATCCGCGCGGGTGCGGCGAATCGGCCCGGCGTGTATCGCATGGTCGCGGAGACGGGCGTCATCCTCTACGTCGGGAAGTCGAAGCAGGTGCGCACGCGTCTGCTCGGGTATCTGCGCGCGAAGTCGAACGAGAAAGCGTGGCGGATCGTTCGCGAGGCGAGGCGGGTGGAGTGGGAGTACGTGCCGAGCGAGTTCGAGGCGCTGCTGCTGGAGTTGGACCTCATCAAGAAGTTCCGGCCACCATTCAATGTCCATCAGAAGCGGGACGCACTGTATTCCTTCCTGAAGCTGACCCCCGGCGGCGCACCGACGCTGAACGTCGTGCGTCGAGTGAGCGATGTGCCGGGCACCTACTACGGCCCATTCCGCGGCGGTCAACGAATCGTGGAGGCCGTGCGCGAGCTGAATGACGTCCTGCAGTTGCGCGACTGCGGCGCCGCCACCCCGATCCACTATTCGGATCAGGCGGATCTGTTCGGCGGGAAGATGGCGCCACTGTGCGTCCGGCACGAGCTGAACCGCTGTCTGGCTCCGTGCGCCGCACGCTGTTCCGAGGCAGAGTACGCGCGGCGGGTGGAGCAGGCGTGGCGGTTCCTCGCAGGCGACGCTGACGGACCCGTCCAGGAGCTGACCGTCAGGATGGAGGACGCGGCGGCCCGGATGGAATTCGAGCACGCGGCGCGTTTGCGGGACCGGATCTGGCGCCTCGAGACGTTACGCTCCGAGTTCGCAAGGCTGCATGAGGCGTTGACAGGCCTGACGTTTCTCTACTGCGTCCGGGGATTTGACGGAGACCACCGGGTGTACGCGATCCGAGGAGGCTCGATCCGGGCGGTGGCCGCGGCGCCGCGGACGGCGCGGCAGCGCCGCCGACTGATCGAGGGAATGGCTCCGCACCTGGACCGCCCCGAAGAGCAGCGCCAGACCGCCGCCCGGGAGCGCATCGAGCAGATCCTCCTGGTATCCCACTGGTTTCGAACCCGTCCAGACCAGCTCGACTGGACGTATCCCGTAAGCCGCCTCTCGGAGCTGCCCCTGAAACAACAGCTCGACAAGCGTTCCGCGGCATAGGCGTTGCACCCCGAAGCCCAGGGTCGGGCGTTTTATTCCTCGGGGAACGATCGATGTCGCCGCATGCCAGGCACGGCTGGATCTGCACGCTCATCTCGGGACTGCTTGCCGCGGCCGGATGCGGCTCGGAAGCGGCGGCGACCGACACGCCCGTCACCGCTGCGCCTCCCCCGAACAGCAACCCGCTCGATGCGATCCCCGCCGAGGAGATCTATGGCGTTTCGCCGGCGGTCAACATCCGCATGCCCGAGTACGAGCTGGAGGTACCTGGACTCCCGGCCGGATGGTCGGGAGCGCGGTTCGCGATCATCTCCGACATGCAGCTTGGGCTCTGGGAGGGGAACGAGGAGGTTGCGGCGAAGGCGGTCGCAGCCGCGGTCGAAGCCAATCCCGACGTCGTGCTCCTGCTCGGCGACTTTCTGGCGCGCGGGGACGACCCGGCGCCGGTCGCGCGCGTGCTCGAGCCGCTACGCGGCCACAGGACGCTGGCGGTCCTCGGTGACAGGGACATCCGAACCGACTCAATCGAGGCCCGCATTCGGGAGACGCTACGAGAGTCGGGAGTCCAGGTCCTGTCGAACGGGTCTGCCTCGATGGAGCGCAGGGGGGACGAGATCCTGATCGCGGGGCTGGACCCCGGGATCATCGCCAGAGGGTGGGGAGAGCAGCAGTTCCTGGTGGCGGCGGCGGGGGAGAAGGGGCGGACTCCGATCCTGATGACCCATTCTCCCGCGATGGTGACCCGGGCGCCACGCAATCGCTATCCGATCGTGGTGGCCGGCGGCACGTTCTGCGGACAGGTTGAAGTGAGTGGCTCGCCCCGAT
>CAZUVK010000327.1:3497-4031 GCA_964623785.1 uncultured Gemmatimonas sp. | reverse complement strand
TGGTAGTAGCCGGCATTCGTCATGCCGTGCCGGACGAAGAGGCCGAGCGTGTGCTCACGGAAGCGCTTGTGCAGCGCGGGCAGTTTCCCCGGCGTCGTGGTGTAGGTGCGCAGTTCGAAGAGACGCTCCCCCGCCCCGGGCGCGGCGGTGGGAAAACCGGGCGAGAAGTCGGTGGAGGTCAGGAAAAGTTCGTCGATTTTCGCCACCAGCTTGCCATCCGCCTCGGAGGCGGCGTGCGCTTTCTTCCAATCCTCGTCGGCGAGGAAACCCTTCCAAGCCGCATCGCGCGCGGCGCGGTCGGGGTAGGCCAGCAGGTAGATGAGCAGGTTGTCCTGGTTGTCCACCGGCACCCAGTAGCCGACATTGGTCATGCCGTGCTTCGCGAAGAGCGAGCAGGTATGGTCGCGGAAGCGGGTCAGCAGGGCATCGAGCTTGCCGGGCGCGGCATGGTAGGTGCGCAGTTCGTAGAGGCGGGTGTCGCGGGGTTTTTCCTCGGCGGAGGAAGGGAGCAGGGAGAGGCCGGCCGCGAGTACC
>CAZUVK010000327.1:0-3487 GCA_964623785.1 uncultured Gemmatimonas sp. | reverse complement strand
TGTCGGCTTTGTGGTTCCGCCGGATGTATTCGACCCCGGCGGCGAATGTTTTCGCGTTCATCGGGCCGATGCTTGCCCATTCCCCAAGCCGCGGCAAACGGGAAAAACGAGGGCGGGCGCCCGCGACGCCCACCCTCGAAACGGTTCCTCATTCGGTCTCTTCCTCCTCGACCCGGAAGAACAGCTTCGGTCCCGGGGTGAAGGTCACGTCCCTGCTGGTCACGGACCCCGCCGAGGGAATACCCTCGGCAAGAATGATCGGCCAGCTCAGCAGGTCGGTCGATGCGGTGATCCGGTATTCCTTGCCTTCGGTCGAAGCCCAGGTGAAGGACGCGAAACCCGTCTGGGATTGGATCGTATTGGCGAGGAGAACCAGCGGTTGCGCGTTGCCCGGGCCGGGTGTGGCGCTCATGGTCCAGCTCGTGATGTCGCTGGCGTGATGCCAGCCGCCGTTGCGGGCGACAAAGCCGACGGTGGCCGTCCCCGCGGCATCCGCGGCCCCGATCTCCCCGAGCGTGACGTCCAGGCTGTCGATCACAAGCGCCCCGTTGACATAGATGTCGAGATCCCCCGGCGTGTAAACGACCCGGGCGGTGAAGGGCGTCGAGCCGGGAGGGCCGCTCAACAAGGCTCCAAAGGGCGTCGCATTCAGCGGCGGATTGAGCGGGAAAGCCCTCAAATCGGCCGTGCCGAGCCGTGTCGCCCCACTGCCGGAGTAGACATTCACCCGAGCTTCGACGAGCGCGGTCGAGCTGTTGTCCCACGTGGAGAACTTCACGATCAGGGCGTTGCTTCCCGGTCCGTTCTCGGATGCGGGAAGAAGATTGCTGCCGTCTCCGGTATTTTGCACGATGAAGGAAAGCCCCTCCGCTCCATAGCCGCGGAACGCCGTGGTGAGGTGGAAGCCGAAGGTGGTGTCGAATCCCCCGCCCAGCGACACCCGTTCCGTCCGCCAAGCCGCACCGAGCCGATTGCCGACATCCGGCGTCAACCGGAGCCGGAAGGCGTTCCCCGGCTGCGGAGTTTGCGGGAAGTCATTGATGAGCAACGAGCTTCCGAGCAGCGCGAGTTCCTCGCCGGCCAGCGAAAAGTCCGGATAGTCGATCCCCTCGGGCGGCGCGCCCACAAGTTCGATGGTCACCGAACGGGTCGTCACCCCCGCCGGAGACGTCGCGGTAAGCGTATAGAGTCCGCCGACCGTAGGGGTGAATACGTTCGACCCCGTGGCCGAGTCCGAAACGTCGATCCCGCCGAAACCGGGAGAAATCTCCAGCTCATCGGCGTAGTCCACGCTCCAGAAGAACTCCACCGTCGACGGCCCGATCTCCGGCGCCCGCACGGCGTAGAAATGGTTGATCACCGGCACCACGTCGGGAGGCGTCGCATCCAGATGAATGCCGGGAATCGTGGCATGCCTGAGCGTCGTGACCGGATAATCGTGTGTGGAGACGGCGTCGATCACCGTCCATTCTTCGCTCTCCGCATTCCTGCCCTCGAGCACCCAGCGCAGGGGATCCCGGACCTCTAAGTCGTTGGCGGTGGTGAATTGATAGAAGTTGAACGGAACGGGAGTCGCGCCGAAGTCGAAGATGACGGGCGCATTGTTCCCATCGAACCATTTGCGCCGGATTCTGGCCCCGTTCTCGTCGGTCCCGTCGAGGTCTCCGTTGATCAGATTGATGGCGCCTTGCCCGGCATCGGGGGCGTTGCTGCCTCCCGGATTGGTCACGGTGACCGGGGTGATCTCGACGGGCGGGTTGACGGTGGTGTCGAAGAACTCGAACTCGTCGAGCTGGACGTCTCTGGGGCCGCCGCTGCGCAGCTTGAGCGTCCTGAAGCGGACATACCGGTAGCTCGAGCCGCCTCCCCCCGACGCCCTCACCGTCACTTCCCTGCTCGCGCTCCCCGCGGCGTTGGTCGCGGTGAACGTGTAAGTGGTCGCCGAACTCGGCGCCGGGACATAGAAGTACGTGCCGTAATCCGTAACGGTCTGACCTGCCGGCGCGGGATCGAGCGAAACACTGTCGGCCAATTCCGCTTCGAGGAACAGCGACACCTCCGCACCGTTCGGAGCCACCGCATAGTACGTGCGCGCGGGGTAGGTCACCGCATCCCCGCCCGTGCCGACCTGGTAAATTTCGAACGACTTGATGAAGGGCGCGGCCTCGCCCGCGATCACGAATTTCTCCGAATAGGTGAAGCGGTCGGTCGTGGTCGGGTGTTGGACCCGCTGATCCACGGGCGTCCATTCCTCATCGCTCTCGCCGCCGGTTTCGCTGACCTCGATCCGCCACGACACGGGATCGCGGCCGTTGGCATCGTTGGCCGTGGCGAAGCGGTAGCCGTCGATCGTGACTGTCTGGCCGAAGTCGAAGATCAGCGGACGTCCGTTGCCGTCGAGCCACTTCGTGTTGGTGAGGCCGTCGACGAGCTTGTCAGGGGTCTGCACGTCATTGACGTGGTTCCCGCCCGGGTTGGTGACGCCCTCGGCGGGTATCGGAACGAGCGTATCGCCATTGTAGAACTCGAACTCGGAAAGCTGGATCATGGTCGTGCCGACCGCCCTCAATTCCAGTTGCTTGAAGCGGATGTAGCGGGTCTCCAAGGCCGAAGCGATGCCGCTGACGCAGGTCAGGATCGAGACGACGGCGGCCAGCAAATGCACTCCGGCCGGACCGGAACGCACGCGCTTGCCCGGGAATTCAGCCGTGCTCCTGTCGCGTCCGAAAGGCCAATACCATTTGGTTTCAACCATACTATTTCGCATGTTAATCTTCATCATTTTCATGTTGCATGATAACTTCAACCATCCCCGCGCTGCGGGCTGCCCGCCCCCCGCCAACCGCAAAGGGACCGGACGCAGAGGAACGCCCGGCGCATCCCGGTGCGATTAGTCGCTGACATGCGGGTTGGGGGAAAAGAACCGCCGCAAATCGCCGCAGATCATGATCGCCGCTCATGGACGGAGGCGAACCGCCGGCTGTGGCGGTGAGCTGCCCCGGTCCATGGTTCGCCGGTTGACAGCCACGGGTCCCGGCGCTCCCATCCCCGCGCCGTGTCACCCGATTTCATCCGCGAAGCTCTCCGCCAGGTCCGTTATCCCGGATTTTCCCGCGACATCGTTTCCTTCGGCCTCGTCAAGGACATCCGGTGCGATGCCGGCGGCGTGCTGGTCCGCATCGAGATCCAGACCAAGGACGCGAAGATCCCCGAACAGATCTTCAAGGACTGCCACGCGGTGCTCGACACGCTGCCCGACATCGGCGCGGTGAAGGTGGACATCTCCATCAAGGACACCCCGGGCCAGGCGGCGGAAGCGGTCACCGGCAAATCGTCCATTCCCGGCGTGAAGCGCATCATCGCCATCGCCTCCGGCAAGGGCGGCGTGGGGAAATCCACCGTCGCGGCGAATCTCGCCGTCGCGCTGGCTAAAACCGGCGCCAGGGTCGGCCTCTGCGATTGCGACCTCTACGGCCCTTCCATCTCG
>CAZUVK010000326.1:295-4036 GCA_964623785.1 uncultured Gemmatimonas sp. | reverse complement strand
GCTTGTGCCTTCGTATCGCTTCCTTGAGCGCCGGAGGTCGTCGCGATGCAGGCATCTTCGCGATCTCGTGCAGAGCGATGTGCGGAAGCCTGCAAAGCATTGCCCGGCTCGTCTGTGTCTGGGTCAGAAGGTCCGGGCCGAACGCGGCGGCGATCGAGAGCTGCTGGTTCACGATCGCGACATTCCGGTTGAGGTAGCGCGCGAGGTCCCGCTGAGAGTGGGGACGAGAGGCGGCCTGCGCGTGTTGGAGCAGTTCGGCGGCCTCGACTGCCATCTCCCAAGCCGAGAGATCCGCGCGCTGGTTGTTCTCGCTGACGCCGATCAAGTGCGCCTCGAAGTCGTCCAGGGACCGAACGCGCGCGGTCACATGTGCGAGCCCCACTTTTCGCGCGGCGAGCCAGCGCCGCTCACCCGTCACCAACTCGTAGCGACCGTCCTGCTTTGGCCGTACCGTGACCGGGTGGTTGAGGCCGTGCTCTCGAATGTCCATCCCGAGGGCCGCAATCTCTTCCGGGTCAAAGTTCGTGCGGGCCTGGTATGGACTCGTGTCGATGCGATCGACCGAAACCTGGACCAGACGCTCCCCGGCCTCCGCCAGGAGCTCGATCTGCTGGGCGTGCCCGGCCGCGCCGAGGTAGTCCGAGAGGTTCGAGCCCCCATCATGACCGAATCCCGGCCCCTCGGGCTTCCGACGATCAGCGGGCATCAGCGAGTGCGACGTAGGCGGATGAGGTCGGATCGGTCACTGTCGGACCGACGAGCAGCGGGAGCAACTCATCCACGAGATCGCGGTACGCCTCCGAGGCGCGGCAGCGCCGATGCGAGAGCGTCACAGGAATGCCGAAATCCGGCGCGTCCACGACGCGCGCGTTCTCCGGAATCGAGGTCGCGCAGAGGGTTCCGGGAAGCAGCCGGTCAACGCGATCCATGAGTTCGCGCGTCACGTTGCGGACTCGATGCGCCCTTGTGAGTACGGAGCGAATCAATGGAGGGGGCTGGAGCCGACTCGCAAGCTCGGCGACGTCCATCATCCCGGTCAGCGAGAGCGGAGACGGCTCCACGGGAATCAGGAGCAGGTCCGACCGTGCGAGCGCCGTGTTCACAAGCTCGATCTCGCCCGGTGCGGTATCGACCACCATCACATCCGCAATCCCGGTCAGCCGGTCGAGAAACGCGTTCCGCTGCTCTTGGCCCGCCAGTCTCAACGGCCGCCCGCCGCGCGCCAACGTCAACGACCCGGCGCGCAGCTCCTTGACGTGTAGCTCCACGGGCTCCGCCGCCCAGGGCTCGGCCACCGGCTTCATTCCGAAGATCATCGTCGCGGTGGCCTGAGGATCAGCATCTACCAGGAGGACGGAGAGCCCCTTCTCGGCCAGCACTGCGGAGATCGCCAGGGAGGTGGTGGTTTTTCCACTGCCACCTTTGAGGAGCGCCACGGTGAGGACTTTCATCGGAATCTTCCGTCAGAAATGAGCAAAATGATAGCTGGCGGATCCGCTGGTCCGCGCCGAGGGCTTGGATCGGCCTTTCCCGCTCCGCTGGTCCGCGCCGAGGGCTTGGATCGGCCTTTCCCGCTGACGCCGATCCAAGCTGCGGGGAGGTGCGCGAGCGTCGCACGCCTCTATAGCACGGTACTCGCGTTTGCGCTCCAGCGTTCTATTGCGCTGTTGCAGTTGCCTCTTGTGGGACGGTCTCGGGGCGAGGTTGCTGTTTAGATTCTAAACAATATCCCGGATTGCGCGTCCTTGGCGGCTTCCGATGCCGGGTCGCCCTATCGGGAGAAGAGGAGGGGCGAAGTGCCGAGAAGGCGATCCTAAATAGACTCTGCGTGAGATAACGAAACCCCGGCCCGGCCACCGGCGCTGGGGTTTCGCATTTCGTCCAGGGAGGCGGGTCGTCGGCTTGGCATCCACCGAACCCCAATCCCTGGAGGCTTCCGTGAATGCTCACGCAGTTTCACTCTCGCCCCGATCGACACGACGATGGATTCCTGAGGCGCCGCCCTCGCACGGCCCGATACCGCCGGTCGTCCTTCTTCGGCCGCCGTACGATTCGGGCGACCTTCAGACGGTTCTGCCAGGTCACTACGGAGTCTCTCCCGTGCCAGGGAACATCCTCGGCGTGCGAGTCTCCTGCCCTCGAACCGAGCTGGCGACGCTCCGACCCCTCATCCTCGACCTCTCGAAGCGCAATCCGGACTGCCCGGTCGTCGTCTTCCTGGACATGACGCCGGAGGAGGGAGTCAGCACGGCCGGCCGGCTCTCGTCGTCGAGGTTCCGCGCTGTGGTGCCTCTGGGGTCCCAGACGTACGACATCCTTCGGGACATCCTCACGGATCGATCCGTGTTGGCCCGCGATGTGGTCGACTGGCTCCACCTCCACTCGCTTCGTCTGAACCCAAACCAGGCCGACCTCCTCGAGAAGGTGTTTGCTGCCGCGTCCCTTCATAGGGACGTCGCGGGCGTCCTCGGCCATTTCCGAATCTCGCAGTCGAGCGCGCGCTTTCGGCTGCGCAAACGTGGATTGCCGGCGCCCGGGCGGTGGCTTCACGTTGCACGGGCGTTGCACGCCGCCCTCCACCTCCAGGCACGTCCAGGCGTTCCCGTCTCGGTCGTCGCAGGAGAGCTTGGATTCGCAGACCATTCCGCACTTGTCCACCTCTTCCAGCGATCGTTCGGCGTATCGGTCCGGGAAATTCGCAACACTCTGGGCTGGGAGTGGCTGCTCCACCGATGGCTGATATCCAGCGTTACCCAACTTCGCTGATTCACGGCTCCGAAGGCCGGGCCCGAACGCGGCTCGGCCTTCGGAGCCTCCCCTGAACGCCTCCGACGACCCCGCCTCCGCCCCACCCAAGCGGAGACGGCGCAAGTCCGGCTTCGCCGGACGACACGCGTGCCGCGTGCAGCGCCGTCGCTGACGACTTTTTTGGGCTTCTCGCTCTCTCGTTTATCGAAAGGTAGGCCCGGAGCCACGCGTCAAGGATCTCCGTCCATGTGCCGGATACCCCCAGCACTTCGAGTCGGCATCTGCGGCCGGCACACGGACTCCGCCGAGCGGCTTCGCCGTCCTTGACCCGCGGCGCCACCGGGCCCGTAGGGGGCTTCGCCCGAGAGGGAGAAACAGCCAACCCTACGCAAGGAGACTCCGATGACCACGACCTCACGCACGAACCGCAACGCGTCCGCGCCTGTGAAGACGCCCGTGCCGACACCGAAGCGTTTCCTCCGCTGTGTCGCCTGCGGGACCATCAAGAAGGAGCGATCCTACGCCCTCTGCGCGGAGTGCTACCGGATGAGCGGGCCGCTTCCGAAGTGCTGGTTCACCTGCTTCCTCCGTCACGCGGACCGCGAAGGACCGCAGTACAGCTACCGGAACGACCCGCGGTTCGAGCAGGCCTGCCGCGTGTACAGCAAGCGGCTCCGGCTCGCAGAGAAGGCCGCAGTTTACGAAGCGGCGCTTCCGACGTTGCGCCGGCGTCGTCTCAGTGACCCGCGCGAGGAGTGCCTGCACGAGGAGTACGACGGGTTCGGACCGTACGACGTGTCCGACGTGCTGGATGCACAGCAGACCGGCGCGGACTCACCGACGGCAGAACGTCCCTCGCACCGCGAACTCTCCGACGCGGAAATCGCCCTCTGGGATGCGCGAGTCGATACCTGGGCGGCGAAGCACGGAGTCCGGCTGGTCGCGGAGTCGGCGCCGGAGATCCATCCGTGGGGCTACGCCATGGAGGTCGAT
>CAZUVK010000326.1:0-285 GCA_964623785.1 uncultured Gemmatimonas sp. | reverse complement strand
GTGACGAGGTCGATGGTGCCCTCGTATGGACAGACGACCTCGTGCTTGACTGAGCCGGGCGCGAGAGAGCCGCCGGGGCAACGTCTCCGGCGGCTCTCGCTGTGTTCCTCTTCGCGGCAATGCCTTCCGAACTTCCTCGCCTGACGCCGACGGATCCCCCCCGAACGCCGGTTCAAGACTGTCCTCCCCATGGGCCACCGCCATAAAACCACGAGTGCAGGATACGTATCGCGATATCGCGATACCCGTCCACCGCCAGTGGGAGGACCATGTGAGAGATTCGCG
>CAZUVK010000325.1:2829-4079 GCA_964623785.1 uncultured Gemmatimonas sp. | reverse complement strand
ACTTCCGATACATGTCGGCAGCGCTTGTGGGTACGCTCGCGACCGAAGGTAGCACGTGGGGGTTCCTCTCCGATCGTGGCCTCTACAACTTCTCGGCGTACCAGTGGTACCGGTACAACGGAGCGTTCACGAACATCTTCGTTCCGATGATGGGCGTGACCGAGAACCGGCTGATCCGCGCGGAGGCCCTCCTTCGCACGGGTGATGCGGCGGGCGCGGCGGAGTTGGTCAACGCGACGCGGACTGCGTCGCAGACGATCGGCACGACGACGTATCCGGGTCTTCCGGCGGTTACGGCCGCCGGTGTTCCGGAGAGCCCGACCTGCGTTCCGCAGACGCGCGCTGGCGCGTGTGGCGACCTGATGGAGGCGTTGATCTACGAGCGCCGCGTCGAGCTCTACGGGGTCGACGGGATGCGGTCCTGGGCGGATAACCGCGGCTTCGGACGGCTCCGTGAGGGGAACCCGATCCACATGCCGGTCCCGGGCCGCGAGCTCGAGGCTCTGGGGCTCGCGCCGTACACCTACGGTGGCATTGGCGGAAACTGTGCCTTCGGGGCGACCTGCGTTCCGGCCTTCGTGAATCCGTAGAGAAGCACGAAGGGCTCAGTGGTCTCGGGGCTCCGCATCGCGCGGGGCCCCGAGTCGCTTAACCCCGCTGGAGGTGGGACGTGGGTTGGGCCGGAATCGGGCGCGTGACGCGGAGCGAGAGAGCGGCGAGCCCGACTGCGAGGCGCCCGCGATCAGCAGGCCGGGTCGTCGTGGCAGCCGAAGATGTAAATGTTCGAGATGCGGGGGAGCGTCGTGCCGAGCGGAGCCCTCAACTGCCATGAAACGCGCTGCCCGTTCGTTACGCTGAATCCTTCGGAGACGTGCTCATCGTCTCGCGATCCGGTGCTGATACGGGCGGAGAGCGACATGGTGCCGCTCATTCCTTCGGGGAGATTGAACGTCGCGGTGCGGAGTGGCTCGACGCGACCGAGCAGCCATTCATTGTTGCCGGTGACCACATAGACGCGGAGCGTGGCGGCGCTTCCGTTTTCCACTTCGATGGGCACGCCATCTCGTTGGGGATCAGCGCCGACGACCGGTTGTCGTTGCTGCTGGATGCCCGCGCCGCAGCCCACGACCAGCAGCCCGGCGACGATCAGGGATAACATTCGCAAGGTAGTCAGTACTCTCGCGTGGGGTGGACGAAGGTCACGCGGGTCGCGGAGGCTCCGCTACACCGCCTCCGCGACCCGCGTGACC
>CAZUVK010000325.1:0-2819 GCA_964623785.1 uncultured Gemmatimonas sp. | reverse complement strand
GAGCCTCCGCGAATCCGACCTCACGGGTAGAGTTCCGCGCGCCTGCCGAGCAGGTAGGACCGGACCGCATCCACCTGATCGGCGCTCAACGTCGCCTGGAACGAAGGCATGCCCCGTTCCTGCCGCGCGCCGCCAAGCACGATCTCCTGGAACTGATCGTAGGTCTCGGGCGATGCGTACCGCAGATCAGGGATGACCCCGCTGCTCTCCGCGTTCGTGCCGTGGCAGACCGCGCAAGACTGCGCGAACACGCCAGCGCCCGCCGCGACGGCGTCCGGGCTCGCGGCGGATGCGATCACAGAGGGTGCGGCCCGCCCCGAAATCTCCGTTGGGGCTACCGCGTCGGTGCCCCCCAGCGCGAACACCAGCATCCGGCCGGGAACGATCGCGCGACCGCGTCCCCCGAGCCCGTATGACCCGCCCCAGCCCGCCATGACCGCGACGTACTGTATCCCGTCGAGCTCATAGGTCACCGGCGCCGCCATCACGCCACCGCCCACCGTCACTTCCCAGAGAACCTCGCCGTCCGTGGCCCGGTATGCGACGAACCGGCCGTCGGAGGTGCCCTGGAAGACGAGGTTCCCCGACGTACTCAGCGTCCCGCCGTTCCAGATGTCCGAGTACCCGACCGCCCAGCGGACCTCGCCCGCGACGGGATCCCAGGCGACAAGGCTGCCCGCCGGCGGCCGGATGCCCGTCATTCCAACGGCGGCGGCCAGGTTCGTGCCGGTGTTCCACGAACCCTGCCGGTACGTGAATCCGTTCGCCTGCGCGTACACGAACGAAGCATCCTGGACCGGGATGTAGACGAGCCCGGTTTCGGGATTGAACGACATCGGGTGCCAGTTGTGGCCACCGTAGGGACCGGGCTTCAGGCTGACGCGTTCCTCGAGGTAGCGGGCGTTCGCGGCCTCGACTGGCCGGCCCGTCTCCATGTCGACTCCGGTGGCCCAGGTGACTTCCGTGTACGCATTGGCCGAGATGAGTTCTCCCGTCGCACGGTCGAGCACATAGAAGAACCCGTTCTTCGGCGCCTGCATGAGCACCTGACGTTCACGCCCGTCGATCGTGAGATCCGCCAGCATGATGTGCTGGGTAGCGGTGAAGTCCCAGCTGTCACCGGGTGTGGTCTGGTAGTACCAGGCGAGTTCGCCCGTTGCCGCATGAACGGCGACGATCGAAGATAGATAGAGGTTGTCGCCGCCACCGGGGCTCCGGATCTCCCGGTTCCATGGAGAGCCGTTCCCGGTCCCGATGTAGAGGAGGTCGAGATCCGGATCGTACGCGAACCCGTCCCAGGCGGTGCCGCCGCCGCCGTACATCCACCACTCGCCGGTCCACGTCTCCGCCGCCGCCGCCATCGCCGGTGACTCGAACGGCTGCGACGGGTCGCCCGGCACCGTGTGGAACCGCCACGCGAGGTCACCCGTCTTCGCGTCATACGCGGAGACGTACCCACGAACCCCATACTCCGCGCCTCCGTTGCCGATGACCACCTTGCCGGCGACGACGCGGGGCGCGCCGGTGATCGTGTAGTCCTGGCTCTGGTCGACGGTCACGGCTTCCCATACCGAGACGCCCGTCGCCGCGTCCAGCGCCGCGAGCCGGCCATCCAGCGTCCCGACGTAGATCCGGCCATCGTAGATCGCCACTCCGCGATTGACCACGTCGCAACAGGCGAGCTGCCCGCGCGCACGATCCACCGAGGGATCCCACTCCCAGATCAGGGTGCCCGATCGCGCGTCAATCGCCTGCACCACGCTCCAGGGAAGCGTCGTGTAGATGACGCCGTCATGGACGATCGGAGTCGCCTCGAGTCCGCGATCGGTCCCCGTCGCGTATGAGTACGCCAGGCCAAGCTCGTGGACGTTCGATTCGTTGATCGATTCCAGGGGACTGAACCGTGTCTCGCCGTAGTCTCGTCCGTGGGTGAGCCACTCCCCCGGCCGCGTGTCGACATTGCGAAGAACCGCATCGCCGACGGTGCCTGAGGCAACCTCGTTGCCCGGCGCGGGTGCGCAACCGACGGCCAGCATGGCGGAGAGCGCGAACAGAGGCGTCCAGGTTCGGATTGCGGTACTCACGATTTTCCTCTTCTCGAAGGGGCCTGGGGGCGAGGTAAGCCGGTCCCCGGTGGGTAGCACGTCACGCGCGCGGGTCGCGAATCCAGTCGCGGTATGTTCGTCTATTTTAGGGCGGGTCCAGTTCCGACGCCAGCCTGACGCGCCCGGATGGAGCGCCCGGGTTACACGCGAGGGACCGCGGGTGGTCCGCGGTCCCGGGTTCGATGGATTGGCTACCTCGTCAGCACCCGCCCGTGCCGTCACAGATGTACATCCGGACCGTTGAGAGCCGCGGAACATCCGCCGTCGCCGGGCTCGCCTGGAGCCGCCAGGTGATCCCCTGTCCAGCCCGCACCGATATCGGCTCCGAGACATGCGCCCTGTCGCTGAACAAATTGACTGACGGACGGGCAACGAGCTGAATTGTCGGCCCCGAGTGGCCGGGAACTCTCATGGAACTGCTTGACATGGGCTGGACTCGGCCGATGTGGGTCTCCGACCCGTGGTCAAGCGACGAGATTCTCAGAGTATTCGGCGTTTCGTTTTCTACGTGAATGGTGACCCAATCCGCGCCAGGAGCCCGCCCCTCCCCGACCGACGGTCCGTTGGCGGCGCACGCGGTCCCGGCGACCGCGACGAACGCCATCGCGACTAGATGCCTCTTCATCGGCCCCTCCCATTCGATGTGGCTACGGCCGTCGCCGGCCACCACGGAATCTGTTCATGACGTACCTGCAATCAGGTGTCAGATGGTTA
>CAZUVK010000324.1:0-4091 GCA_964623785.1 uncultured Gemmatimonas sp. | reverse complement strand
GGTCGCCCCGCGAGTCGGGATCATCATGGGCAGTCACTCCGATCGGGAGACGATGTCGGAGGCTGCGCGTATCCTCGACGAGCTCGAGGTCGCATACGAGATGGAGGTCGTCTCGGCGCACCGGACTCCGGACCGGATGTTCGCGTACGCGGAGTCCGCCGAGGGGCGCGGGCTCGCCGTGATCATCGCGGGCGCGGGCGGCGCCGCCCACCTGCCGGGCATGACGGCGGCGAAGACGGTGCTGCCGGTGATCGGCGTCCCCGTGGTATCGTCCGCCATGCAGGGGATGGATTCCCTTCTCTCCATCGTTCAGATGCCGCGCGGCGTCCCCGTCGCGACGGTCGCGATCGGCAAGGCGGGCGCGGCGAACGCCGGCCTCCTGGCGGCCGAGATCCTCGGCACGTCGGACGCCGGGCTGCGATCGCGGCTCCATGCATTCCGCGCGAGGCTCGCCGAACAGGCGTTGCGGGAGCCGCCCGTCACTCCGTGATTTCGAAGCCACTCCTCCCCGGCTCGACGATTGGCATCGTCGGCGGGGGCCAGCTCGGCCGTATGTTCGTGCTCGAGGCGCGACGCATGGGCTACCGAACGGTCGTACTCGAACCCGATGAATCGTCGCCCGCCGGGCAGATCGCCGACGAGCAGATCCGCGCGCCGCTCGCGGATGTGGACGCGGCGCGCGAACTCGCGGCCCGCTGCGACGTGGTCACGCTCGAGTGGGAGAACGCCAACGTCGAGGCGATCGCGTGGCTCGAGGGGCTCGTCCCCGTCCGTCCCGGATCACGAGTTCTCCGGATCGCACAGAATCGGGTGCTCGAGAAGACCGAGGCCCGCGCGCTCGGGCTACGGACCGCGGAGTTCCGTTCGATCGATGGGCGCGCTGATCTCGAGGCCGCCGTGCGAGAAATGGGCACCCCATGTCTGCTCAAGACCGCGACCGGAGGGTACGACGGGAAGGGACAGGCGCGCATCCACACCCCCGCCGGGATCGGGGCGGCGTACGAGGAGGTCGGCGGCGACGACGCGGGGCCGCTGATCCTCGAGTCAATCGTCGATTTCATGCTCGAGATCTCCGTGATCTGCGCCCGGTCCGCGGACGGAAGCGTCGCTTCGTTTCCGGTGTCCGAGAACATCCACCGCAACGGCATCCTCGACTACACGCTGGCGCCGGCCCGGCTCGCGCCGGAAGTGGCGCGCGAAGCGGTCACCGTCGGCGAGACGCTCGCGCGGGGGCTCGATGTCGTGGGCGTACTGGCGGTAGAACTCTTCGTGGATCGCCAGGGGCTGCTCTACGTGAACGAGATCGCGCCGCGACCACACAACTCGGGGCACTATACGTGGGAAGCCTGTAGCGTCTCGCAATTCGAACAGCAGCTCCGGGCCGTCTGCGGGCTGCCGCTCGCCGAGCCGGTCCAGCTCCGGCCCGCCGTGATGGCGAACCTGTTGGGCGAGCACATCGGGACCGGTGGCGGTATCGCTACAGTCGCGGAGGCATTGCGCGTTCCGATGCTATCGCTGCATCTCTACGGGAAGCGGGAGTCGCGCCCGCGCCGGAAGATGGGGCATCTGACCGTCCTGGCCGACGACCTGGGTACGGCCCAGGAGCGCGCGGCCACCGCCCGAACGATGCTGGAATCCGAGTTCAGGGGATGAATCGTGTCTCCGGATGAGTCGATACTCCGGGGCAGCAATCGTTGAAGGCGCCGCGGGTTGCGCAATCCGGGGAACCAGCCGGATGGCACGGATGTACTGAGAAGAACCGCATCCCGATGACCACCTTTTCCGAGCCTCGTTCGTCCACTGCAGTGTACAGTGGACGGCATCGCGGAGGTTCGTTCGAGCGACGACGGCGCGCCTGAAAGCGCAGTAACCGCGGGCATTTTCGCGCACGCGGGCCGCGGATCCAGGTTGGGCCGGCAGATGGCGCGGCGATTGCTCCCCAGCCGCCGCGGAACCGTTCTTCGCTGGAGGGCCGGTGATTCTGAACTGCAGTTTCGAAGAGCTTCGGGCCCTGGATATAGGGGCGGAATTGCTGCTGGACGGAAGCGGAGACGCCTCCTCCGGGGCGGTGGCCGCACCCGCGGAGGCGATCGTTCACGTGTCGCTCCTTCAGCCCCGACTCACCCACTCGCTCAGCATCGGGACCCTCGCGGAGCAGCGCTGGGTTCACCACGCCGTGGCGGCGATCTGCCAGAACCTGCACGACCGCCTCGAGGAGAAGGTGCTCGAGTACCATCCCGCCCATGAGGAGGCGGTCGGCCTTTACTTCGATTACGCGCACGCCTACGGGGTTCTGCGACGCCTCGAGGAGATGGGCATCGAGATGGAGGCGATGGTCGAACTGATCACGGGAGAGCCCGTCACCGACGCCTCGGCACAGTCAGTCAACTTCCCCGACTGAACCCGGCAGACGTTCGCCTGACGAACGAGGGATCCGAAATGCGGGGATCCCCTTCACTCTTCCCACTGCACGATTCACTCTTCCTAGAGGATGTAGCGCCTCAGATCCTCGTCTTCCACGATCCCCTTCAGCCGTTCTTTCACCCGCTCCTCGTCGATCACGATGTCCCCAACGCCTGAGTCGGGCAGGTCGAACATGATGTCCTCGAGGATGGTGGTAAGGACCGTGTGCAACCTCCGCGCACCGATGTTCTCCATCCGATCGTTCAGCGTCGCGGCGGTCGCCGCGATGGAGGTCACGCCCGAGGGGGTGAAGGTCAGGTTCGCGCCCTCCGCGGCGACGAGCGCCTGATACTGGGTCAGCAGCGCGTTCTTCGGCTCCTGGAGGATCCGCACGAAATCCGCTTCCGTAAGGTTCTTCAGCTCCACCCGGATCGGGAAACGGCCCTGGAGTTCCGGGATCAGGTCGGACGGTTTGGCGACGTGGAACGCGCCCGCCGCGACGAAGAGGATGTGGTCGGTGCGCACCATCCCGTACTTCGTCTGGACGGTGGACCCCTCCACGATCGGGAGAAGATCGCGCTGAACACCCTCGCGTGACACGTCGGGGCCTGCGCCACCGCGCTCGCCCGCGACCTTGTCGATCTCGTCGAGGAACACGATCCCCGTTTCCTCGGCTCGATCCAGCGCCTCGGCGATGACCTCGTCCATATTGACGAGCTTGTCGAGTTCGTCCTGGAGCAGGATCCGGCGCGCCTCGGCGATCGTGACCTGGCGCCGTTTCGTGCGCTTCGGCAGCAGGTCCTGCAACATCTCGGTGAAGTTGAAGTCGATCCCCTCCATCCCGCCCATCGGCATCATCATGTTTTCGACCGGCGCGCTCTGCTGGACTTCCACCTCGACTTCCCGCTCTTCCAGCTTTTCCTCGCGCAGCAGTTCGCGCATCTTCGCGCGCGTTCGTTCCCGCCGCTCGCGGATTCGGCGTTCCTCCTCGCCCTCCGCATCCGCCTCCGTCGCGGCGTCACCCGAGGGCCCGTCGCCCCGGTCGGCCACCGTCCGGTGGTCCATCACATCGCCTGCCGCGCCAACGATGAACGCACGCGGGGACGTGGCCGCCGAGTCCGCCCCACGACTCGCGCCGTCGCCATCGATCGGCGGGATGAGCAGGTCGAGCAGACGCTCCTCCACCCGCTGTTCGGCGACCTCCTGCACATCCTCCTCGCGCTCGTTCCGCACCAGATTGATCGCCACGTCGACCAGGTCCCGGATCATCGACTCCACATCGCGACCGACATAGCCGACCTCCGTGAACTTTGAGGCCTCCACCTTCACGAACGGCGCGCCCGCCAGCCTCGCCAGCCGCCTCGCGATCTCGGTCTTCCCGACGCCGGTCGGCCCGATCATGATTATGTTATTAGGCATGATCTCCTCGCGCAGGTCCGACGTGACGCGCTGACGGCGCCAGCGGTTGCGGAGAGCGATCGCGACGGCCTTCTTGGCGTCGTCCTGGCCGACGATGTACTTGTCGAGCTCGGCGACGATCTGGCGAGGCGTCAACTCCTCGAGCCAGGGGATGGTCTCATCGCCGGTGGACGAGTCGAGCATCAGGTCGACGTTCCTGGTTGCCATCTGGATGATTCAGTCGAGTTCGAGAACCGTGCCGGTCAGTTTCGAAAGCGGCTCGCGCAGGG
>CAZUVK010000323.1:2903-4092 GCA_964623785.1 uncultured Gemmatimonas sp. | reverse complement strand
TGGAGCCCGCCGCCGATCCGCGGCCGGGGCCCACGGGGATGCCCTGGTCGCGCGCCCACTGGATGAAGTCGGCGGTGATCAGGAAGTAGCCCGAGTAGCCGAGGCGGGTGATCACCTCAAGCTCGTACTCGATCCGATCGCGAACGCGTCCGGGCACCTCTCCCGCGTCATCCCCGTAGCGCCTCTTCGCGCCCGACCATGTCCACTCCCGCAGCAGGTCGGCCTCGGAGGCGACGTTGTCGGGGAGCGGGAACTCGGGGACGAAGTACTTCTTCTCGAAGCGGATGTCGACTTCGTCCGCGATCCGCAGCGTGTTTTCGAGGACATCCGGTCGGTCGGGGAACCGTTCCGCCATCTCCTCGGCGCTCTTGAAGTAGAGCCCGCCGTCGTACCGCATCCGGTCGGGGTCGTTCAGGTCCTTGCCGAGGCCGATGCAGAGGAGGACGTCGTGCGCGCTGTGGTCGTCGGCGCGGAGGAAGTGCGCGTCGTTCGTCGCCACGACAGGGAGGGCCAGGTCCTCGCCGAGGGTGAAGATTCGCCGGTTCAGCTCCTCCTGACCCCCGGAGTCGTGGCCCTGTACCTCGAGGTAGTAACGGCCCTTGAAGAGCTCCGCGTACCAGGCCGCGGTCTCGCGCGCTTCGTCGTACCGGTCCTCCATCAGGTGGCGCGCGACTTCGCCCGCCAGGCACGCGCTCGACACGATCAGCCCCGAGGCGTGCCGGGCGAGCACCTCGCGGTCGATCCGCGGCTTGAAGTAGAAACCCTCCCGGTACCCGATCGACGAGAGCTTGGCGAGATTCGCGTACCCCTCGCGGTCGCGCGCGAGCAACACGAGGTGATAGTAGCCTCGTTCGCCCTTCGTTTTCCCGCGGTCGTGACGGCTGCCCGTCGCCACGTACGCCTCCATGCCGATGATCGGCTTCAACCCCGCCTTCCGCGCCTTCTCGTGGAAGAGCCAGGCCCCGTGCATGACACCGTGATCGGTGACGGCGAGGGCCGGCTGTTCCAACTCCACGGCGCGGCGGATCAGGTCATCGAGGCGGTTGGCGCCGTCGAGGAGGGAGTACTCGGAGTGACAGTGCAGATGGCAGAACGACATGGGGCGAAGCGCGTGGGTCGAGGCCGTGGGAGTAGTACCCTAAAGCATGCGGTGGCAAGGGGTTGCCGATCTATTGAGCGAGCACCCACC
>CAZUVK010000323.1:2527-2893 GCA_964623785.1 uncultured Gemmatimonas sp. | reverse complement strand
TGGAAAGGTGAGGAGGTCTCCCGGGCGAGCGGGGGGTTTTACTACGGCGCCGTTCGGGGATCGTCGGCGGAGGCGCTCGCGGAGATCGGGGAGCGACTCGGTTCGTTTCAGGGATCCGGCGCGCCGCTCGCTCTCCGTGATTGGGAAGCCGCGATCGACGCGTTGCTCGCCGCGGGCCGGGACCGGGAGCTGGTGGTGGTTCTTGACGAGTATCCGTATCTGGCGGAGCATACGCCGCGGCTCGATTCGATCATCCAGCGTGCGTTCGGGCCGAGGAGCGAAGCGCGCGCGTCCAGCCGGACTCGCCTCATCCTCTGCGGATCGGCGATGGCGGTGATGAGCCGGATTCTCGGCGGCACCGCGCCT
>CAZUVK010000323.1:0-2517 GCA_964623785.1 uncultured Gemmatimonas sp. | reverse complement strand
CCTTTGCACGGCCGCGCCGGGCTGGACCTTCGCGTCTCCCCGTTCGACTTTCGCGTCGCGCGGGAGCTTCACGGAATCGATGACCTGCCAACGGCGTTGCGGACCTACGCGGTGATTGGCGGGGTCGCCGCGTACGCGCGGGAAATGGTGGATGGAGACCTGCCGGATGGCCGCTCCGACTTCGACCGATGGGTGTGTCGTCGCGCGCTGACCCCCGCGGCGCCGCTGTTTCACGAAGCCGGACTCCTTCTGAGCGATGACCCGGCCATCTCGCGCGCGAGGAAGATCAACCTCTACCATGCGGCGCTGGCTGGCGTGGCCGCGGGCAATCACGCCTGGACGAAGCTGACCAACTACGTGAAAATCCCGGGAGCGTCGCTCGCGCCGATCATGGACGCTCTCGTCGCGGCGGACCTGGTGGAGCGGATCCACGATCCGGTTCGCGACAACCGGCCGACGTACCACCCGACGGACTCGCTGCTTCGGTTCCATTACGCGGTGATCCGGCCACACTACACGCGCCTTGGCCGGCACGAGGCCGAGGCGAGCGAGGTCTGGAAACAACTTCGGCCAACCTTCGACTCACGGATTCTGGGCCCGTGCTTCGAATCGATGGCGCGGTTCTGGACTACGAACTTCACGGATCCCCCAACGGTCGGCGGGTACCCCGAGCGGGTCGGACCCACGACCGTGTCGTCGGCCGATGGCCGGGAGTACGAGTTGGATATTGTGGTGGCCGGGGGCGACGTCGAGGCGCCCTCCGAGCGGACCGTGCTTTCCATCGGCGAAGCGAAGGTGGGCGAACGGATGTCGGCCTCCCACCTGCGCCGTGTCGAAGCGGCGCGAGTTGCTCTCGGCGAGCGCGCCGCCGGCGCGAAGCTGCTTCTCTTCGCTCCGGGGTTCACGCGTGACCTCGTGGCGGTGGCGGAGAAACGGGCGGACGTGGAGCTGATCGACTTCGAGCGGCTGTACGGCCGGGCGTGAGGGACACCGGGGGGAGCGCCACGCCATGCGCTCCCCCCAGGGAACCCCTCACGCCGCGCGGGATGATCTCCGCGCGGGCCCGGCAATCTCATGCACCCGTCCGTGCTCCGACCGCCGCGCGGCCAGGACGTTGTCCACTGCCAGCGCTCCCGGTCCCGCGAACAGAATCGCGAGTGAGCCTGACAACAGCGTGAGCGTGAACTCGACCCCGTTCGGCGCGAAGAAGCCGGAGGGCAGGTGTACCAGAAGCGTCGCAACCAGCATCGTGGCCGCCAGCGGCACCGCCACCAGTCGCGACAGCGCGCCGACGATCAGCGCGATCCCACCGAGAAGTTCCGTCGCGATCACCGCGACCGCCGCCAGCGTCGGTAGCGGAATGCCCATCGACGCGAATCCCTCCGCCAGCCCATCGAGGCCGAACTGAAACAGCTTCTGCGCGCCGTGCGCCGCGAAGACGGTCCCCAGGACGATACGCAGCACCGCGATCCCGTACTCGGGTCGCCGCTGGAAGCCTTCCCACTTCGTAATCTTCGACATATCTGAGTTCTCCTCGCCCATGTGAATTGTCACCCGCCATCCCCCTCTGTTCGCCTCCCCCCCGGGACGGGTTGCCGAGGTTCGTCCGCGGTCGCCGCACCGATATTCCTTGTGACGTCGGAACGGCACACGCACATCGTGCTCACGGTAGTCGTGTAAACAAATATTATGCCAGATGAAAGGCGGAATGCCGACCGAAAGGGTCAGCGAACCGCCGCCGTCGCCTCCGTCAGGAGCCGCGAGAGTGCCTCCAGCTTCTCCGAGCCCAGGTGCGCGAGCTGATCGCGATGGATCCGGCCGACCGGCGCCTCCAGCGAAGCGAGAAGCGCCCGGCCCTCCTCGGTCAAACTCGTCATCACCACTCGCCTGTCCGTGACGTCCCGCGTCCGAGCGATCAGTCCCCGCGACTCCAACCGGTCGAGCAGGCGCGTCACATCCGGATCCCGCGCGCTCAGGCGGCCGCCCATCTCACCGCAATGCAGCGGTTTTCCTGCGCACCGAAGCACCCGCAGCACATTGAACTGCGTCGGCGTAAGGCCCGCCGGCCGCAACACATCCGCGAACCCGCGCGTCAACAGGTGAGCGGCCTCGATCAGACTGAGAAACGTCTCATACTCCAACGCCTCGTCCGACGGTTGCGCCGCTCCCTCCCCGTATGGACCTGTCTCGGCCGACCGTACCTGCTCCATGCTCACCTCCTGAAACCATCGGGCTGCTCACAACGATATTTGTTGCAACGAATAATGTCAATGCTGATGATTGGCGCATGGTCTGCCCGCCGTCCCGCGGCCAACCACCGGACGCTGTCCGTCACGCCCAACCCCAACCCGTCTCCCACTTCGTCCGAATCTGGCCCAGCCCCCGTGCGCACGCGCGTATGGACAGCGGGCGGGTCGGGGACCCGCCCCTACAGGACTCGTGGCCATACCACTGATCCGTCTCATCCCGTCCATCCCGTCCATCCCGTCCATCCCGTCCATCCCGTCCATCCCGTCC
>CAZUVK010000322.1:0-4114 GCA_964623785.1 uncultured Gemmatimonas sp. | reverse complement strand
TCGAGATTTCGCCCGGCATGGTCGTCCCCATCTCGACGACCACGGCCTCCGCGTCGTCGGGCGTCGCGAGAAGGGTGAGCGGCACGCCGATCTGGTTGTTGAGGTTCCCGGTCGTCGCGTGGGTCCGGTAGCGGGTCGCGAGGAGGGACCGGATCATCTCCTTCGTCGTCGTCTTGCCGTTGCTCCCCACGACGCCGATGACGGGAACGTCGCCCAGATGATCACGCCGATACGCGCCGAGCCGGCCGAGCGCGGCCAGCGTGTCGTCGACGACATGGAGCGCCATGCCCGCGGGCGCCGCGATGTTCGGATCACTTACGACGGCGCCCGTCGCCCCGGCCTCCGCAGCTACCGCGAGGAACTCGTGCCCGTCGAAACGCTCGCCCACGAGCGCGACGAAGAGGTCGTCCTGGCCGATCGCGCGGGTATCGGTGGAGACGGCGCGATAGCCCCTCCCCTCGCCCGTGGGGGCAAGCCCGAGAGCCTCGGCCACTCGATCGGCCGTCCAGAAGGCCGCGCTCACCCGATCGTCCCCTTGCTCGCCAGGATCTCCGCGACGATCACCCGTTCGTCGAACGGTCGCCGCTCGTCGCCCCAGAGCTGGTAGGTCTCGTGGCCCTTGCCGGCGATGAGGATCGCGTCGTCGGGCGTGGCCAGGTCGATCGCGTGCTCGATCGCTTCCGCCCGGTCGAGCACCCGGTCGTGCGACATACCTTCCATCCCCCGCTCGATGTCGTCGGCAATCGCGGCCGGATCCTCGTGCCGCGGGTTGTCGCTCGTGACGATCGCGAGGTCGGCGTTCTCGGCGGCGACCCGGCCCATCTCGGGCCGCTTGCCGCGGTCACGGTCGCCGCCCGCGCCGAAGACGACGATCACCCGGCCGGGGACGAGCGGGCGGAGGGCGCGCAGGGCCCGCTCGAGCGCGTCGGGCGTGTGCGCGAAGTCGATCACGATCCGGGGCCCGCCTGGAACCTCGATCCGCTCCATCCGGCCCGGTACCTGTCCGACCGACTCGAGCGACTCAGCGATGGATTCCGCGGTCCAGCCCAGGCCCCAGAGCGCGGTGGCGGCACCCAACGCGTTGTACACGTTGTAGATACCGACCACGGACATCCGCACGGGAGCCGTGCAGGACGGCGTCCAGAGCGTCCATCTGACGCCGTCGGCGCCCATCTCGATGTCCACCGCCTGCACCTCGCCTCGGCCCTCGGCCCCGAAGCGAAGCAGGTGCACGCCCTCCCGGCCGATACCGTCCCACGCCGGGTCGTCGGCGTTCACGGCAAGCACCCCGTGCGGCCGGACGAGGTCGGCCAGCTTCAGCTTCGCCGCGCGGTATGACTCGAGGTCGCCGTGGTAGTCGAGATGGTCACGGCTGAGGTTCGTGAAGATGGCGGCGGCGAAGGTCGCGGCGGTCACCCGGTCCTGCTCGAGGGCGTGGGACGAGACTTCCATCGCGACCGACCTGACGCCCTGGTCGGCCAGCCCGCGCATGACCTCGGCGAACTGCACCGGGCCGGGCGTGGTAAGCCCCTCGCTCCCGGGAACCGGCCGCCCGTCGGCACCGATCAGGCCAAGGGTCCCGATGCTCGCGGCCGGCCCATGCGCCGACATCAGGTGGCGAAGGATCGAGACGGTCGTGGTCTTCCCGTTGGTACCGGTGACGCCAACCAGCGTCATCTCATGCCACGGGTCGCCCTGGATCTCGGCGGCGGCGAACGCCGCGGCCGCGCGACCGCTTCGAACGACGATCTGGGGGATGGCCAGCGATGGATCCGCCGTCTCGACGATCGCCGCGACGGCACCCGCCGCCGCCGCCGCGCCGAGGAACCCGTGCCCGTCGGCGGCGACTCCGCGGACGGCGCAGAAGAGCACGCCGGGGCCAACCCGCCGCGAGTCGGTTGTTACCGCGCTCACGTCGGCGCCGGCACCGGCCCCCGCGCCACAGGATCCGTCCGCCTGGCCGCCGAGGGCGTCCTGGCGATCCACGATCCGGGAGAGCGCGACGCTCATGGCTGTGTCGCGATCAGCGTTACCGGACTTCCCCGCTCCACCGATCGACCCGCCGGCGGCTCGGACCGGACGATATCTCCCGACCCGCGGACGCGGACCGTGAGGCCCGCGCCATGCGCGGCGCGGGCCGCTTCCCGGACGCTCATCCCCGCCATTTCCGGCACCTCGACGGGCGGGGTCTCCACTTCCGCCTCGGACCCGGACCCCTCGGTCGCCAGCTCCACCGCTTCCGTCGCGCCGGCACTGTCCGCGACGAGGGCGGTCACGGGCGGCGTGAGGTCGACGATATGGGGCCCGCGCGGCATCGGCTCCGGCGTGGCGGGCCTCGGCTGCCGCGTGGGCCCTTCGGACACCGGCTCCACCGCCCGCGTGGCGAGCAGCGTCCGCCCGTCGATCGCGCCGGTTCGCGCCGCGAGGATGCCCTGGAGCGTCTCGCGTGAGACGGGCGCGGCGGTGAGGCCGCCGTAGTACTCGCCGCGCGGTTCGTCGAGCTTGACGAAGATCACGATCCGAGGGTCCTGCGCCGGGAAGTAGCCGGCGAACGTCGCCGTGTAGGCGCCAGCCGCGTACCCGCCGCCCGGCGTGGTGCGTCGCGAGGTGCCCGTCTTCCCCGCGACCGAGAACGTCTCCAGCGACGCGCGCGTCGCGGTTCCGCCCTCGACCACGGCCGCGAGCACTTCCGTGACGGCCGACGCGACTTCTGGCGCGACCACCTGCCGGAGCGCGGTCGGGCTCCGCCGTTCGACGACCTTACCGTCGGCCGCGCGGATCTCGCGCACGAGGTACGGCTCCATGAGCACACCGCCGTTCGCGAGCGCGCCGAAGGCGCCGACCATCTGCAGCGGCGTAGTCGTGAGTTCGTAACCCATCGCCAGGCTGCCCGAGCTGAGAGCGGACCACTCGGACGGCTTGCGCAGCCATCCGCTCGACTCCGACGGGTACTCGACCCCCGTGGGCGTGCCGAGGCCGAAGTCGCGCAGGTAGGCGTACTGCTGCCCGCGGCTCAGACGTTTCGCGAACTTCACGAACGCGATGTTGCTGGAGACTTCGAGCGCCTGGCTGAGCGAGAGCCACTCATGGGGCGAGGTGTCGCGGAACGTCCGACGACCGTCCACCCACGTGCCCTTCTCGGCGTAGACGCTGTCCGTGAGCGCGGCCACTCCTTCAGAGAGGAGCGTCGCGACCAGGAGCGGCTTGAGGGTGGACCCAGGCTCGTACGGCTCGGTGATCGCCGTGAGGACCCGACCGCGACCGCTCCGCCGCGAGACCGCGGCGAGGATCTCGCCGGTGCGCGGATCGGTGACCAGCAGATCGCCGCCCTTCGCGCCGGTATTGCGGATCGCCTCGCTCAGCGCCTCGTCGGCGATTTCCTGGATGTCGAAGTCGATCGTGAGGTGGACGCTCGCACCGTCGATCGGCGGTACCACCGGAAGGGAGATCGCGGGCAGCGCCTCGCCACCCGCCTCGCGGCGGAGGACGGAGTAGCCCGCCTCGCCGCGCAGTGCCCGGTCGAGCTGCTGTTCGATACCACCCAGCGTCTGGCCATCCCGCGTCACCGCGCCGATCAGTTCCCGACCCGCGTCGCCCCGAGGATAGAAGCGCTCGAACTGCCTCTCGAAGTAGACACCACGCATGGTGCCGACCTTCTGACGCTGCTCCGCGGTGTACCGACCGGGCAGCACGACCCAGGCGCGCGAGCCGTCAGTCGCCTGATTCAGCCGCGAGGAGGGGATCCCGAGGCCATCCGCGAGCGCGCGTACGGTCGCGCGGCGATCACGCAGTTCGCCCGGCGCGACCGACACCTGGTACATCTCGTGGCTGATCGCCAGCGGCACTCCATTCCGGTCGAAGATCCCGCCGCGCCGCGGGGGCAGCTCCAGCCGCTCCCGATGCTGGTCCTCGGCCGCGTCCGCCCACCGGTCGTGCTCGATGACCTGCAACTGCGTCGCGCGCGCGCCGATGGTGACCCCCGCGGCCAGAAAGCACCCGAGCAGGACGCCGCGCCGGATCGCCCGCGGGCCCCGGGGCTGCTTCGCACCGTCGCCCCGCCGCTTCGCCCGGGGGCTCATCGCGCGCCTCCCGACCCGATCGGCGGGCCCGCGTC
>CAZUVK010000321.1:0-4126 GCA_964623785.1 uncultured Gemmatimonas sp. | reverse complement strand
CCACCCGGTCGCGCACCCCGCCCTCGAGGAAATTGGGCGGCATCCCGGCCGCGATCCGCTGGAGGTTGGGATGGATCCCCATCCTCGTGAAGCCGATCACGACGGCCTCCTCGAGCTCGGCGGGGCGGGGAACGACCGTCGAGTCCGCGCCCTCGCCCACGCGCACGCGCCGCTCGTCGGCAGTGAGCCGGAGCGCCCGCGGCTGACCGTCGTACTCGCCGTCGGCGTTGATATCCAATCCCTCGTCACCCAGCAGGATGAGCGCGCCACGCAGCTCCGCGTCCGGGCCTCCTTCCGCGCTCACGACGAACTGGATCTGGCGGGGATCGATACCGAGCATCCGCTCCTCGAGCGCGGCCCAGGCGGCGTCGGCCGGCAGGGTCGCCAGCGGCGGCCCCGTCGGCGCGTCGCGGTCGGCGTCAGGCGCGTCCGAGCAGCCGATCATGACCGCCAGAACGGCGGCAATCAGGCCACCCCGGAATCGAATCCGTCCCGCGATCCGCCGTGCGATCATCACTTCCCCCTCCCAATGCCCATGATCCCGCCAATGACTCCGATCACGACCCCCAGACCGAAACCCGAAAATCGAACCCGAAAACCAAAACCCGCGTCATCTCCCGCCGCCTCGAACCGCGTGGACGCGACACCGGCGTGACCGTGATCCCGCCCCCGCCCCCGACTCCACCTCACCGAACGCCATTGCCATGCCGCCGTCCCCGCGCGCCCGCCAGCGCTCGATAAACGCTGCCGCCGGCAGGGTTCCCGAATCCGCGTCCGCCCCGCTCGCCCCACGGCGCGACGCATCCCCCGGGCAAAATCGGGCATATTGTTTGCCCATAACGTGTTAGACTGTATCGAACGCGCTGTGGTCGCGGTTTGCGGGGGAGCGCGGTGAACGCTGGGGATTTTGAGGAGGTCGTTCCAATGTCAACAACCGGGATGCCGGACGAACCGGCTGATCATATCGCGGAATCGCGCTCGCCCGGCGAGCGTTCCACGACGCGCTACTCGGAAGAACGTTACTCCGATGGCCGTTACTCGGATGGCGGATACACGACGGAGATGGTGCCATCGGGATGGCTGGCGTTCGCCGGCCTCATGCTGTTGCTCGTCGGGTTCTTCAACCTCATCGAAGGACTGGCCACGCTCTTCCGTCCCGATCACATCGCCATGGCGGGCGGGCGGGTGATGATCCTCGACTTCACGACATGGGGATGGATCCTGATGCTCGTGGGTGTCGTGCAGATCGCGGCAAGCGCGGGCGTGATGAACGGAAAGACGTGGGCGCGAGGCGTGGGTATCGCATTCGCGCTCTTCAACGCGCTGGTGCATCTCGCGCTTCTCACCGTGTTCCCGTTCTGGTCGATCCTGGCGATCGCGATCAACATCATGGTGATCTACGGATTGACGGCGCCGATGCAGCGGGTGGAGACGGTGTAGGAACGTCGGGAGGTAACGCGCGGGCGGACGGTGGCGCCCGCGGCCGAATGAGCCCGATCGACGCGGCTCGCGGTGGGCGCCGGACGCCCTTCCGCGAGCCGCTGCCCGTTCGACAGTCACAGCGTCGTCACTCCCTTTCACCATCCTTGACGCCCCAAACCGCCCCGGATATCTTGCCCTCATAATTGAGAATGGTTTTCAATCGCATCTAGAAAACTGGGAGGACAGGATATGAAGTCTGGGTTTCGGGTCATGGTGACCACGCTTCGCTTCGCCGTCCCGTGCGTCGCGCTGCTGGCGGCGCCACTGACAGCGGCGGCTCAGACGCCGGCCGCGGATGAGGAGGAGCCGGTGAAGCTCCAGGAGATCGTGGTGACGGCGTCGGGTTTCGAGCAGACGCGGATCAACGCGCCGGCGAGCATCACGGTGATCGAGGCGACCGTCGTGAAGTCGCAGCGGAACAACAACCTCGCGGAGCTGCTGGCGAACGTGGAGGGGATCGATGTGGGCGACGGGGTGGGGAAGACCGGGGGGCCGACGATCAGTCTGCGGGGAATGCCGAGCGAGTACACGCTCGTGCTGATCGATGGGCGGCGGCAGAACACCGCGGGCAGCGTGACGCCGAACGGGTTCGGCGAGACATCGACGAGCTTCCTCCCGCCGACGTCGGCGATCGAGCGGGTGGAGATCATCCGCGGGCCCATGGCCACGCTCTACGGGTCGGACGCGATGGGCGGGGTGATCAACATCATCACGAAGCGGAGCGAGCCCCGGTGGCGCGGGTCGTTCACGACCGACGCGACGATGCAGCAGCGCGAGGGGTTCGGGAACACGTTCTCGGGCAGCGGCATCCTGGACGGTCCGCTGGTGCGCGACTGGCTCAACCTCTCCGTCCGCGGGGGCCTGACGCACCGGAACCCGTCGGATCTCGATCCGACCGGCGAGTTCGCGGAGAACACGACGATCAGCAAGCGGGGTCCGAGCCCGGTGGAGTCGGACATCCTCACGCTCGGCGGCCGCGTCACCTTGACGCCCGGTTCGTCGCATCTGATCTGGCTCGAGGCGGATCGGTCGCGGCAGGCGTACGACAACGCGGAGGCTCAGCTCGGGACGCTCGACAATCCGACCGGGACCCCGCCGACGTTCAACGGCTATCTTCCGAAGCAGCGGTTCCACCGCGACCAGCTTTCGCTGGCGCACACGTGGATGTTCGGCATGGGGCAGCTCTCGTCGACGCTGTCGTGGAACGCGACCGAGACGATCGGCCGGACGATTCCGCCGGGGACGCCGGGCGGTCCTCCGGGGAGCGGCGTACCGAACAAGGTCCCCGGATCGGCGCGACAGCTCGAAACGACCAATCTGATCTTCGACATCAAGGGGGTGCGGCAGACCGGGCGCCACATGACCACGCTGGGAGGGCAGGTGTGGGACGCGGAGATGGTCGACGGTGTGGCGCTCGACCCCTTCACGTTCCAGCAGTGGTCGCTCTTCGCGGAGAATGAGTGGCGGTTCGTGCCGTCGATGGCGCTGACGCTGGGGATCCGCCGTGACGACCACAGCACGTTCGGCGCGCACACCGCTCCGCGGGCCTACCTGGTCTGGAACGCCACGGACATCTTCACCTTCAAGGGCGGGGTCAGCCGCGGGTACAAGACACCGCGACTCGAGCAGCTGGTGGACGGGATCATCGGGTTCGGCGCGCAGGGACGCACGGCGATCATCGGCACCCCGACGCTGAAGCCCGAAACGAGCACGAGCACGGAGTTCGGCGTGTACTTCACGGGTCCCACGGGGATCTCGGTGAACGGAACCGTCTTCAACAACGACTTCGAGGACAAGATCACCTCGGGGACGCCGTTGCCGAACTGCACGTTCGCGCTCGCGCCGGATCTGCCGGGTTGTCTGAACTACGGCTCCTTCCCGACCCAGGAGACGTTCGGCCAGAGCGTCAACGTGGACCGGGCCGTAACCCGTGGCGTGGAGATCGGAGCGAGTGTCCCGTTCGCCGCGATCCTCTCGGTCGGCGGGAACTACACGTACACGGAGAGCGAGCAGAAGAGCGGCGCGAACGAGGGCCGGCCGCTGACGAGCACGCCGAAGCACATGGTGAACGCCAACGTGCAGGCGAACCCGACGGAGCGTCTCAACGGCTGGATCCGCGGGGAATACAGGAGCTCCCGGGCCCGTTCGCTGAGCGCCAACCCCAGCGCCGCGCAGCTCGCGCTCGGCGACTACAAGGCGTACGGCCTTGCGCATCTCGGCGGATCCTACGCGCTTCTGGCCAACGTCACCGTCAGCGCGACGGTTTACAATCTGTTCAACACGGACTTCCTGAGATACGCGTCGTACGACGTGACGCCGACCCAGCAGAATCCGAGCGGCATCGCGTACACGAACCTCTACAACAATCACCAGGAGGGCCGCCGGATCTGGCTCTCGACGAGCATCAGCTTCTAGATTCCGCTGGTTGAACCAGGCAACGGACGGGGCGACGTGGATCGCCCCGTCCGTTCCGTCTTTCGCACCCCAACCGACTCCCGGAGCTTCGTAACATGGAAGGGGATGACCTTCGGCCTGGATCGAGTCGTCGCGACGCCGATCCGGCGCGGCCGGCTCGTGGCGAGCCGGCCGAGGAGGCCGTTCGACTGCCTGGCACGGAGGCTTTTTCGTGCCGCTCGGCCGATGA
>CAZUVK010000320.1:0-4153 GCA_964623785.1 uncultured Gemmatimonas sp. | reverse complement strand
CGGTCGCGAGGAACGCCCGGTACCGGGCCGTGTCCAGGACGCCAGCCATCCCGAGGACGCGCTCGCGCGGGAAGCCGCTCGCGTCCTTCGCGACCCAGCACATTACGTCCAGCGGATTGCTCACGACGATGATGATGGAATCCGGCGCGACCCGCGCGATGTTCTCGGAGACCTGGCGGACGATCGCCGCGTTCGTGTTCAGCAGGTCGTCGCGGCTCATGCCCGGCTTGCGGGCGATGCCTGCGGTGACAATGAAGATCCCCGCGCCGGCGGCCTCGTCGTAGCCGTTCGTACCGATCACCCGGCTGTCGAAGCGTTCGATGGGCGCCGTCTGCCACTGGTCGAGCCCCTTGCCCTGCGGAATCCCCTCCACCACATCGATCAGGACCACCTCGCGCGCCAGCTCCTTCTCGGCGACCCGCTGCGCGGCGGTGGCTCCCACGTTTCCGGCTCCAACGACGGCGATCTTGTCCATTTAGCGCGACGGGCGATTGAGTTTTTTTGAATTTCCGGAGGCGCGCGGCGCGCCCGGCGACAGCCGCGAAAAAGTAGACCCGGGATTCGTAACTGTCAACCGACCGAAGGAGCCCTGCGCGGGGCGTGCGGTGAACGATGAGGGGATGCCCCGTGGAGGCGGGAACCTTCCCCGGTTCACCGTGGGACCGAGCCGGATCCCCCCGAACCTGGTTGCCGTACGCGTATCCTCGCACTACTCTAACCATTGGTTCACGGACCTCGCCATGGCTCCCTCGCCCTCAACTCAGTAGCGAGATGCGTATACCTGCCCGTGTGGTCTGGATCGCGTTCGGTATCATCATGGTGGGAGGACTGCCGGGGTTGGCCGTCAGCCAGTCGGAACGCATGGTCACCCTGGGCGACACCGCCATGAAACTCAAGTCCTTCGAGGTCTTCGGGTTCCCGTCTCGAGGCGGGTCGGCAGTGGCTCGGGGCAATCTCCCGGAAGTGCCAGCCGTGCCAACGGGATCGTCGAAACGCCTTCCGCGGTCGAGGTCCGGAACCATCCCCGATAGCCTTGTCCGACCTCGCGATCTCCATGGTACCCGTCTCTTTTTCGGACCGACTGGACGCTTGTCAAGCCAGGGAGAGGTATCGACCGGTGTTTACGAACTCCTTCTGTCATTCATTTCGGTACCGATAACGGACAACCTGACGATTGCTGGAGGGACGCCTTTCGTCCCGGACGCGATCGGCCGGATCTGGTACGCGGCGCCGAAAATCGGGGTGACTCCCTCCGACAGGATCGCTCTGTCGGCCGGTGTGTTCACGGTATTCATAACCGATGACAACCGGTTCTTTGGTTCTCGTCGCGGCGACCTGGGGGTCGGGTACCTGGTCGGCACATTCGGCGGTACGGGCAACGCGTTGACCGCCGGAATTGGAGTGGGATTCATGGGCGACGATATCCGCGGCCAACCGTTGATCATGATTGGCGGCGAACTGCTCGTGGGTCCGGGGGTGAAACTGATCAGTGAAAACTACCTGATAACCTCACGACCGATGCGCGGCCCCGCCAGCGATAGGGGCCAATCCCGTGTAACCGTCGCGACGAGTGGTGGAATCCGCGTGATACGGGGAGGTTGGTCAGTGGACGCGGGATTGGGGTTCCTCTCGGACTATTCGGGAACGCTCTACCCCATGCCGATCATCAACCTCGTCTACAACTTCGCCGACATCTGATCGGCCGTCCGCGGCAGGATCCCGGGGGCAACGAGTCATCTTTCGATGGGAAGGCGTGTCCCATATCCGAACCTTGGATGCGTCGCCTATCGCACGACGAAGCGTCCCTCCGCGCGACGATCGGGGGCCTGAACTCCAACCTGACCCGCCGGAAGCCCAAGGGCGATTGGGTTGTCTCCGACGGTAAACGCGTAGGTGCCAGGCCTGATCGGCACGAAGCTGAACGAGGCGGTTCCGGGTGAATCGAACTCGATCGCTCGAAACACCATCCCCTGCAGATGTACCTCGACATCGCTGATGGTGAGGACCCGTAGATGGGAGTTCTGGAGGAGGTCGGGCAGCTCCAGCCTCCAGTCAGGATCGCCCTCGCTAGTGACGTTGAGCCGATAGTACTGGCCGGTGACCAGCTCGATTTCCTCGGGCGTGACGACCGGTCCCTCCGGCGTCGTGGTGATGTCGAGGTAGAGATCGACGGGAGGAAAGGCGGCGAGGTTGCCGCCCACCTGGGCGGACACTCGCGATGTGACGACGATCATCACCGCAACCAGCATTCCGAACGATCTCCACATCATGGCCTCCCATCGGATGAGATTGTTCCCCGTGTCGGAGACACGATACTTCATCCCCGCTCGGACCCACCAGTACGTACACGTCTCCCTCGTGCGCCTGGAGATCGAAGCCGTCCGTGGACGAATTCTGAAACCATTCGTTAGCCGGAA
The DNA here is from genome assembly GCA_964623785.1 of uncultured Gemmatimonas sp. GTDB lineage: Bacteria > Gemmatimonadota > Gemmatimonadetes > Longimicrobiales > Longimicrobiaceae > WHSP01. The sequence continues at coordinate 1,736 of CAZUVK010000320.1, read as the reverse complement.
CGTACGCTTGTTGAGCGGGACCGAGCGAAATCGAGGTACGAATCGTCCGCCGGGGGTACGGCGGATACGAAGGTTTCACGCCCCACCCGAAGGGGGACCAGATGCCTGCTCGTCGTCTGCTCGCGCTCGCGCTCATGCTGCTCGCCGCGTTCTCCACCCGCGCCGCGGCGCAGCAGTCCGCCAGCGACGCCCCTGCCGGCGCGATCGTGGGCACCGCCGTCGCCGGCGATACGGGCGTGCCGCTTCCAGCCGTCTCAGTCGCGATCCGGAGGATGTCCGATTCGACACTCGTCGCCGGCGCGATCACGGACAACGCCGGCCGGTTCGCGCGCATGGGCCTTCCGCTCGGCGAGTATCGGGTGGAGTTGACGTCGGTCGGGTACGTCACGGCGTCGCGTGATGGCGTCCGCGTCACCACGGACACCCCACGCCAGGACCTCGGCGCGGTCCCGCTCACCCTGGCCGTCATCGAGCTCCAGGGTGTGACCGCGGAAGGCCGCCGTGCCACCGTGACGTTCGAGACGGACCGGTCCGTCTATCACGTCCGGGAGATGCCGGTCGTCCAGGGAGGAATGGCGACCGATGCACTTCGCGTCATCCCGGAACTGGAGGTCGACGTCGATGACAACATCCGCGCGCGAGGTGGCGAGCCGGCGATCCACCTCGACGGCCGGCCCCTCCCCATGCAGGGCGAGGCGCGCACCGCCTTCCTGCGATCGCTGCGCGCGGACCGCATCGAACGGATCGAGTACATCCCCAACCCTTCCGCGCGTTTCGAGGCCGAAGGTCGAAGCGGGATCATCAATATCGTTCTGCGGCGGGATACCGGGCTGGGCTTCAGCGGTTCGCTGAGCGCGAACGCGGGCACCCGAGGAACTCAGAATCTCTCTTCACGGGTGAACTACCAGTACGGCTCGGTAACCTTCTTCGGTGGCGGTCTGCTCGGGCTCAACCAGTCGGACATCACCACCCTCGACTTCCGCCAGAACCTCGCGGCCGATCCCGTCACGTTCCTGCAGCAGGCGACGGATCGGGAGACGAGCCGGATCAGTGGGTCGGCGGATCTGACGACGGAGTGGAAGGTTTCCGAGCGGTCGACCGCCTGGGTAATCGGGCGCGCCAACCGGAGCGTATCGGACGACGGTTCCCTGTCGGAGTTCGTCCACCTCGACGCGGACCGGGTCGCGACCGAGCGTTACGATCGCGCGAACATCGTCGATAGCGGCACCCATGGCTATTCGGGCGCCCTCGGGTTCCGGCGCGTTATCCAGACGCAGCGCGACGAGTTCTCCATCGAGGTGAGGTACAACGCGAACGGTTCCGGTTCGGACACCGAAAACCTGCGTCGCCATCGTTCTCTCGATGGGAGTCCGCTTCCGGTGCAGCCGGACCTCACCCGCGTCGGCATCGACTCGGACGACGGCACCTGGGCCGTGCAGGCGGACCTGAGCAAACCGGCGGGGTCCGTCACGCGAATCGACGTAGGGTACCGCGCTAACCTTCGCCTCAACACGAACCTGCAGGACCTCACCCTCCTTACCTCTGGACCGGGAGCGACAGCGGACTATCGGGATCACCGATTCCGTTTTTCGGAGGACTCGCACGCCGCGTATCTCACGCTCAATCATCGGCTGGGGCGGCTCGGGATCCAGGCGGGGCTGCGCGCCGAACGGGTGGACGGCCTGATCCGGGCATCGTCGATCACTGAAGACGTGGTGCTGCGACATGACGGTGTT
>CAZUVK010000319.1:0-4165 GCA_964623785.1 uncultured Gemmatimonas sp. | reverse complement strand
GCGATTGACCCGGTTGGGTCGACGGGTGGCGATCTGCGAGCAGGTCGAGGATCCGGGGGCGGCGAAAGGGATCGTCCGCCGCGAGGTGGTGGAGACGATCTCGCCCGGCACGGCGCTGAGCGACGCGATGCTCCAGGCGCGGCGCAACAACTACCTCGCCGCAGTCGCCGGCGATCCGACGAGCGCCGGGAAGGTGGCCGTCGCCGCCGCCGACCTGTCGACCGGTGAGCTTCGCGCCGAGCTGCTTCCATGGCCCGATCTGCATGACCGGCTCGGTCAGATCGAGCCATCCGAGGTGCTTCTGCCGCGATCCTGGGAACTGATCGCGCCCGGGTCGTACGGACCGAGCATCGCGACGTACCGGCCCGACTGGGTGTTCGAGGCATCGAGCGGGCGGGAGGCGTTGCTGCGGCACTTCGGCGTCACGCATCTCGATGGATTCGGACTGCCGGACGACCCGAGCGTCCTGGGCGCCGTCGGCGCCCTCGTCGGGTTTCTCGCCGAGACGCAGCCGCGGGTGAGTGCGGTGGTGCGGCCTCCCCGTTTCGTCGCCGACGGTGAGCGGATGCCGCTCGACGAGATGACGCGCCGAAATCTGGAGATCGTGGAGCCGCTGGTATCCGGCGAGGGCGGTCGCACGCTCCTCGATGTTCTGGATCGGGCGCTCACGCCGATGGGCGGCAGACTGATGCGCAAATGGCTGCTCGCCCCGTTGCTGGACCTTTCGCGCGTCAATGCGAGGCAGGCGGCGGTCGCCGCGTTCGTGGAGGATGCGGAGTTTCGACGGCGCGCGCGGACCGCGCTTCGGGAGATCAGGGACCTCGAACGGCTCGCCGTGAAGGTGGCGTCGGGCCGGTGCTCACCGCGCGACCTTCTCGCCGTCCGGGCTTCGCTGGACGCACTTCCGGACCTTGTCGCCGCGCTCGGTGAGTGTGAGGCCCCCCTCATCGCCGAGTTGCGCGGGGCGATCGATCCACTTCCAGGCCTGTCCAACCTGATCTCGGCGGCCATCGCGGATGATCCGCCCGCTGCGCTGTCGGATGGCGGCGTGATCAGGGCGGGTTTCGATGCCGACCTCGACGAGTTGCGGGAGGTCAGGGAAGGGGCGGTCGACTGGATCGCGAGGCTGCAGACGCGCGAGCGGGAGCGATCGGGGATTCAGTCGCTCAAGGTCGGGTTCAACAAGGTGTTCGGGTACTATCTGGAGGTAACGCGCGCGAACGCCGAGCGGGTGCCCGAGGATTTCCAGCGGCGCCAGACGCTCGCGAACGCGGAGCGGTACATCACGCCCGAGTTGAAGGAGTGGGAGGAGAAAGTCCTGGGCGCGGAGGAGAAGATTTCCTCACTCGAGGCCAGCCTCTTCGACCGGGTCCGGCGAGAGGCCTCGGCGTTCACGGGGGCGTTGCAGCGCGTGGCGGACCACGTCGCGACGGTGGATGTGCTCGCCGCGCTCGCCGAGGTGGCGGTCCGGAACGAGTACGTGCGCCCCGAGATCGACGCGGGCGGCGTCATCGAGATCCGCGGTGGCCGGCACCCCGTGGTGGAGACGATGATGCCCCGCGAGGAGTTCATCCCCAACGATGTGGCCCTCGGGGGGGGTGCCCGGGTCATCATCCTCACCGGGCCGAACATGGCGGGGAAATCGACAGTGCTCCGCCAGGTGGGGCTGATCGTGCTCCTGGCGCAGATCGGGTCGTTCGTTCCGGCCCGGGCGGCGCGGATCGGGATCGTGGACCGGATCTATACCCGGGTAGGCGCATCCGACAACCTCGTTCGTGGCCGGTCGACGTTCATGGTGGAGATGACCGAGACCGCGGCGATCCTGAACAACGCAACCGGGTCGTCGCTGGTGCTGCTCGACGAGATCGGCCGCGGAACGTCGACGTGGGACGGGCTGAGCGTCGCGACGGCCGTGACCGAGTACCTTCACGATCGGATCGGCGCGAAGACCATGTTCGCGACCCACTACCACGAGCTTACGGAACTGGCCGACCGGCTCGACTCGCTCGCGAACTTCAGCGTGACGGTCAAGGAGGAGGGTGAGTCGATCGTGTTCCTGCGATCGCTCGTCCGGGGCGGCGCGGACAGGTCGTATGGCGTGGAGGTCGCTCGTTTGGCGGGGTTGCCGGGAGATGTGGTGTCGCGAGCGCGAGCGCTGCTCGAGTCACTGGAACACGATGCTGCCCACGGGCGCGGGGCAGGGCCTCCCCGACTATCCCCCGCCACCCAACTCGGTCTGTTTCCTGCCGAGGAGCACCCGGTTGTCGAGCGGCTACGGCAGATCGACGCCAACTCGATCACGCCACTCCAGGCGCTTGCGCTGCTGGCTGACCTGGCGGACGAGGCCCGAGGTTGAACCGATCAGCTGGAGGGATTGTGAACGTTCATGGCCGGTTCCCGGTCTGGCTGCTCCTGGGGGCGATCCTGCTGGCGGCCGGTTGCAGGGAACCGGTGCCTGAGGTGATGCCTCGGCAGATCTCCGAGTCGCCGTTCCACTATCCGCAGCGGCTCTGGGATGACTACGTGGAGGGGGAGACGATCCTGGCGATCCACGTCAATGCCGAAGGCACCGTCGATAGTGCGTGGGTCGCCGCGTCGAGCGGATACGAGGCGTTCGACTCGTCGGCGGTCGAGGGCGCGCAGCGGCTGGTCTTCGAGCCGGCGAGCCGGGATGGCGAGTCGGTGGCCGTGCAGGTTCTCCTCCCCGTACAGTTCCAGCGCCAGCGTCCGGATTCCGCGAGCATCGAACCTACCGACCCCGAGCCCTGATGGCGCGACACGAGAAACCCTACGAGAGCGTCGTCGACGTGATCGGCTGGACGCCACTGATCCGCATGCGGCGCGTCGCGGACGGGATCGTAACGCCCGTGTACGGCAAGGCGGAGTTCATGAATCCGGGCGGTTCGGTGAAGGATCGGATCGGGCCAGCGATCATTGAGGCGGCGGAGCGCGAGGGGCGCCTGCGGCCGGGCGGAACGATCGTGGAGGGTACCAGCGGAAACACGGGGATCGCACTGGCCATCGCGGCGGCCGAGAAGGGATACCGCTGCGTCTTCACCATCTCCGACAAGATGAGCCAGGAGAAGGTGCGCCTGCTCAAGGCGTTCGGGGCGGAGGTGATCGTGACCCCTGCCGCCGTTCCGCCCGACCATCCTGACAACTACGTCGAAACCGCGAAGCGGATTGCCCGCGAAACGCCGAACGCGGTCCTCGCCGATCAGTTCTACAACCAGGCCAACCCCGAGGCGCACTACCGTACCACCGGCCCCGAGATCTGGGAGCAGACGGAGGGAAGGGTCACGCACTTCGTCGCCGCGGCGGGGACGGGCGGCACGATCACGGGAGTCGGGCGCTATCTCAAGGAACGCAATCCCGAGGTCCGGGTCATCGGAGGCGACCCCGTGGGTTCGATCCTGCGCACGTACGCCGAGACCGGTCTGAAGCCGGAGTCGACTCCGTACAAGGTCGAGGGAATCGGGCAGGACAAGATCCCCGGAGCGCTGGATATGTCCGTGGTCGACGAGTGGCGGACTGTGGATGACCGGACCGCGTTCGCCATGGCGCGGCGGCTGACCCGCGAGGAGGGGCTCTTCGTCGGCGGTTCCTCGGGGCTGATCGCTCATGTCGCGTTCGCGGTCGCGCGCGAGGTGGCGGACCCCGACGCATGCGTCGTCTGCATCCTGTGTGACACGGGGGAGCGGTACCTTTCGAAGGTCTACAATGACGAATGGCTCCAGGAGAACCGACTGATCGAGCCCGCCCGAGTCACTGCCGGCTCGATGGTGCGGTCCAAGGCGGGGGATGGTCCCGGAGATTTGATCTCGGTGGAGCCGTCCACTCTGGTCCGGAGGGCGCTGGAATACATCACGGGGGAGAATGTCTCGCAGCTGCCGGTCATCGCGGAGGGCGACTGCGTGGGGCACGTGGCGGAGGGAGCGTTGATGACGCGGGTGCTGGAGGATCCGACAACGCTGGACAGGCCGGTTGGAGAGCTGATGGACGCGCCGATGCCGGTGGTGGATGAGCATGTGGATCTGTCGACGCTGACGCGGTTGCTGAATCGGCGGAACCCGGCGGTGCTGGTGCGGCGGGACGGGATGCTGGTGGGCATTGTGACGCGGTATGATGTGTTGCGGTATATGACGGGATAGACGGGATAGACGGG
>CAZUVK010000318.1:0-4235 GCA_964623785.1 uncultured Gemmatimonas sp. | reverse complement strand
CTTGAATCGATTCAACGTGCCCAGCGCCCCCGCGGTCTCCAGCAACCAGCTCACAAACACCGGGAACCCCGCATCCTCGATGTAGAAACCGCGCCCCTCGCCGCCCTCGTCCGACGCGTCGGGCATGCGGATCGCGCTCGTGATCACCGGCCCGCGCGTCGCGTCGAGCGCCCACGGCCGTCGAACCCCTTCCACCTTCTCGTGCCCGCGAATCGCGAACGTCAGCAGGTCGCCGTTCCCGCAGAATCGTTTGCCCAGCCTGTCGCTCAATCCCGGAAACGAACCTCGATTCTTCTGCAGAAGGTACGTGCTCCCGAGCGTCCCCGCGGCCAGGATCAGACGGTCGGCCGAAACCTCGATCAGCGGAGCGTCCTTCGGCGTCGGCTCGCCGAGCGTGTGTCGCCGGTACCGGACGAGGTATCCGCCCTCCGTCCGCGGCTCGAACGAGACGACCTCGCACAGTGTCCTCAGCTCGGCCCCCAGCCGCTTCGCCTCCGAGAGATAATTGTAGTCCAGCGTGTTCTTGCTCCCGTGGTTGCAACCGATGTCGCATTCCCCGCAGAGCAGGCACGTGTACCGCGTACGGTCGTGCAGATTCCGATGCGCCTCGACGATCGGCTCACCCGGCACCGGGTCCTCCCCGGCATTTCCGAATGTGACCGCGAGCGGCGGCAGCATCCACTCGAGCCCGAGCCTGTCGGCCGCCACCTGCATCCCCCTCGTCTTCTGCGTCGCGTCGTACGGCGCGTGCGCGAACGGGTAGCGCTGCGCATCCATCATCCGCTCGACGCGGTCGTAGTGAGGATCGAGCTGCGCCCGGTTGATCGGCCAGTACTCGTAGCCATCCCGGTCCGCCTCCTCGCGAACGAACCACTTCTCATCCTTCCGCAGCAGCACGTTCGCGTAGATCAGCGAACCTCCGCCGAGGGCGCTGGAGACCAGCGCGCCCAGGTGTCGGAACGACCAGACGTTGAACATCCCGAAGAGTCCCTCGCTGGGATCCCAGAAGTTCTCGTGCATTCCGTTCGGGGTGCGCGGAAACGACCCCGGCGGGAACGGCTTCCCCCGTTCCAGGACGCATACACTCAGCCCCGCTTCCCGCAGCCGGTAGGCCATCACGGACCCGCCAAAGCCGGACCCGACCACGACCGCGTCGAAATGCTCGATTCTCATTTCTTCTCCGTGAATACCGAAGGTACGCCGATCTTCGCGGCAGGGACCGCGGCCGGGGCGATTTCGATCGGATCCTCGATCAATCGCGCGATCGGTGGATTCCCGTCACGCGTCCGGAAGTACGGATCGCCCGGTCGCGCATCCGGATCGATCTCCCACCGCGCCACCCGCTCGACGCCGATGGGGTAGATCCGCAACGCGCCCTCGGGCGTCACGTTGAGCCGCACGAAGTTCTTGAAGTGCTCGATCCTCTGCGCGGAATATGCTTCGTTGAAGTTCACCCCGGGCAGGAGCGCGAGCCCCATCAGGAAGCCGCCCAGAACGCCACCCACCACGATCATCTGCACCGCGAACACCGTCGAGAACGCAAGGAGCCCCGGCAGCGTGGTGGCGTCACTCGTGGTAATCACGGAGAGATCGATCCACGAGAAGAACCACATCAGCGCGACGATGAGCACGAGATGGGCGAGCCCGTGCAGCGCGCCAAGAAGTTTCCACCCCTTCGATCGCCCCGGGTCCGGCTGGCAGAAGGCCCACATCGCCACGATGAAGAACACCGAGAAGGCGAAGAGGAACGGGGAGGAGATCACGGTCGATATGACTCGCTGGATGACCGCCACGGTGTCCCCCGGACCCGAAGTCCGCACCATCCCCACCAGCCCGCTCGCACCGCCGATGGAGCTCGCGAACTGGAGCGACCAGGCATACGTCAGGTAGAGAATTCCCAGGAAGATCGGGAACCGCCAGTTGAGCAGCGGAAGGCGCCACGCGCCGCCGCGAATCCTCAGTGAAGTCGCGGGCGGCGGATAGACGCTCCGTCGCCGATAGGTATCCATGGGCTCCCCGTCGCCCGATTTCCCGTCCCCGCCCTCTTCCCGGTCAGCCGCCTCCAGGCTGATCTCCTCGGGCAGTAGGTGCGTCCCGTACAGGTACGCCCCGCCCCCGCCCGCGGTAACCTTGTGGCACTGGCCGCTCTCGTCCTCGTATCGGGCGTAGTGGTGCAGGTCGCCGGTCAACGTCAGCGAGAGCTTCGCTCCACTCGGGCAGATCACCGCGCGCTCGAAGTACGCGAGGTTGTCGAACGCGTTTGGATGGTGCGGCGTGTGGACCCAGGCGGGCTCGGCGGTGCAAAGGATGACCCGGTCACCCGCCTTCATCTCCTTGGCGACCTTCCGGAAGAAGTCGAGCTGCGGCTTGTCGATGTCCGCCTCGAGCTGGATATCCGTGCCGAGCAGCCACCAGCCGCGCGGCAGCTTCATCGCGAAGTAGCTCCGGGCCTGCCGGGTCTGCCAGCCACCGATCCACCGCCGCTGACAGACGAGGCGCATGAAACTCGTCAGCCCGTCGTACCAGTCGTGGTTGCCCGGGATCGCGAAGAGGCGGGGGCGCTGGTCGTCCGGGACCCAGGGGAGCGCCGCTTCGTACGGCCCCGCGAACCGCCGCTCGTACTCCTCCCGGGTCGCGGTCGGGTACACCTGGTCTCCGCCGAGCACGAGGATGCGCGCCCGCTTCGTGGCGGCGAGCGCCTCGCGCTTCGCGCGATCCTCCGGGGTCTCGTCCCCGGGCTCCGGTGTCGGGATCCGTTCCCGACCCATCAGCCATGCGATCGTATACGTGGAGTCGAACCCGTCACCGAGATCGGCCGTGTAGTCGATCCAGAGATCTTCCTCCGCCGAGTAGTCGTGGATGATCGGCTCGCCCCCGGTGTCGGCGGTGAGGGCCGCCTGCATCTCACGCTTGTCCGCGTACGCGCCGAAGATGCTCGACAACACCGCGCGCACGCCCGTGCCCGCGAGCTGAACCGGGTCGAACCACTGGACCATCGGCTGTGGTCGCCACTTCAGGCGGTCCAGTGAGCCCGGCGGTTCGGGCGGAAGTGTGGTCCGCGCCGGCGGTGCGGCGGGCGCGGCCTTCTTCGGCGCGGCGCCCGGTCCGGTCTGGTCACTCATCGTCTGGCGAACGGGTCCTGGGTGCGCGAGGCGCCGCGCGATCCACGTTTCGGCGGGACATCGCCGTGGTGCGAGGGCGAGGGAGTCGACGTCACGATGCTGGCGGGGCGACGTAGCTCGTCCACAGCTTGCCCGCAAAGAACTTTCCGAACCTGGCGATCAGCCCCGCCGCTTCCACCGGAGACGACGCGTCGAGCGCGCGCACGCTCGTCATCACTTTCGTAAACTCCGCCGCCGTCAACGACAGCACGCCTGCCCCGATCACCGGACCGCTCGTATCCGCTCCCCGATGCAGCCGCGTGTACAGGGTCGTCGTATCCGACCAGAGGTCGAAACCGGGATCATCGCGGACTTCCTTCCGCCCCGCCAGATAGTAGTCCTGTCCCGCGTGGACGAACGGAAGCTCGTAAACCATGTAGGTTGTCCCAGGTTCCTCGCCCGGCGCGAAGAGACGGAATACGCCCTCACCGGTGGGCATCCCCATCCCCAGCGGCTCGAAATCGATCGCGCCGATGATCTCCCCGGAATGATCGGGGTCGGCGACGAACCGGTCGAGGTCGCGGACCGTCACGGTCGCGTGCATCGCGAGCTCCGATCGGGCCGCGGACTTCGCCCCCGCGGCGGGATCGGTCTCGCCCTCTGTGAACGGGCCCTTCATCGTCTCGCTGAATGTGATCCCGGGTGCGGCGGTACTCATTGTGATCGTCTCCGGTGTAAGTGACAGGCTGTGACCTCAGTGCGGCGAGAACCCACCCGTATTTCCGAGAACCTGCCGTCATCCCGAGAACCCGCCGTCATCCCGAGCGAAGCGAGGGATCTGCACCTTAGCCATTCGCGCGGGACGTGCGGATCCCTCGCTTCACTCGGGATGACAAGGGAGGGCTCGGGATGACAAGGGCAAGGGCGGCCTACGATTCGTCATTGCCCTCCCGATGTCCTGATCAGGAGCGCCCGGCCGCCTCCGCCGCTGCCGCGCCGCCAGGAGCCGGAAGCCACTCCTCGCTCAAGCCGAGGTCGATCACGCTCTCGAATCCTTCGGGGACCTCCGCCGGCGGATGGTCGTGGATCAGGAACCAGCACTCCACATGGTCATCCAGCACCCCGGTCGACTCG
>CAZUVK010000317.1:0-4242 GCA_964623785.1 uncultured Gemmatimonas sp. | reverse complement strand
CTTGCTGCAGCAGAGTGATGAGGAAGAAGGCCGCGAGCGGGGAGAGGTCCAGGCCGCCCGTGAGGGGAATGACGCGTGATAGCGGCGCGAGGATTGGGTCGGTCACGCGGCGCAGGAAGTCCGCGATCGGGTTGCGGGAATGTGGCGCGACGAACCAGGACATGAGGGCCCGGGCGACGATCAACCACTTGATCACCTCCAGGCTGTAGTAGAGGATCATCCATGCCATGGTGCCGACCGTTGTCAGTTGAGGGTAATGGAGGGCCCGAGGATCACGAGCGTCGGCGGACCGAGCGCCGCGGCGGCGGCCTGCATCCTTTCCTGTGTCATCTCTTCCCCGGCCGGCATGAAGCTCGAGGCTTGGCCGCGCACAAGTAGCTGCCGAGCGGCTGCGTGAGCGCGAGCCTCGGGCGAGATCAGGGACATGATTCTCTCGCCATGGAATCGTCGCAGGTTCGCCTCGAACACGTCGTCGATCATCGTCGTGGTCCGTAATGCGACTACGTAGTTACGGAGTCGGGCCGCCCACTCATCCACTTCCTCGGGGGGCACGGCGACCTGGATCCGGGCCTCACCGCCTCCCACTCGGGGCACCACTTCCCTCCAGATGTTGTAGACCGATCGCTGGGCGGGCGAGTAGGAGAGGGCGTCGGCCGTCAGGAATACCACGAACCGGATGGCTTCCTCGTCGACCGTTTCCGCGAAGGCATAGCTCGCCGAGACCCAGCTCGTGATGGAGTCGTACTCCCGACGGACGGGAAGGACCTCGGGCTCCGGCGGAACGACCTCGACCGTGGCGGTCCGGGCACCGGCGAAGAACGACTGAAGGAACTCGAGAACCGTCGACTCGTCCAACGGTCCGACGACCGCGACAAAGGCGCGATCCGGTACAAACGTCTCGCGCATGAAGGCGGAGACGTGGCTCGGCGTGAGCCTCCCCACCGATTCCGGCGTGCCGACGGTCGACCGACCCCAGGGATGCAGAGGGCCAAAGAACGCGGCGTCCTGTTCCCGCGTCGCCGCATCCGCGGGATTCGCGAGCCGGCCGACCAATTCGTTCACGACCGCGCGCCGCTCGGCCTCGACGAAGCTCGCGGGCGGCGCTTCGCCGAATACCGCCTGCATCGTCAGGCGCATCGCGTCCTCCCAGGCATCGGGCGCGGCGATGATCGAGAACGAGAGCGCATCCTTCTCCGCTTGCACGGAGGCGTCCACACCGAGCGAATCGAGCGCGGGGCGGAGCCGCGCGAGGATCGCGCGGCCGGCGAGATGCGCGACGCCGGCGCGCGCCGCGCCCTCGTCGATCGGCCCCACCGCGAGCAGGATTTCGGTCGCCACGACCGGAGTACCGGACTCCGTGAGTACCACGATCCTCTGCTGCGCGTCGACGCCGTTCGCGCCCGCGGCGAGCGCGGCCCCGACGACGAGAAGCGCGGCGGTGACACGTCGGATCATCACCGTCCGCGGAGCGGCTGGGGCGGAATCTCCGCCCGCGCGGGCGCTCGGTCCCGAATGACCCGGAGCACCTCGCGGATATCGTCGTCGTCGAGGCTGTTCAGGTCAGCATAGAACAGCTCGGTCGCGTTCGGATCGCCGTTCCTGTCGATGAACTGGCCGATGAGCTCCGCCATGCGGTCGGGGGTTCGCGAATAGAAGAGCATCTCGCGACGGGCCGCGACGGCGGCCGCCGCCACGGCCCGGTCATCCACGCGCTCCAGGAGCGATCTCACCGCCGTTCCCAGCAGGTCGCGTGCGGTCGCCATCTCGTTGCCGGGTACCGCGACGACCAGGGTTATCGCCTGCCCGTGGTGCGTCCACCAGTGTTCCGCCTCCACCTGTGCGGACGGCATGGCCTCACGCAGCAGATCACCGAGCAACCGCGCCGTCACCGTAACGGCCGCCGGCTCCAGGTCGCTCGACAGATACGTGTTCCCCAGCCAGCCTCGCGTGGCCTGCGCGGGCGCGAGTGACATCAGAACAACACTATCCCGCTCGATCCCGAGTCGCCGCTCCTCATACGCGTCCGGGATCCCGGCGAAGGCGGCCTCGACGTCCGTGAGGTACACGTCACCCACCGCGACGACGGAGACTCGCTCGGGGTGGTACATCTCCGTCCAGATAGGAGCCATCGTGGACATGCTGAACCGCGTGGCTGAGCGGTCGTTGCCAGCGGCGGAGAGGTCGGCCGGGAATACCTGGGCCCGGAGGATCGAGCGCACGTGCGCCGGCGCTGTTTCCCATTCGGAGAGACGCTCCTCGCGCAGCTCCCGCTCCGCGCGCAGCACCGCGTCGAGCGGGGCCACCGGAGGGGCGAGCGCCGAGATCAGCAGATCCGCCAGGAACGGCAGCTCCTCGGCCGGGCCGGTGGCCGTGTAGACGATCGCGTCGGCGGTACGCTGGATCTGCACGACCCCGCCCACTCTCGCCGCGCGGTCGCGCAGGGAAGGGAAGAGGATGTGCTGGATCATGTGTCCCGCGCCGGAGTAGCCCGCCGGGTCCGCCACGACGATGGACATTCGCAGCGACACGACCGGGACCCCTGGCTGCCTGTGAACCGCGATCGCGGCCCCGTTCGCCAATTGCCCCGTCGTGAATGCGGTCGCATCGGCCAGCGGCGCGGGTCCGGGACCGAACAACGACGCGAGGAAGAGCAGAAATCCTGACATCGAGTCGCTACTGTACCTCGGGTTTCATGGAGGAATCACCTCAGTATGTACCGCCGCCGCGTTCCTGCGGTTTCGGTGCCACGCGTGCCCTGATCCCCGTTGTTCCACCGGTGACCGGAAACAAGAGGGGAGCGCCCGCCCGCTGCGCTCCCCAAAGCTTACACCCAGTCATCGCCGCGCGTTGTGTCAGTCCGGCAACGCGTCCGAGATGATGAAGTTCAACGGGTCGACCGCAACGCCGTTCAACTCGACCTCGTAATGGAGATGCGGACCGGTGACAAGGCCCGTCGCGCCGACCTCCGCGATCGTCTGACCCCGCTCCACCTTCTCGCCAACACGGACGTGGATTCGGGAGGCGTGAGCGAACCGGGTCACGTAGCCGTACCCGTGATCGATCTCCACCGTGTTTCCGTATCCGCCGGTCTGGTTGCCCGCGAAGGTGATCCTGCCCGCGGCGGGTGCCAGGATCGGCTCACCCACGGGCGCGGCGATGTCGATCCCCGCGTGCGGCCGCGTAATCCTGAGCACCGGATGTCGCCGATTGCGCGAGAAGAGACTGGACAGGTGGCCGGATGAGGGAGAGATCGTGGGGGTCGCGGCGAGGCGCTCGGTGTTGGCCTCCAGCGTCGAAAGCGCCTCTTCCATGCTCGACCCCAGAAGGTTCGCGCGACGAACCAGGGTCGCGAGGTCGTACGCGGCGGCGAACACCTGCTCTCCGAGCGCGGGGTTCTCATTGTATACCGGCAGCGACTCGAGCGTGGGCGTTCCCGGTCCTCCGATACCGACCTGCTGGATCTCCTCATCGATCGCGTTCAGCCCGGCGATCGTGCGATACCGTTCACTCTGCACCGCCAGTTGCTCGATTGACGTGGAGAGCGAAAGCATCTCCGCCCGCATCTCCGTCACTTCGTTGGCGAGGAGAACGTTCTCACGTTCGAGCTGTTCGGCGCGCGCATGTGCCCCGCTGCGGAAGAAGAACGCGGTGGCGACTCCGCCGAAACCGAGCGCGACCAGCAGGATGCCGGTCATCACGGCCCGCACCCTCGCCCCGGAGACCTGGAGCGACCGCACCTTGTCGGTGTCGTGCGGGATCAGCATCACCGTCCACTTCGATCTTGCCATCAAATCGGGGATCGTGAATGGGTATGAGTGAGTGCGCGCGGGCGCTTCGGCCCGCCCATGAAACGAACGCAACGGCCCACGATAATACTCGCGTAACCGGAGTGTCAAGCTGACCGCGGTGGCGTGTGACGACTCCGACGACACTCCACCACGACCGTCACGAAAGTCTACTCAGGGCTTCTCCAACTCCGGCCGGGGGAAGAGTACGGTCCCCACGACCACCGCGTTGCCCGCGGGATCGAACGACCCGAGACGCGCCAGATCCGGCATCGGGCCGTCCTCTCCAAGGTTCCTCCACAACTCCGTCATCTTCGCCGGCATGAACGGGTAAAGCAGTCCCGCGACGATCCCGAGCGTGCGGGCCAGCGACGCCAGGACGGTGTCGAGCCGCCCGGCGGAGTCGGGGTCCTTCGCCAGCTTCCACGGCGCGCTGCGTTCAACGAACGTGTTCGCC
>CAZUVK010000316.1:2666-4257 GCA_964623785.1 uncultured Gemmatimonas sp. | reverse complement strand
CGCGACGATCCGAAGGTGTACGAGGTGCTCGAGGACATCATTCGCGACCATCCGGTGCTCCTCAACCGCGCGCCGACGCTCCACCGTCTCGGTATCCAGGCGTTCGAGCCGGTGCTCGTGGAGGGCAAGGCGATCCGGATCCACCCGCTCGTCTGCGCCGCTTTCAACGCCGACTTCGACGGCGACCAGATGGCCGTGCACGTCCCGCTCTCCTTCGAGGCACAACTCGAGGCGCGCGTGCTCATGCTATCGAGCAACAACATCCTGCTTCCGTCGAACGGCCGGCCGATCGCCGCACCGACGCAGGATATCGTCATGGGCTGCTACTGGCTCACCAAGGAGCCACCCGACTTCGGCCGCGTGTTCGCGGCGGAAGCCCAGACGGAGAAATCGGTGCGCCGATTCGGTGGTGTCGGTGAGATCGAGATGGCGATCGAGCACCGACAGGTCGGATATCACTCGGCGATCTACTACTGGTACGATCCGTCGGCGATGGGGCCATCCGAGGACGGGAAGCCCCGTGAAGGCCGCTGGGTGGAGACGACCGTCGGACGCGTCATCTTCAACTCGGTCGTTCCGCCCGAACTCGGGTTCTGGAACCAGACGACCGGCAAGAAGGAACTCGGTGACATCGTCTTCAAGGCGTATCAGACCGTCGGCCTGGGGCGCGCGACGATCTTCCTGGATGCGCTCAAGGACTTCGGCTTCCGTTACTCGACCAAGGGCGGCGTCTCGGTCGGTATCGAGGACATGGAGATCCCGCCGGACAAGGACCAGATTCTTCGCGAGGCCGATGACGACGTCGCGCGCTTCACTCGCGCTTACCTGAACGGCGTCATCTCGAACGGCGAGCGCTATAACAAGGTCATCGACACCTGGACCCACGCCAGCAATGACGTGGCCGACGCGATGGTCAGCCGGCTGGGCAAGTCGCGCGACGGCTTCAACCCGGTGTTCATGATGATGAACTCCGGCGCCCGCGGTTCGCGTGACCAGATGAGGCAGCTCGCCGGGATGCGCGGCCTGATGGCCAAGCCACAGAAGAAGCTCACCGGCGGCATCGGTGAGATCATCGAGAGCCCGATCAAGTCAAACTTCCGGGAAGGCCTCTCGGTACTCGAGTACTTCATCTCGACGCACGGTGCCCGAAAGGGCCTGGCCGACACGGCGCTCAAGACGGCCGACGCCGGCTACCTCACGCGCCGTCTCGTCGACGTCGCGCAGGACGTCACCATCAGTGAGATCGATTGCGGTACCGTCCTGGGCCTCGAATTGAGCGCGCTGAAAGAGGGTGAGGACGTGGTCGAGCCGCTCAAGGACCGGGTCGTCGGTCTGGTGGCGCTCGATGACGTGGTCGATCCAATCGACGGCGAAATCCTCCTTAAGGCGGGCGAGCTCTTCGACGAGGACGACGCCGACGTAATCGAGGACAGCGGCATCCAGATGGTGAAGGTCCGCTCCGTTCTCACCTGCGAGAGCCGGCGCGGCCTCTGCCAGCAGTGCTACGGCCGAAACCTCGCGACCATGGAAATGGTCGACATCGGCGAGGCGGTGGGCATCCTCGCGGCTCACCGATCGACTGCGCCGCGAG
>CAZUVK010000316.1:0-2656 GCA_964623785.1 uncultured Gemmatimonas sp. | reverse complement strand
CCGGGTACGCAGCTTACCCTGCGGACCTTCCACATCGGTGGTACCGCGGCCCGTATCGCGGCGCAGACGCAGCGGCGGAGCAAAGTCGAAGGCATCGCCGAGTTCGAGCGCATCACCACGGTCGAGACGCCGGATGGGGTCCGGATTGTTACCTCGCGCGAAGGCGAAATCCTCATGCGTGTCGGCGACGGCGTGGTTCGCTCACGCCTCGCGGTGCCGTACGGCGCTACCATCGCGATCGAGGACGGCCAGGAGATCAAGTTCGGAGACCTGCTCTTCAGCTGGGATCCGCACTCCGAGCCAATCGTCGCGGACTTCGGCGGCGTCATCCGGTTCATCGACGTCGTCGACGAAGAGACGATGCGCGAGGAACTGGACGAGTCCACCGGGCGTCGCCAGGTCGTGATCATCGAGGACAGGGCCAAGAAGCTGCACCCGATGATCGAGATCCATGATGCCAAGTCGAAACAGAAGCTGCGCGAGTTTATCGTGCCGGTGGGCGCGCAGCTCACCGTGCGCGATGGCGATACGGTCACGCCGGGCAATACGCTCGCCAAGATCGCCCGCGAGGCCTACAAGACGCGCGACATCACCGGCGGTCTTCCCCGGATTGCGGAACTCTTCGAGGCCCGTCGGCCGAAGGAGCCCGCGGTCATCACCGAGGTTGACGGTTCGGTGCGCTTCGGCGACATCAAGCGCGGCAAGCGCGAGGTGATCATTATCCCCGAGTCCGGGAATGAGCGGGTGTACGAGATCCCGGTCGGCAAGCACCTCCGCGTCCACGAAGGCGACCTGGTGCGCGCTGGCGACCGCCTCAGCGAAGGTCCGATCAACCCGCACGACGTCCTGCGGATCAAGGGGCCCCGCGCCGTGCAGGAATACCTGCTCAACGAGGTCCAGGAGGTCTACCGCCTTCAGGGCGTGAAGATCAACGACAAGCACATCGGGGTCATCGTCCGTCAGATGCTCCAGAAGGTGCGCATCACGGATCCGGGCGAAACCGAGTTCCTCGAAGGCGAGACGATCGACAGGATGAACTTCCTGGAGGTAAACGAGAAGGCCCTCCAGTCGAGCCGAAAGGCGGCTCACTCGGAACCGCTTCTCCTGGGCATCACCAAGGCATCGCTCACGACCCAGAGCTTCATCAGCGCGGCGTCGTTCCAGGAGACCACCCGGGTGCTTACGGACGCCGCGATCCGCGGTGCCCGTGATGACCTCATCGGTCTCAAGGAGAACATCATCATCGGTCACCTCATCCCGGCTGGTACCGGTGTGTTCCGGTACCAGGACGTGGAGTTCCCGGGTCGCGAGGTTCCCGCGCAAGACCAGTTCACTCCCAGCGTGCTACAGGCCTCGCTCGCTGGCGACGACTGACCGTACCATTCCTGCATGACGGAGGGCGGGGCGGCCGACAGATCGGCCGTCCCGTCCTTTTACGTTGCACGGACTCGCCTGCCCGCCGCTTCCCGTCATCAAGCGGTCCACCCGAACACCGTTCTGCCCGCGCGATCACCGTCCCCCGCCCCCATCGCGGCAGGCCCCCGGCGGCTTGACATCCGCGAACGGCGCCCTTACGTTTCACGGTCTGTCGTCGATCCGGCAAACGACGGGCACGGAGGAGCCGCGGGCGCACTCTCCGCACCTCAATTTTCACGGTACAAGGGAAGAGATGCCGACGATCAATCAGCTGGTTCGCAAGGGCCGCAAGAGCGTCACGTACAAGAGCAAGTCGCCGGCAATGCGGGGCAACCCGCAGAAGCGAGGCGTTTGTACGCGCGTTTACACGACGACACCGAAGAAGCCGAACTCGGCGCTTCGGAAGGTGGCGCGCGTCAGGCTCACCAACCAGTTCGAAGTCACGGCATACATCCCTGGTGAAGGTCACAACCTTCAGGAACACTCGATCGTTCTCATCCGGGGCGGCCGGGTCAAGGATCTGCCGGGCGTCCGCTATCACATCGTGCGCGGCACGCTCGACGCCTCGGGCGTGAGTGATCGTCGTCAGCGCCGGTCGAAGTATGGCGCCAAGCGGCCGAAGGCGGGTGCCGCGGCCGCCGGAAAGGGCAAGGGTAAGAAGTAGCCATGAGTCGCCGATCACGAGCCGTCAAGCGACCTGTACTTCCGGATCCCATCTACGGGTCGGAAACGGTCACGAAGTTCGTCAACAACTTCATGTACGACGGCAAGAAGTCCGTCGCCGAGCGGATCTTCTACGACGCCATGAAGGTGATCGAAGAGAAGACCGGCCAGCCGGGGGAAGGCACCTTCCGCCAGGCATTGAACAACGCCAAGCCAGTGCTGGAAGTGAAGTCGCGGCGGGTCGGTGGCGCCACCTATCAGGTGCCCATCGAAGTTCGTCCGGAACGACGCCAGGCGCTTGCCATGCGCTGGCTGATCCAGTACTCCCGGGCCCGTGGCGAGAAGACGATGGCGGATCGTCTCGCCGCCGAACTCATCGCCGCGAGCCGCAACGAGGGCGCGACGATCAAGAAGAAGGATGATACTCACCGCATGGCCGAGGCGAACAAGGCGTTCGCCCACTATCGGTGGTGAGTTCCTTATAGGAAACCGACGCAACACCGCTATCCGTTGTCCGTCGCTCGCCGCCCTCCGGGGTGTGAATGGAAGAGCACGTGATGACGGATAACGATTAGCG
>CAZUVK010000315.1:1320-4283 GCA_964623785.1 uncultured Gemmatimonas sp. | reverse complement strand
ACAACGGGAAGGGAACCCTGGAAGCAAAGGAAACCGTACGCGAGATCCTGGATCGATTGCCCGACGATTGCTCGCTCGAGGACGTGCTATACCATCTCTATGTCGTTCAACAGGTTGAACGCGGGTTGGCCGACGTGGACGCGGGGCGGGTTATTCCTCACGAGGAAGTTGTGCGGGAGCTCAGGCGCAAGTGGTCAGTCGGCGCCGTCTGGTAAGCGGGACTGAGGCGGCCCGGTCGGCTCGGACCCTCTGGTCCCGGCGCTGGCGCGTACGGGGGTCGGGTTGACCGGGAAGAACGCCATGAGCGCAAAGGTCGTCAACCGGAAGTCAGCCGCCGACGCTGGATGGGCGAAGAGGAGCTACGCGGCGCTCTGAACGTCGACGTACTCGACACGGACAGAGGGAGGTGGGATCGGCTCGCCATCCTCGCGGAGACCGTCAAGGTGAAGCTCGATCGCCTCCCGGATGAGCTGTCGCACCTCCTCGTCGGATTCTCCGACCGCCACGCACCCCGGGAGAACGGGCACAAATGCACCGAAACTCGTGTCGCTCTTCTCGATAATGACGACGTACTGCATGGGCTTTACCTCATTCCCGCCTGTTTGAGAATGCTGTTGAGAGTACCCGGCGGAACATCCAGACTCGCCTTCCCCGCGACGGTAACGGTACCCGGTTTGGTCGGGTGCTTGAGCTGGCGGTGACTGCCACGCATTCGAAGAAGGTGCCAGACTCACACGCGATGAGCCTCCGTCTCAGGTCGAGGATCGATCAACAGCGCCAGAATAGGAGCGGGGAGGGCGAGTAGGTCGCGCTTCTCGTCCGTGACGCGTTCAGTGACGTTGCGAGTCGCGAGAACGCAACGACCGTACGCTCCTGTCGCTGTCTGTGCTTCTCGCAACCAGGATCCTTCTGTGTATTTCCCCTCGTACGGTACGCCGCCAAGCCAGCCAGCCGTGAAGTCGATCTCGGCCTTGGTGGCCGAGCGGTAATAAAGCAACGCGTCCTGACGGGCTATGGCCCCCGGCTCTTCAGCCTCGCGGGCACGCAACAGCGCGACGCCGATCTGCTGCTCGGTGAGGTGCGTGTAGTCGGGCAGGCGACCAGCGTCTCGGTGATCCGCAATCCGCGCATAAAGTGGGTCGAGCATGTAGAATTTGCGCTGAGCGTTGAGCTTTGCGCGGTTCCCCTCGTTCTGGGGACACGACCAGGCCAGGTAGTTCTGCTCGAGCTTGTGCAACCGATTGTTGATGGTGTCGCGACTGATCTCACCCAACGACCTCGCGACGTCCGAGACATTCATGGGGCTGCTTATACGCATACTGATCGCGTTCAGAAGCGCTTGTGTCTGCGCCGGGGTCCAGTCATCGGCAGACAGGGCGTCACCGTGAACCACGTCCCAGATCGCCTGGTAAAAGCCGTCGCTGACCCGACGGTCCGTAAGCCAGTCCCCGACCGCCTGCGGCAGCCCGCCAATCTCCAGGTAGCGCTCCCAGGCCGGCACGAGATCGTCGAGGTAGATTCGCAGATCTTGAATCGCCGAATCGGCGTCGCGTCCGAGAAGGTCCCGGGGGTGAACGAACCGGATCTCGGGTATCTCCACCCCCGTTACTGCACAGAACGCACGAAAACTCATGGGCAGGAGTGTGCGATTGCCGGCCGCAATATTGCCCCGTCGCCCGGCCAGGTGCTTGGTGGCATCCTCCAGCCTCTTGGAAGACGACCCGGACAAGACGACGCAGTCATCTCCGAGGGAAGTGTTGTCACGCAACCACTTCGTCCGGGCCACCCAGTCGCCCGCAACACCAGTGATCTCATCCAGTAAGATGTACCGCGGACCCTCACTTGGCGGCGCCAAGGCATCCACCGACTTGACCAGCGTGTAAAGATCTCCGTCGCGCCACCCATCGCAGGCTGCGTGGAAGATGCGGCGGGGATTGGTTCCGCGAGAAATCAGAGCTTCTACCGCGCGCTTGATTTCGACGCTCTTCCCGACACGCCGCGGGCCGAGAAGGAAGTATAGGCCGCTCGCCCGGATGTCAGCGAGCACCTGTGGCCTGTACACGTACGGAGCGGCTGCCGCGCGCATGAGATCCCGGTCCCGGGTCGCCCAAACGCCGTCGCGCCACCACAGATTCGTAGCCGACAACTGTTGTTCGAGTTCGCCTGCTTTCATGTCGCCGCCGAATTATGCGAAATTGTGGGCTTGCCTGCAAAAAAGTATACTTTTGCGCCGGCGTTACCGCAATAAAGTATACTTTTATGTGGGCATCTCGACCGGCGTCGGAAGCGCGAAGGAATGGACTGATCCCCCATGACGGTCGCGTGCCGAGAAGCGTCCCGGTCTGTCGTGCCCTCTGTGCCGTTTTGTGCCATTTTGTGGCTAACTTGCCTTTCCGCCTTCGAGCGAGGCCCGCTCGAGAACCCCCCGGTAGATCCCCTCCAGCATCCCCAGATTCCTCTCCGCCGAATACTTCCCCTCGAACTCCCGCCGCCCCTCCGCCCCCATCGCGGCGAGCCTCCCGCCGCCCACCGCCTCCCGCACCCGCGCCGCGAGATCGCCGGCATCCCCAGGCGCGAACGCATACCCCGTCCGCCCCGGGTCCAGCATTTCCGTGATCGCCCCGATCCACGCGCCGACGACGGGGAGCCCGCACGCGAACGCCTCGAGCACCACCCGCGGCGCGCCCTCGTACCACTCCGACGGGAACACCAGCAACCGGGCGCGCCTCATCAGGTCGATGATCTCGTCGTGATCCCTGCGCCCCAGCAGCTCCACCTGGGCGGCAGGCGCCTCGGCCGCCAGTCGCTCCTCGACAGCCGCGCGCAGCGGCCCATCCCCCACGACCTTCAGTGGCACCTCCGGCAGCTCACGCCACGCATCCAGCATCGTACCGACTCCCTTCTCCACCGAGAGCCGGCCCACGAAAAGCGCGAAATCCTCCCGCTCCCCCGGATCCGGCGCC
>CAZUVK010000315.1:0-1310 GCA_964623785.1 uncultured Gemmatimonas sp. | reverse complement strand
TGCGTGCGCATCAGCGCCAGCGCCGCGCCCAGCGTTTCGTCGGGATGAATGGTGATCGGATTGTAAACCGTGCCGGACTCGAAGCGCTTGACGCGGCGGACATGCTCCGCCTGCTCCTGCACGCCCATGTTCCGGTGCAGGATGCCCAGCCCCCCCGCCTGCGCCGGCCCCGGATCGGGCACGAAGTTCGGCTTGACGACAATCCGTTCCTCCGGCAATCCGCCCTCGATGTATTTCCGTCGCGCGAACTCCGTGAGGGCGACGTACGCGTCCACCTTCCCCCGCCACGTCCCCAGGAGGCGATGCGCCGTGAGCATCCCCGCGACCACTCCCGACGCCGCCCGGCTCTCCCGGTAGCACGCGTGCGCCACGGCCGGCCACGGAACGACCGCGCCGGCGCAGTCCTCGCAAACCCGCCCGTCCCGGAAGAAGACCCCGCTTGGGCAGATCAGCCGGTAATTGTGGAGGGTCTGAACGACCGGGACCCCCTCGGTCCGGGCCGCGTGGTAGACCGCCGGGGAGAGCGAGGGGAAGGTGTTGTGGAAGTGCGCGACGTCCGGCCGATACGTTTGCAGGAAGTCCCGGAAGTCGCGGTACGCCCCCCGATTCCAGACCGTCGCGGCCGCCTGACGCATCGGGCCGAGCCGCACCATCGCCTCGTTCTCGACGACGAACTCGTGGACCTCGTGCCCGCCCGCGCGCAGAAGTTCGGACTCGACCCGGAACACCTCTTCCTCGCCGCCTCGCTGCCGGTAGACCGCGTGAACCAGCGCGACCTACATCCCGACCCGCCCGCGATGTCGCGCCCGATCGCCGCCACCAGTGTTTCCGTCACGTCCGCGCTCGTCCTCAGGGGAGTGGTATCCGCGCCCGCGATCTCGCCATCGAGCGCGGATCGCAGGACGCGGACGAGATCGGCGGGATCGAACGGGTCGAAGATACGGTCGGGTGGCAGCAGTTCCGCCGCGCATCCAGCGAACCGCGACGCGAGGACCGGCGTCCCGCACCACAACGCCTCGTTGACCACCAGCCCCCAGACATCGTTGAGCGTGGGGAAGACGACGAAATCCGCCGCGCGGTAGACCGCTGGCATCTCCGCGACGGGCCGTGACGGCGCGAACTCGACATCGTCGGACAGGTCCAGTTCGCGGGCGAGCGCCTCGAATGCGGACTTCTCGGGGCCATCCCCGAGCAGTACCAGCGAGAACTCGTACCCTTCCCCGCGAAGTCGCGCGGCCGCGCGCAGGAGCCGGTCGATTCCCTTGAGGCGCACCATCCGGCCGACACAGAGCAGCACCGGGCGTCGACGG
>CAZUVK010000314.1:1163-4283 GCA_964623785.1 uncultured Gemmatimonas sp. | reverse complement strand
GCGGAGGGCGTTGACGAGGTTCTCGTGCGCGAGCCAGACGGCGCCGCCGACGAGGACATGCCGGGTGGCGACGTCGAGATCCAGGTCAGGGACCCAGACTTCGTTGGTGGCCGGGTCGATGACGGGCGTGCCGACGAGGTAGATCCGGCCGCGCGCGGTCCCGCCGAACCCGACTTCCAGCGCCAGCCGCCCGCCGCCGATCCCGGAGATCCGGATATCCCTGAGTTCTACGATGTTGCCGCCCCACTCGAGCGTCTGGCCGCCGATCTCGCGCTGGAGGAGCCGGCTGGCCGCGTCGTAGTGCGCGGTCCCGTCGAGGAGGATGTGCAGGCCATCGTCGACGGTGGCCTCCAGGATGGGTGGCAGTGGAAGCGAGTCCACGACGGGGCGGGGGCCGAGGATGATCCGGGGCGCGGCGGTCACGCCGACAGACGCCTCCAGTGTCAGTCCGTCACCTGTCGCGGGGCCGCGCCGGACGGCGGTCGGGTTGATGAGGAGCCACACGTCGTCGGTGAGGCGGATCGGCTCACGAATGATTCCCCAGTATCGTTCGAATCGGCCGCGGAGGTCGATCCGGGCGAGTGCCTCGTCGATGACATGCGTGTTGTCCTCGAGTGCGTCGCGGGCGGCGTTGATGACCCGCTCGGTCACGTCAATCCCGAAGACCGTCACCCGACACTGGTCGCTCTGGTTGTTGCTCGCCGGGGCGACGCGATCGACACGGGCGCGGCCGCGCAGCGTCCAGTCCTCCGAGAGGGTGAGCGGGGAGGAGATCGCCACCACTGCGCGCGGCCGGTCGTCGCGGTCGTTGCTCGTGCCGCACGAGGCGCTCACCTCGGGCGCCAGGGGCGGGTCGTACCAGCCGCGGCCGCGATAGCGCAGGACGGCGGAGAGCCGGGCGGTGTCCCCCTCCAGCCGCGCGTCGAACCGGTTTCGCTCGATCTCGAAGGCGAACGAAACGCGGGAGTTGGTCGGGTGCTGGATCCGGTCGAACATGGAGCCCCAGGTCGACGGTACCTCGCGTTCGAGCGCCTCCAGCACCGGAGTCAGGTCATAGGTGATCGGAACATTGAGGGTTGACGGCGGCAGCTCGGGCAGGCGGGAGACATCCTCCATAATGGCGGGGAAGGGCGCGACCATCGCATCGGGCCGTCGCGCGACGACGATCAGGGCCACGATCACGATCAGGCCGACCGCGGCCGCGGCGATCGCCGTTCGGCGCCGACTGGCGAAGATGATCCCGAGAGAGGCGAGTCGCTCCCGGATCATCGATCGAGCGCGATCGCCTCGTCCTCGCGACATCGGGAGTCCTGTGTGCGGTGGGGGTCCGGGACCCGGCGGGGCCCAGGCCGCAAGGTAGGAAGCGGGACCGAACAGATCAAGAACATCAGGCGATCCGACGCGAGGATTCCGCGCGCCCGCCCGGCGCAATATTCTTCCCCTTGTCGACGCCCGGGCGCGGCCCGCCGGCGCGGCGCGAATCGCGATTGCGAGTCATGAGGTCGACGACTCGCCCCCACCCCGAGATGACCGGTGGTCATGACCACTGACAGCGAGCGGGCCGCAACGCGGATGGCTTCGGGGGATGACCTCGCGGCTGCCCGGCGGGATCTCCATGCCCTGGCGGACCCGGAGGTCGCCGCTTTCCTGCAGGGCTTCTTCCGGACCGGTCCGGGCGGGTACGGCGAGGGTGACAGGTTCCTTGGCATCCGCGTCCCGCGGCTGAGGAGCCTGGCGCGAGCGCATCGCAAGCTCGGGCTCGACGATACGCTGGAGCTTCTGCATTCGCCCTGGCACGAGGAGCGGCTGCTGGCATTGTTCATCCTCGTCGATCGCCACAAGCGGGGCGGGGGCGAGGATCGCGAGGCGATCTTCCGCGCCTATCTGGACAATACGAGGTACGTCGACAACTGGGACCTGGTGGATGCTTCGGCCCCGGGGATCGTCGGCGGCCACCTCGATCCGCGCGAGGCCGGAACCATGGCGACGCTGGAGACGCTCGCGCGGTCGGCCGTACTCTGGGAGCGGCGGATCGCTATCCTCGCGACGTATCCCTGGATCAAGGCGGACCAGTTCGGGCCGACGCTTCGGATCGCGGAACGGCTCGTCCAGGATCCTCATGACCTGATCCACAAGGCGGTGGGCTGGATGCTGCGCGAGGTGGGGAAGCGCGATCGCGGCGTGGAGGAGGAGTTTCTGAGAGCGCATTATCGGGGAATGCCGAGGACGATGCTGCGGTACGCGATCGAGCGGTTCCCGGAGGAGTTGCGGGTTGGGTATCTGCGGGGGAAGGTGTGATTTTCGGCGGGCAACGGCTGGGGGGACCGCGGAGGACGCGAAGAGCGCAAAGTTGCGCGAAGGGGGTGGGTTGGGTGCTGTATGGGTGCGAAGGGGATGGAGGGGGTTTATTCCATCAATGATGGGATCGCTCCGGGGGCCCGGTGCGTGTTCTCCGCGTCCTCGCGGGTAAACTCCGCGTGCTCGGCGAGATTCCTGGCGGTTCCGTTCCGCGCCGTCGGGGCGGACGATTCGGGATGGGGGTTGGTGTCCCGGCCTACATCGTTGTATTGTCAAGGGGTTATCAAGGCTTCGCGCCCGGCGGGAGAGTCGTCTCGCGGTGGTGATGAATCGAGGGTGACCTTCCCGCGGGCTCCATGGCGGGGCCAATGAACCCAACGCGTCGGATGGCGCATCGACCTTCCATGCAACCAAATCCCACACTCGACCTTCGCGGGAGCACGAAGATCCGCCGATGGGCGGCCGCGCTGACCGTGCTTGGCGGCGCCAGCGTCGCGGGCGCCCTCTGGATGGTCTTCTTCTGGGTCCCCACCGAGCGGACGATGGGGGTCATGCAGAGGATCTACTACATCCACATCCCCACCGCGTGGCTCGGCGAGTTCGCGTTCGGGATCATGGCGCTCTGCTCGGTCGCCTACCTCATGCTGCGCGATGACCGGCTCGACGCGATCGCGCTCTCCGCGGCGGAGACGGGGTTCGTCTTCTGGATCGGGACGCTGGCGGCGGGCCCGCTCTGGGCGCGGCTCGCCTGGGGATCGTGGTGGGTGTGGGACGCGCGCCAGATCAGCGCGAGGAGCAGGCTGAACGAGAGGCGCGCGTCCC
>CAZUVK010000314.1:0-1153 GCA_964623785.1 uncultured Gemmatimonas sp. | reverse complement strand
CACGCCTCTCGTTCAGCCTGCTCCTGGCGCTGATCTGGGGCGGGTACTTCATCGTGCGATCCTGGTCTGAGAATCCCGAAGCGGGGAAGCGCCTCGCGGCGGTCGTGGCGATCGTGGGTGCGGTGGACCTGCCGGTCATCCACATGAGCGTCTACTGGTTCCGCACGCAGCACCCGATGCCGGTGATGATGAATCCCGAAGGTCCGACCGCGGACTTCGAGATCGGCATGACGATCATGGCTTCGGTGCTCGCGTTCACGGTTCTCTTCTTCGGCCTGCTGCTCTACCGGTACGGGTACGAGCGGCTCAAGCGTCAGGTCGAGTATCTCGTCGCGGCGAAGTGGGAGGATGGGTCGCGTGAGCCATCCCCGAGCGGAGGTGTCCGATGATCCATTCCGCGCTGTCCATCCTGATTCTCGCGGTTGGCGCCTCGGCCGCGCAGCCGAGCGTCGAACTCGTGTCGACCGCCATCGCGACAACCGTCGTGGATGTCGTTGCGCAGGCCGAGCCGGCGACGCAGGCGTCTCCGACGGCCGCCCAGGTCGTGGGTGGGTTGCCGCAGCGTGAGCCGCCGCCGCGCACGTTGTCGGCGTTCTGGCCCGTCTATGTGGGGTTCGTCGTCGCGCTCTTCGCGATCGTCGGGTTCCTCGTGCGAGGGGTCGGAGGCCGACACGACCGACTTGCCCGCGCGGTCCAGGAGCTCGAGTCGTCCGGGGCCGACGGCTGACCGCCCCCCGGTCGGTCAGCCCTGGCCCTGCGCGACTTCGAGGAAGGGTTCGTGATGACACTCGTAGCAGTCAATCGTGTGCGGCAGCCGGATCTTCGCGCCTGGCGCGATTTTCAGCGGCGAGCCGCACCGAGGGCAGTTGCCGGCGAAAGTCTCCACCACGTATTCCCCCCGCCATTGTTTGAACCCGAGGTAGATCCCCGAACCAAACGCGAGCGCGGCCCACGGCACGTGGGGCGGCACGAAGAAGACGATCGGCACGAGGATCCAGCAACCGACGAGCGTGAGAATGCCGCGCATCATTCGAGTCTGGCGGCTGCGGTACGAGAGGTCGGCGACGGCGGCGACGGGGTCGTGGCCACGCAGGCGGATCCATGCGGTGGCGGGTGCATCGGACGAGGGGGTGTTCATCGGGCGGAACGTGCG
>CAZUVK010000313.1:0-4292 GCA_964623785.1 uncultured Gemmatimonas sp. | reverse complement strand
TCGCCGCGGCCCGCCAACTCGCCCGGATCGCGGGTGAGATCGGCCGTCGCTTGCCGTTCCATGTCGAGGTCGACACGGGAATGGGGCGCGCCGGGTTCCCATGGCGCGAGGCGGCGGTGTGGGGAACGGCCGTCGTCGAGGCCGCGGGCGATGCGCTGCGGTGGGAGGGTACCTTCACCCACTTCCACTCCGCTGACGAACCCGACCTCAGCTCGACCGACGCCCAGTGGGATCGGTGGCTCGCCGCGCTCGCCGATCTGCCGACGATCGACCCTCCGCCCCTCGAGTACGTTGCCAACAGCGCGGCGACCATGCGGAGGGGAGGGTTCGGCTGTGTTCTTGCACGGCCCGGCATCTTTCTGTACGGCGGCCGCGCCGGGCCGGGAACCAGCCCGGCGGCCGTCGCGTCGCTCAAGGCCCGCGTCGTGCTCGTTCGTCAGGCCGAACCCGGTTCGACGGCCGGATACGGCGCGACCTACACCGCCACGGGCCATGAGACGTGGGGCACGATCGCGCTGGGGTACGGTGACGGCCTCCCGCGTGCCCTCGCGGCCGGGGGCGGGATGGTGATCGTTCGAGGCAAACGCGTTCCGATCATCGGGCGTATCTCGATGGACATGACGACAGTCGATCTCAGCGGTGTGCCCGACGCGCGACGCGGCGACGTGGCGACCGTCATTGGCACGGACGGGGGGGAGGAGATCACGGTGGACGAGGTGGCTGAGCGTTGCGGAACGATATCATACGAAATCCTCACCCGTCTCTCGGGCCGCCTCCCACGCGTCTACCTCGATGGGGAACACGCGGTCCCCCTCGTCGCTAGTAACACGATTCCCGGCGCCACCGCGCCCGCGGCCGCGCCGAGCAAGCGCCCCACCGAACCGGAAACCATCGATTGATGAGAAGGATATCCCGCGGTCGCTTCGGCCTGGCCCTGGCGCTCGGAATCGGTCTGACGACCGCCACCGGGTGTTCGGATCGACTCCCGACGATCGTCGATTCCGGCAGGTTCCCGCCCGGCCTCGAGCCGGTCACGATCGAATACGTGCTCGGCACGTCCGAGTTCCTGACGAGCGCGTTTGCGTTGCGCGGCGACACGGACATCTTCGACTCGAGCGACCTCGTCATCGCAAACCAGTTCGACGGAGTTCTGGACGCGCACGTCCTGGCGGAGTTCGCCACGTTCCCCGACACCGTTGTCGTTCCTGGCTCGGATGAGGGCGCGTTCCAGTGGGTTGACGCCGAGATCCGGACGGTCGTCCTCGACAGCGTGACTTCGGCGCCGGCCGCGAACTTCTACCTCTGGATGGTCACGCAGGCGTGGGACTCGACGGCGACGTGGACGCACGCCTCGACCAGCCCGACGAACGTCCCGTGGCAGGAGCCGGGGGGCACGCGCGGCGAGCTTCTGGCGGTCGCGGGCTGGGAGCGATCGGACACGACCGCGGCGGGCGATTCCCTCGTATGGGTGCTGGGACCCGGGTCCGTGGAAATGATCGCGGCCGTGGAGAACCCCAGCTTCCTGGTGACCGTCGAGGATCCGAACGTCCGGACCCAGATCCGCCCGCTGACCATCCAGCTCTCGCTGGTTCCGGTCGCGGCCCCGGACTCGGTGCAGACGCGCAACGTCGCGCCGGTGCACCAGGCGTTCATCATCTCCGAGGGTCCGCCTCCGCTGCCGGACCTTCTCTCCGCGGGGGGAATCACATCCGACCGGAGCCTGCTGCAGATGATGCTTCCCGACATGTTCCCAGGGTGTCCGGATGATTCGTGTCCGATGGTCGCGGCCACGGACATCGTGCTCAACCGGGTGGACCTGGTGGTCGATCCGGCGCCGGTGACGGGCGGTTTCCGTCCGCTGGGCCCCTACACGGTCCTCGCGAGGCAACTGTTCGAGCCGGAACTCGGCGTGCAGGCGCCGCTAGGTCCCGTGGTGAGCGCGGCGCTGATCCCGCCTGATCGGTTCGCGCCGGGCGGAAGCGTGCCAGTGAGCTTCATCATCACCGGCCCCGTTTCGCAGGCGCTCGCCAGTGGAGACCTGGACTTCGGGCTCGCGCTCTCGGTTGAACCCCGGGCATCGCAGTTTTCCTATGCCTGGTTCTCGCTGAGTCCGCGGCTTCGCTTCATCTATACATTACGTCAGACGCCGGAGCTGCCATGAGTGCGGGCCTGAGAATTACGGCGCTGCTGTTTGCGCTCGGCCTCGCGATCGCGCCCGCGACCGAAGCGGGGGCGCAGTCGATCCTTTCCACGCGCGGGCTGGGCTTTCCCATTCATCCGCTGGATGCGCGCGGGCGGGCCCTCGGCGGCGCCGCGCTCGGCCTGCCTGAACCCGATGTCGTCTGGGCCAGTCCAGCGGCCGCCGTGGGCCTGCTGGCGCCAACCATCGTGCTCGGGTACGAGTTCACCAACTTCTCCGCGGACTCCCCGGGCGGATCGTTCAGCGGCGAAACGGTGCGGTTCCCGCTCGTGCTCGCGGCGATCCCGGCGGGCGAGCGGGTTGCGTTCCAGATCGGCTTCGGGTCGTACCTCGATCAGAACTGGCGGATCATCGAGAATGACACGCTCGTCCTCACGCCCGACACCGTGCCGGTCCGCGACTGGTGGGACTCGGATGGAGGGGTTTCGCGGCTCCGGCTCGGCGTGGCCGGGCAGGTTCGCGGGAACGTCAGTGTTGGCGTCGGCCTGGATGTTTACAGGGGGGCTGTCGAGCGGCTGCTCGGCCGTGCCTTCCCGGGCGAACCCCGCCCCGCCTGCTGCCTCGCGACATGGAACTTCAAAGGCACCGGGCTCACGGCGGGTGCCCACTGGTCGCCGACCTCCGACAGTGGAGTCGCCGGATCGATTACGCTGGGTGGCAGCCTTACGGCCGAGCCGGACGACAGCGTCGCCACGCGCGAGGAGTACGATCTCCCGATCACCCTTCAGGTCGGCGCGAGTGGCCGGCTGGGCACGAACCTCCTCGTCGTCGTCGGTGCCGACTGGACGGGCTGGTCCAGCGTCGACGGTGACCTGGTGGGTGGCGGTGGCGCGGGCGACACCTGGTCCGCCAACGTGGGCGCCGAGTGGGACGGGGTGCGGATCGGCGACATGCCGCTCGCCGTTCGCCTCGGTGCGCGCACGGCGAAGCTGCCTTTCCGATGGAATGACGATTCCACGGACTCATTGACGGAGCGCGCGATCTCGCTCGGCGCCGGCGTCGACCTGGCGGGCGGCGGGGTTCGGCCGAACGCGTTCTTCGAGTTCGGCAACCGGGGCGGTGCCGACGGTCTCGACGAGTCCTTCTGGAGATTCGGTGCCTCAGTGAGGGTCCTCGGGCGGTGAGCGACCCAGCCGTCGCCGCCCCGCTCATCCTGGTCGTCGACGACAATCCGCTCAACGTCGAGCCACTCTGTGATCTGCTGGCGGCGATGGGATATCGGGTGGACCAGGCCTTCAACGGGCCGGCCGCCCTGGAGATCGCGCGCGAACGGCTGCCTGACCTCATCCTCCTCGACATCATGATGCCGGGCATCAACGGCTTCGAGGTGTGTGCCCGGCTCAAGGAAGACGACGCGACCGCCCGTATTCCCATCGTCTTCGTCACCGCCCTCTCGGAGACCGAGGACAAGCTGCGCGCGATCGAGGCCGGTGGCGACGATTTCCTTACCAAGCCGTTCAACCGTCCGATCCTTCTCGCCCGCGTCCGGTCGCTCCTCCGCCTCAAGGCCGCGCGCGACGAACTCGAGCAGTCCTATCGCCGGCTCCAGGCGCTCGAACGCCTCAAGGACGACCTGATGCGGATGATCGTCCACGATCTCAAATCGCCGCTGACCGCCATCCTCGGAACGCTGGAGATGGCTGTCGAAGGGGACCTCGGAGCGATCTCGCCGCAGCTCGAGAAGCTGCTTTCCGATGGGATGCAACGGGGTGGGGAATCGCTCCAACTCATGGACGACCTCCTCGAGCTCACGAGACTGGAGGACTCGTTCGTCACGTTGAGCGTTCGTGACGTGGACGCGGCGGAGCTCGTCGACTCCGGGGCGCGGGAGTGGCGGGTCCGGGTTGAACAGCGCGGCTCTTCGATCTCGGTTCTCGATGGGCCGTCGACCACGATCCAGGCGGATCCGCACCTGCTCCGGCGGGTCTTCTCGAACCTGATCGGGAACGCACTGAGGCACGCCGGCAACGATGTCGCGATCGAGCTCGCGGCCACCGTGGTACCGGAGTCCGGGGGAGCGCGGTTCACGGTTCGCGACAACGGGACGGGGATTCCGGCCGCGTTTCACGAGATCATCTTCCAGAAGTTCGGA
>CAZUVK010000312.1:0-4315 GCA_964623785.1 uncultured Gemmatimonas sp. | reverse complement strand
CGCTGCGGGGCGGGGACCGGGCGGCGCTCACGCGGCTCGAAGGTCTCCACCGGCCGATCGCGGAGGATGTACTCGGGAGCCTCGCGCGATGGCACCTCGTGGGTCCGCGGCCTTGCCGGCTCGGGTCGCTCGACCGCCACGCGCCATCCCTCCTCGGCCGGGCCGTCTCCTTCCGCGGGCTCGGTGCCCGGCCAGGCGTTCCACCCGTCGGACCACGCCGGTTGCTGACCTGACGGACGCGGGCGGCCGACCTCCGTGCTGACGGGCGCTGGAAGCTCGATCCGCCGAGATTGCTCCCCGCCGATCTCTGGCGGCTCGCCCGTCCCCGCCTCGTTCTTCTTCCTCGCCTCCATGATCTGCTGGATCACGGGGGCGACGAAGAAGAGGATGATCATCAGGATCGTAAACCAATCCATGGTCAGGCTCCGTGCCCGTCGCCGCCGTTCGCGGGGGCCGCGATCGCCGAACGCATCTCCGTATCGCTCTGGAGGTTGCGGTACCGAGCATAGTCCATGATGCCGAGGTTCCCCATGCGGAACGCTTCAGCCATCGCGCGGGGCACTTCCGCCTCCGCCTCGACGACCTTCGCTCGCATCTCCTCGACGCGCGCGCGGTTCTCCTGCTCGACCGCGACCGCCATCGCGCGGCGCTCCTCCGCCTTCGCCTGCGCGATCTTCTTGTCGGCCTCCGCCTGGTCCGTCTGCAGCTCGGCGCCGATGTTCTCGCCCACGTCCACGTCGGCGATGTCGATCGACAGGATCTCGTACGCGGTGCCCGCGTCGAGGCCCTTGTTCAGCACCGCCTTCGAGATGATGTCCGGATTCGCGAGAACCGCCTTGTGGCCCGTGCTGGAGCCGATCGTGGAAACGATGCCCTCGCCGACTCGCGCCAGGATCGTCTCCTCGCCGGCGCCACCGACCAGCCGGTTGATGTTGGCGCGCACCGTGACCCGGGCGACCGCGATCAGCTGAATGCCATCCTTTGCCATTGCGGCGACTCGCGGCGTGTTGATCACCTTCGGGTTGACCGAAGTCTCCACCGCTTCCTTGACGTCCCGGCCGGCGAGATCGATCGCCGCGGCTTGCTGGAACCCGAGGTCGATATTGGCTTTGTCGGCCGAGATGAGCGCCGCGACGACCCTGCTGACGTTACCGCCGGCGAGGTAGTGACCCTCGAGCGCGTTCACGTCGATATGCAGGCCCGCCTTCGTCGCCGCGATGAGCGGAAGCACGATCGACCTGGGGTCGACGCGGCGGAAGCGCATTCCGAACAGGTTCAGGAACGAGAGCCGCACGCCTGACGCGAATGCCGTGATCCACAGGCCCAGCGGAATGAACCGCGCCACGACGAAGAGCAGAATCGCGGCGATGACGAAGATCACGATGGTACTGCTGTATAGAATTGGTTCCATGGTCGGGGGTCCCTGTCGGCTTGGGTTTGATGGCGCATCGACCGGCCTGGCCCGCCGAAAAGCGGGGCCGCGAACGATGCGGACGGTGTGATCTGGTGCCGTGAATCAGGAGTCTCCGGATTCACGGCACACCACGGTTCTTAAACCGGAGTGACCACGTGGCGATAGCCTTCGGCGCGTACGATCCGGACCTGCGTGCCTCGCTGGACCCATGGGCCCTCGGACACCGCGTCGATTCGTTCACCGTCGACCGCGATTGTTCCCGCGGGCCGGAGGTCGGTGACGGCGATCCCCTCCCGACCGACGAGGTCGGCTCGTCGCTCAGCCGAGGAATACCCGAGTTCGTGTGTGAGCTCGGCTTTCTGCAGAAGATTCTGGGCGCGCCGGTCTTCGGGGAGCCGGCGGATCAACTGCCATCCGGCGAAGCCCACGATCACGGCGGAGAAGCCAAGTATCCAGAGTGCGATCAAGATGTCACCACTGCCAGGGATTCGTCCGACGAGACTGAGGAAGATGCTCACGCCTATTGCGAGTGCACCCAGGATTCCGGCAACGCCGAACCCCGGGATCACCAACAGCTCGACCAGCAGGAGAATGACTCCGAGACCAAGCAACAACGCCACTTCCCAGCCCGCAAGGCCGATGATGAAGTGGCTGCCGAAGAAGAGACTCAGCGAGGTGAGCCCAGCCAGCCCCGCGAGGCCGAACGCCGGGGTCTTGATCTCGATCAGGAGCCCCAGGAAACCGAGAGACAGCAGGAAAGGCGCGACGAGCGGGTTCGTGAGGAACCGCACCACTCGCTCGGCCCAGTTCGCCTGCGTCTGCACGATCACGGCGCCCGGCATGCCGAGCGCGGTGAGGAGCCCATCGAAGTCATCCACCGTCTCGGCGTATCCGAGGCGTACGGCTTCCTCCGTACTCAACGTGAGGAGCTGGCCCGCGTCGCTGATGCCCGGAACGTCGACGTTCTCGTCAACCATCGCCTCGGCGACGTTCGTATCCAGGCCGCGCGCCTCCGCGAGCGAC
Source organism: uncultured Gemmatimonas sp. (assembly GCA_964623785.1). GTDB lineage: Bacteria > Gemmatimonadota > Gemmatimonadetes > Longimicrobiales > Longimicrobiaceae > WHSP01. The sequence goes on along the minus strand of CAZUVK010000312.1, from coordinate 1,878 downwards.
CGGAACGTCGACCGCATCGCGCTGACGATCTTCTCGCTCGCCCTCTGCCCGTCGCCGGTCACGGGCGTGGCCGCCCCGAGCGTCGAGCCCGGCCGCATGTAGATGCCGTGGGTCGCGAGCGCGATCAGGGCCCCGGCCGAGAGCGCCCGCCGGTTGACGTACGTGTAGACGGGGATCGGCGAGTCCGCGATCGCGTCGGCGATCTGCTCGGCGGCGTCGATGCGGCCGCCCGGGGTGTCCACGTCCAGAATGACCGCCCGCGCACCGGCCGCCGCGGCCTCGGCGATCGACCGCTCGATGAACGGCGCGAGCCCCATCTCCACCACGCCCGTGACCGGAACGACGTAGACGGTCCCCGGCCCGGCTGCCCGCGTCGACGCCGGCGCCTCGGCGAGCACGCCCTGCGCCTGCGCGGTACCCGCGGACGCGAATGCCAGCGCGAGCATCGCGGCGACCGAAGCCGCCAGTGCCCGCGCCCGACTCGATACCATCGCGATCTGGCTCATTGGCTGACCGTGGTGGAAATCCCGAAGGTGGCCGGTATTCGGCTGACCGAGCGGACGGCGCTGGCCGCTCGCTCCACCAACCCGTACGTCAACCGACCCGCAGCAGTTTCTCCAGCTCCTCCGGGGAGAGTTGCGCGCCCGAGCGCGAGCCCATGCGTCGCCCGCCCTTTGCCGCCTTTCGCGGGGCCGCGGGAGCCTCGCCCTCGGGGGTCGCGAGCCCGAACCCGTAGCCGTCCAGCTCGACCTTGGGCAACGCGCGCCCGATGTGGTGCTCGATCGCTCGCAGGTCGCCGATCTCTCCGGGCGACATGAAGGTGATCGCCTCACCGGTCTGGCCCGCCCGCGCGGTTCGCCCGACACGGTGCACGTAGCTGTCGGGATCCTGCGGTACATCGAAGTTGACGACGTGCGAGATGCCCTCGACATCCAGCCCGCGCTGCGCCACGTCGGTCGCGACGAGCACCCGGACCTCGCGGTCACGGAACGCATCCAGCGCGCGCACCCGGTCCTTCATCGCCCGGTCGCCGTGCATCACCGCAGACTCCACGCCCGCCTGCTGGAGCTGGCCGATGAGCTTGTCCGCCCCGAACTTGGTCCGGGTGAACACGATTACGGAGTCCATCCCCGGCCGCTTGAGCAACTCGATGAGCAGCGACGCCTTTCGGCGGCCATCCACCGGGTAGACGAACTGCTCCACGCCCTCCGCGGTCGTCGCCTGCGGCGCCGCTTCGACGGTGACGGGATCGCGCAGGCTGTCGTACGCCAACGACTTCACTTCGTTGGGCAGCGTCGCGGAGAAGAACAGCGTCTGGCGGTTCTTCGGGCAATGCTTGAGGATCTGGTTAATCTGCGGACGGAAGCCCATGTCGAGCATCCGGTCGGCCTCGTCGAGGATCAGCACCTCGACTTCAGCGAGGCTGACGTTACCGCGTTCCAGATGGTCGATGAGCCGGCCGGGCGTGGCGACGAGCACGTCGTATCCCGCCCGGAGATCCCTGATGTCCTTCTGGACGGAGGTTCCACCGTAGAGAACGCCGATCCACGAGTCGATGTACTTCGCGTACTCCCGGGTGGCTTCCGCGACCTGGATCGCGAGTTCCCGCGTGGGGCAGAGTACCAGCGCCCTCAACCCGTCGCCCCCCCGTAACCGCTGCAGCGTCGGCAGCATGAACGCCGCCGTCTTGCCCGTCCCCGTCTGCGCCCTTCCCATCACGTCCTTCCCCGCGAGTGCCTCGGGGATCGCCATCGTCTGAATCGGTGTCGCGGTACTGAATCCCAACTCCTCCACCGCTCGCAATAGCTGCGGCGCGAGCGCCAACTGTTCGAACTTCACCTCGTCCTTTCGATTTCCTTCCATTTGGCCCGGGCTCTG
>CAZUVK010000311.1:0-4336 GCA_964623785.1 uncultured Gemmatimonas sp. | reverse complement strand
CCGGGGACGGCCATCGGGATCGCGCTGGTCGCCGAAACAGAGGACATCCACCGAATTCGTCCCGCCGTCCAGGCGCGCCAGTTCGCGCGAGAGGTACTCGACGTGGACGCCGGCGCCGCCGTAGATGTGCGGCGGGTATTCGTTCGTGAGAATGGCGATGCGCATCGGGTCGGAGAACCGCGGGTCAGATGATGGTGCCGTCGGCAATCTCGGCGTTCTTGAGGATCACGACGACGCCGTCGCGGATGTAGAATCCGGGGCCCTGGCCGTCCTGGACTCCGTTCACGTTGGTGATCATGCACCCCTTGCCGATCGAGGCGTTCCGGTCGACGATCGCCTCCTCCACCGTCGTTCCCTCATCGATGCCCGGCCGCTCCGGCCCCTGCGCGGGGAAGCGGACCTGGGGGTTCTGCCACCCGTAGTAGTCCGCGCCCATCAGCACCGTGCGGTGCAGGCGGGTGCCCCGTCCAATGTACGACCGGATCCCGATCACCGAGTCCGAGATCTCGCTGTCGACGATCACGCTCCCCTCGCCCACGATCGCGTTCTCGATCTTCGTTCGCGTGATCTTCGCCGGTGGCAGCATCCGGGCGTTCGTGTAGAGGGGCATCGCCGGGTCGTACAGGTTGAACGGCGGTTTCGGCTGGGCGAGCATGATGTTGGTTTCGAAGAACGATCGCACCGTGCCGATGTCGTTCCAGTAGCCCTTGAACGGGTACGCGTGGACGAGGCGATCCCGGATGGCGCCGGGGATGATCTGCTTGCCGAAGTCGTGATGGGTCGGGTTGGCGTCGAGCACCGAGCGGAGTACGTCCGCATTGAAGATGTAGATACCCATCGACGCCAGGTAGACCCGGCCTTCCGCCTCCAGGTCCCCGGTGACGGGGCTCTCCTTGCCTTCCAGCTCGGTCAGGCGCGGCTTCTCGTAGAACTCGGTGATCCGTGACGCTTCGTCGGTCTTCAGGATGCCGAAGCCCGGCGCGTCTTCGGCGACGACCGGCGTGGCGGCTATGGTGATCTCGGCCCCGCTCTCCTCGTGGTGCGCGAGCATCAGCCGGTAATCCATCGAATAGAGCTGGTCGCCCGAGAGGATGATGATCCGGTCGTGCGGGTGGCCGCGGATGTGGAGCATCGACTGGCGGACGGCGTCGGCGGTGCCCTGGTACCACGCCTCCGAGACGGCCGTCTGCTCGGCGGCCAGTATCGTCACGAACCCGCCGCGGAACCGGTCGAAGACGTACGATCTCGCGATATGGTTGTTGAGGCTCGCGGAATTGTACTGCGTCAGGACGAAGATCTCGCGGATCCCCGAGTTGATGCAGTTGGAGATGGGGACGTCAACGAGCCGGTACTTGCCCGCGAGCGGCACGGCGGGTTTGGCGCGGTCGCTGGTGAGCGGGAAGAGCCGCGTGCCCGCGCCGCCGCCCATGATGACGGCAATCAGATTGTGCATCGTGGAGCGGTCGGCTCGGAGCGAATACGGGATGTCTTCGTGGCCGTGCGATGTCGCGAGAGTCCGCGGCAAAACGCAAGCCAGTGGTCGAGTCGGTGTTGAAGATGGCCCACGGCGAGCGGGGCCGCCAGACGGGATGGGGACGGGATGGACGGGATGAGTGGGATGGGTGGGGTGACCCGGGTCGGATTCCCCATTCGCGGGGAGGAGGGGCGCCGGTATTCTCCTTCGCGACGCATGGGGCGTCGGATTGATGACGAAAAATTGACCAGGGCTCCCGGAGCGATCCGGTTCGGGCCGACGATGGAGGAGACGCTTATGACCCGCAAGTTCCCGCTTCATGCCGCGCTCTGTTGCGCGCTTCTGCTGGCCGGTTGTTCCGAGGATACGACCCCTCCGACCTCGCCTGGTGATGGGCAGCCCGCGCCGGTGGCCGGTGTGCAGATCACGCCGGGGGCTTCCGTGTTGCCGGTCGGGCAGAGCAGGACGCTGAACGCGAGCACGGTCGACGCGGCCGGCCGGCTGCTGACGGGTCGTGCGGTTTCGTGGACGACGTCGAACGAGGCGGTCGCGACGGTTGAGGGCAACGGGAAGGTGACCGCGGTGTCGGGCGGTACGGCGACGATTACGGCGACGAGTGAGGGCAAGTCGGGAACCGCCACGATCCTGGTCGCGGCTCCGGTGGAGACGGTCGAGGTCGTCATGGCGCTCGACACGATCGAGGCGTACCAGACGCAGGCGATGGCGGCGATCCTGCGCGACGCGGGCGAGGAGGTCCTGACCGGGAGAGAGGTCATCTGGAGCAGCTCGAACCCGGCGGTCGCGACGATCGATCCGGCGACTGGCGTGCTCACGGGCGTCGACCGCGGGACGGTGACGATTACGGCCACCAGCGAGGGGAAGAGCGGGACCGCCAGCCGCGTGGTCGTGATCAAGTACCGTTCGCTGAGCACGGGCTCGATGCACGCCTGCAACGTCGCCAGCGGCGGGATCGCCTGGTGCTGGGGTCTGAACGGGAACCAGGGCCGGATCGGCGTTCCGACGCTGGGAGAACACTCGTTCAGCTCCGTTCCCGTGAAGGTGCCGGGCGGGCACCGGTTCGTTCAGCTGGAGACGTACGGCTCGACGACGTGCGGCGTGACGATGGAAGGCAAGGGGTACTGTTGGGGATACAACGGCTGGGGCGCGCTCGGGACCGGCGCTTCGAACCCGGGCCAGAGCTACATGCCGGTCGCGGTCGCGGGCGGCCACACCTTCAAGCAGATGGCGGCTGGCGCCGGCCATATGTGCGGCCTGACGACGGTCGGGAAGGTCTTCTGCTGGGGCGCGAACGGGTCGGGCGAGCTGGGCAACGGGCAGCGCACTTCGAGTGCGACGCCGGTTCCCGCCGCGCCGGCGCTGACGTTCGCGAGCATCTCCGGCGGGTCCGAATACACCTGCGGCATCGCCGTGACCGGCCCGGCGTACTGCTGGGGGTATGACGGCCTCGGCAACCTCGGCGATGGCCGGCCGATTTCCCACGGGAACACCTACTCGCTCGCCCCGGTCACCGTGGCCGGCGGCCACGGGTTCAAGCAGGTCAGCGCGGGGCAGTACCACACCTGCGGCCTCACCAACGCGGGCCAGGGCTACTGCTGGGGCGCGAACGGCGGCCGGCTCGGCAACGGGAACACGAACAGTACTTCGACCCCGGCTCTCGTGACGGGCGGCTACAACTTCCGCTCCATCGCGGCAGGGTTCGTTCACACCTGCGCCGTCACCACGTCCGATGAGCCATATTGCTGGGGCGGAAATGGTAACGGCCAGCTCGGCCTCACGCTCCTGAACGGCAGCAACGTCCCTGTTCGGGCGGGTGGCAACATCAAGGTCGCGGACATCAGCGCGGCGAACGTGGCGACGGGTTCGGCGTCGTACACCTGCGCGATCTCCGTTGACCGGCTCACGACCTGGTGCTGGGGGCGGAACGATGTCGGGCAGCTCGGGAATGGTACGACCACGTCTCCGGCGATCGTGAACGAGGTGCCGTCGATCGTCCAGGGGCAGAAGCCGTTGTGATGGGCTGAGGGGGTTTCACCGGGTCGTGCGCGAGGGGGAGGGTGGGTGGCTTCGGCCGCTGCCCTTCCCGTGGCTTCCCGGGGGATTTGTACGCACATGGGAGGGTGGAACGCCAAGTCGTCCTCGGGCAATTGCCTGGTCGCGCTACACGTAGGTGATGATCAGCTTGGGTGCGGCGCTGGCTCGATGGACGCTGGCAGTCCGTCGATGCTCATGGAGTTCTTTGCCGCTCGGTACGCGGGCAGTTCATCCCCTTTCGCCTCCGCCCAGCGGATGAGCGTGTCGCGGTCACCGTGGAAGTCCATCAACGGAACGGCGAAGCCGCATGAGGTCTGCACGCGCGAGATCTCGGCGACGATGATCTGACGGCGTCCGGGATAGGCTGGAAAGAGGTCGGCGAGGCCATCCCACTCTTCCGAATCCAGCGGGATCACCCGGCCCTCGCCGTAGAGCCGCAGGATTAGCGGCCGCCCGTCGAAGGCGCAGAAGAGAAAGGTGATCCGACCGTTCTCCAGGAGGTGCGCGGCGGTCTCGTTGCCGCTTCCCGTGAGGTCCAGGTAGGCGACGCGGGTCGGCGAGAGCACCCGAAAGCAGTCGAGGCCCTTTGGCGAGAGGTTCACATGTCCATCCGCCGCGAGCGGTGCGGAGGCGACGAAGAACACGCGCTGTTCCGCGATGAACGCTCGCAGATCGTCAGTGATCGACTCGACCGTCTTTCCCATCCTGCAATTCTGCTAGGGATTATAGATTCCGCAGCCGTCCATTTCGATCAGCGGAACCTGTCAATAGTTATGAGACACCGGAGGCTCAGGAATTACTGAGTCTTCG
>CAZUVK010000310.1:464-4357 GCA_964623785.1 uncultured Gemmatimonas sp. | reverse complement strand
TGATCCTGCTGCGGCGTGAGCCGCGCGCCGTGCCCGAGCGCACCTCTTCGTAGTCATCGATGGGCGGAATCGACTGGACAGGCTCCCGCAGCACCGCAACTTCGCCATGTACCCAGCCCCAGTCGCCCCCGTGCATTTTCAGCGGGTGCGCCGTGCGCCAGTGGGCGGTGGCGGCGTCGAAGAGCAAGTCCTCCGTGCCCTCGGCGAGGAGCGGCTTGAGACCGGTCTCCCAGGTGCCGGTGATCTCGGCCTGCATCTCGAGCGCCGCCCGCGTGATGAGGATGAGCTGCTCATCCGGCGTCCGGCCGTCGTGCGAGAGCCGGATCACGCCAGCGGCCTTCTGCCGCTTCAGGCCGCCGACCCGCTTCTGGTAGAACTCGTCCAGGTTGCCGCTGGTGATAGCGAGGAACTTCACTCGCTCGAGCAGCGGAATCCGCGGGTCGCGCGCCTGGTGCAGCACGCGCCAGTTGAAGTCGAGCCAGCCCAGCTCGGCGTTGAAGTAGAGCGATGGATGGTCGAGGGTCGCGTTCTTCGGAACCGGCCGGGGGACGACGGACCGTGGCGAACCCCCGTTCGACCCGTCGCGGTTCGGCGGCGCCGGTTCGGCGTGTTCGGGGTGAACCGTGGCCGGGTCCAGCGCGGGCTCGGTTCGCGACTTCCTGGTCTTTCTCGTGGAACTCATTCGAGGATGATCGTCCGCTCGCGCGGACCTCCGTGGTGACATCCTTGCCGGTTGCGATTTCGGTGGATAGGTCGGCCGCCCGCGCGGCCCGTACATCACTCCAGGCGCAACGAAGTGGAGAACGTGCGCTCGAATAACGAGGACTTCTTCTCCACGGCCCAGCTTTCGAGGGACGTATCCCCCTCGGTCCCGAGCATGAGGACGATCCTGTCGTCCTCATGTTTCACGACGACCGACCGCACATGCTGCCGGTGCTCGTGGTCGAGCGCGTCGGCGATTCGAAGGATGCCCGCGAGTTTCCTGACCGCCTTCTGGTCGTCCTGCGAAAGGTCGCGGAATCCCTCATGGTCGTCGCGCGGTTCGGACCTGCGGTGGTAGCGGGCGATCAGGGCGACGATCAGGGTCTCATCCTGTGACAGTCCCGGCAGTTCCGAGTTCGAGATCAGGTACGCCGAGTGCTTGTGGTGCTTTCGCTCGGAGACGAACCGGCCGATGTCGTGGAGCAGGGCCGCCGCCTGAAGCTGTCGCCTGTGCGTCTCACCGAGCTCGTGCAACCAGGCGAGCTGGTCGAAGAGCGTGAGCGAGAGGTCGCGGACGTGCAGCGCGTGCGATTCCTCGAACCGATATCGCCGGCCGATACTGAGTGCCGCCGCCGTGACCGTACGGTCCAGCTCACCCTCGTGCGCCACGTGTTCGCCGAAGCTCTCGGCGAGGTCGATCAGCAGGCCGTCCTTCACGCCGACCCTCGGAATGAGGATACGGTCGGACTCGACGAGCTTGACGACCCGATCGAAGACCACGGCGGCGGGGAGGATGACGTCCGCGCGGTCGTCGCGGAGGCCGAGTTCACGCACGCGCTCCGACACCGTCATATGCGCGAGTCGCTCGAGCGCGCGCCGCAGGTCTTCGGCGCACATCTCCCGGACGCCCGCAGGGTTCGGCCGCGCGCCCGCGATGTCCGAGAGGGCTTCGGCATTGCCGCCCGTGATGATCGTCCCGGCGACCTTCCGCTCGTCTCCCTCGGGGACCTGGAGCCTGGCGAGGTACCGCTCGAGCAGGCTCCGGAATTCCGCCGGGTCCCGGGTCTCGGACGACAGGTCGGCGAGGAGGCGGACCGTGCCGAGCGGGTGACTGTCGCTCGAGCGAATCCCCGATTCGTCGATCCTCGACAGCTCGATGCTACCGCCGCCGAGGTCCGCGAGCAGCCACGAGGCGTCCTCCAGCGGCACGCTCCGCCGAACCGCCAGCCAGACGAGGCGCGCCTCCTCGCCGCCCGTGATCGTTTCGAGATGGATCCCGCTCTCTCGCCGCACGCGGTCGACGAGTTCGCCGCCGTTCCGGCTCTCGCGCACCGCACGCGTGGCGACCGCCCGGTATCCGACGATTCCCAGGTCGTCCAGCCGTTGCCGGAACCGAACCGCCGCGCCCACCGCCGCGTCGAGCACAGGCGGGCTGAGCACGCGCGTCGTGAACGCATCCTGGCCGAGGCGCACCGCGAATCGCTGGCTCTCCAGCTCCACCCGCCGCGAGACGTCCGCGAACTCCGCGAGCGAGTAACGAATCGCGTTCGATCCGACATCCATCGCGGCCAGCCGCAGGGGGAACGCGACTGTCGAATCCTCCGGTATATTGTCCAGCCTGTCGGTCACGTCTTCCCCTGATGTCCGGTTGCGCCAAAGCTATTGCGTTGCGAGGCGGAAAGATGGCCTCGTGGATAACGATCCGGTAACGTACGGGTAACGATCGAGTCTCGGCACGCGAGCGCGAGGTGGCCGGCGGCGGGGGTGGCACGCCATCGCGGCACCCACCCGTTGCCGGATGGTCGTGGTGTCTCTCCGGTCGCGGTGATATACATGTTCCATTCCGGCGGGCCCGCTCCCAACTATCGAGATGACGAACGCACACATTCTTGTTGTTGACGACGAACCGGATATCTCCGCTCTGCTCGCGTACCACCTCGCCCGCGAGTCGTACCGTGTCCGGACCGCCGCGACCGGCCATGAAGCGCTCAAGGCGATGGAGGTGGATGTCCCCGACCTGGTGCTTCTCGACCTGATGCTCCCGGGCCTCTCCGGCCTCGAAGTGCTTCGCGAGATCCGCCAGCAGAAGGCGTGGCGGAATGTGCCGGTCATCCTCCTCACCGCGAAGAGAGAGGAAGTCGATCGGATCGAAGGCTTCCGGCAGGGTGCGGACGACTACGTCTCCAAGCCGTTCTCGCCGCAGGAGATCGTGCTGCGCGTGGGCGCGGTTCTGCGGCGCGTTCGACAGGAGCCGCCGGCGCAGGGCGGTGGCAAGCTGTTGCGGATCGGGCCGTTCGTGGTAGACGTGGATGGCATGGTCGCGGCCGTCGATGGCAAGGAAATGGACCTGACGCCCACGGAGTTCCGGCTGCTCCAGGTGCTGATGGAGCGGCGCGGCCGTGTGCAGTCGCGCCGGCAACTGCTCGAGGCGGTCTGGGAGGTTACCGCCCGGATCGCGACCCGGACCGTGGACATGCACGTCCAGCGACTACGGCTCAAGGCGGGCGACGCCGCCGACTGGATCGAGACCGTCCGCGGCTTCGGCTATCGATTCCGCGTCGACCCGCCCACCTGACCGGCCGTGAGACTCCGGGTCGATCAGCAACTCTTCCTCTCCTACCTGATCCTGGTCGGGGCGCTCACGATCGCGATCAGCATCGGGGCCGGGGCCATTCTCCGGGCGGATCTTCTGCGGACCGTCGAGGACGACCTCGCCCGTGAGCTGAACCTGGCGCGCGAGGCGTTCGAGAACCTTCGGGGGGCGCCGGTCGACTCCATCGCGGAACTGCTCGGCGCGCTGAGTGGGCGCCGGATCACGATCATCACGCCGGATGGGGTCGCGATCGGTGAGTCCGCCCTGCTCGACGCGGACCGGCCCGCCTCGGGCGACTACGGGAGCCGGCCCGAAGTCCAGGGAGCGATCACCGGCGGCGCCGGTCGGGGGGTTCGTTTCAGCACCACGCTCGGGGCGGAGTATCTGTATCTCGCGGTCGCGACATCGACCGGGCTGGGCAGGATGTAGCGCGGCACGCCCGAGGTGACGACGTAGATCTGCCACGCCGCGATGGCGAGGACGAGCATGCCGACGGGCACGGCGATGCGCAGGAACCGCTCCTGCCCGGAAGTCCTGGGCGTGACGATGGCGACGGCGCTGTCCGTGCCCGCCTCGGTGCCGGCCGACAGGGTCTGGC
>CAZUVK010000310.1:0-454 GCA_964623785.1 uncultured Gemmatimonas sp. | reverse complement strand
GGGTATTCACGCTGGGTGGCATCGCGCTCGTCCTGGCCGCGCTCTTCTCGCTCGGGTTCAGCGTGTTCGTCACGCGGCCGCTGCGGCACACGGTGGAGGTGGCGCGGGTCCTGAGCTCCGGCGATCTGTCGCGACGCGTGACCGGTATCCGCGACAACGACGTCGGCGACCTCGGCGCCGCGCTGAACGCGCTCGCTGACCAGTCGCAGAAGCGCCTGACACAGCTCGAAGGCGAGCGAGCGGAGATGCAGACGCTGATCGATTCGATGTCCGAGGGCGTGCTGGCGATGAGTCCGACCGGACTGCTCCGCCGGTCGAACCCGGCCGCGCGGCGGATCTTCGCGCTCGGGCCGAAGGCCGAGGGGATTCCGCCCGAGATGGTGTCTCGCCGACCCGACTTCCTTTCGCTCGTGGCGCGGGCCATGGCGGGGGAGTCGGTGCCGCCGGTCGAGAT
>CAZUVK010000309.1:0-4388 GCA_964623785.1 uncultured Gemmatimonas sp. | reverse complement strand
CCCGCGCAGCATCGCGGTTTCAGGATCGAGTTCGGCTTCGATCCGGTAGGAGGCCGTATTTCGCCACGCGGACGCGCCCGGTGCCCCATCCTCCGATCGCGTTCCGGCCGCGATCGCCTGACGATAGGCGTTGGAGACAGGAAGTTCGGGCACCGCGAGAACGACGACCTGGGGTGTCTCGACGGCCATATCCCCCGGCGGGGAGAGAGGCGCTCCGCGGCCCAGCGAGCATCCCGCGACCACCACCAGCGCCGCCCACGACAATCTCCCGCGCATTTGTCCTCCCTCTCGGTTTTCAACTCGCCACCCTTCGTGGACGCCGCGGCGCGTGACTACCGCAGGTCCATCCGCATTTCGGCCTCCATGGAATAGACCGTTTCGGGGATGAACCGGAAACCCGCCTTCTCATAGGAACGGATCGCCGGCCGGTTCCGCGGCTCCACCGTGAGCCACAGGCCGGCCCACCCTGATCGCCTCGCCGCCTCGACCGCGGCGCGGTTCAGCTCGGTTCCCACGCCCCGACCACGCATGTCCTCGCGCAGGAAGACCGCATACTCCCCGATCCCGTCCCATTTCGTGGGTACGACGAACGCGTGCCCGATCAACTCCCCGTCCCGAAGCGCCACGAGGTGAAGCCCGGTCGCCAGGATCGTACGGAGCCAGCCCTGGATCCGGTCCGGTTCCGCGGGTGGGAGCCCCTGCGCGCCGCGCTTCGGCTCGAACCCCTCATAGAACGCCCGCAACGACTCGTGATCGACCGATATCGCCTCGCGCACGTCGAACGGCACGCGGTCCTTGTCGAGATGCGTTCGCGAGGCGGGCGCTACCAGTCCGGTGGGTGCGTCCATCGTCAGAATCCCAGACCCCACCCGCGAATGAGGGGAAGCGCGTCGCGGCTCAGGGTTTCCAGCGTGCGCCGGTTCGTGGCTTCGATCTCCGCGCGGCGCGTGGGTGGTACCGGCGGGAACGACTCCGCGGCGTCCCGAAGGCGCTCGGGAAGCAGGCAGGGGCTCTCCCCCTGCCACCGTTCGATCCATTCCCGCGGGATGGCGTCCCCAACCATCTGGCGGCTCAGGGCAGCCCAGACGAGCGTCCACGCGCGCGGGACGACCCGCCATACGGCGTATCCCCCGCCCCCCGTCACGATGAGCCGGCCGTTGCAGAACTCATCGGCGGCGTCCGCGGTGACCCGGACTGTCTCCTCGAACAGGCGTGTGCTGCAACGCAGGTGTGAAAGCGGGTCGAGGACGTGTGCGTCGCAGCCGCTCTGCAGTACGATGATCTCCGGGCGGAACGCCTCGGTTACCTCCCTCAGCGCGTCGCGGTAGGTCCCGATCCAGGAGTCGTCTTCGGTCTGCGGCTCCATCGGCAGGTTCCATGAGTAGCCAAAGCCGTCTCCGTCCCCGAGCTCATCCACGAAGCCGGTGCAGGGGAAGAGGTACCGGCCAGACTCGTGGAGAGAGAGCGTAAGCACGTTCGGGTTCGCGTAGAAGATCCCCTGGACTCCGTCCCCATGGTGCGCGTCATAGTCGATGTAGAGGACTCGCGCGCCGTATGCCTCGCGTATCCAGGCGATCGCCGCCGCGAGGTCGTTGTAGACACAGAACCCGGAGGCGCGGTTGGCGTGTGCGTGGTGCAGTCCGCCAGCGATCGCGAACGCGCGATCGACCTCGCCCGACATCACCAGTTCAGCCGCCCTGAGCGTCCCGCCGACGACCCGCGCCGTCGCATCATGCATTCCTGGGAAGACGGGGTTGTCCTCGGTCCCGAGTCCCCACTGCTCCGCATCCGACGCGTCCGCGCCCGGCGCGCTCAGCCGCCGCACGGCGTTGATGTAGTCAGGGGAGTGGACCCGGAGCAGTTCTTCGTCCGTCGCCATGCGCGGCGGGACAATCAGGTATTGTTCATCGTCGACCAGGCCCATCGCCTCGATGAGCGAGATCGCCAGCTCGAGACGTTTAGGGTTGAAAGGGTGATCGGCGCGGAACTGGTAGGTGGTGAAAGATCGATCCCAGACGATCGCCGATCTCATGCGGAGACCTCGAGCTTGCGAAGATCGCGCTCGAGCGAAGGCCAGCCGACTTCGAATCCCGCGCTCTCGAGGGCCTCGATCGCCTCGCGCGGGTCGATCGTTGCGATGTGCATCACCGCCGTCTTTTTGCCATCGACCGGGGTCGGAGGGACGATCAGGCTTGCGATGTTCAACCCCGCTTCGCTCACGACGACCAGCGCCCGACCCAGGGCCCCCGGTTTGTCGAGCAGCCGCACCTCGATCCGGGAGGATGGTTGGGACACGCCGAGCAGCCGGACGAACGCGTGGAGGATGTCGGTCTCCGTCAGGATCCCACAGATCCGGTTTGAGGCGTCGACGACGGGCAGCGACCCGATTCGGTGCGAGTAGAGGAGCTTCGCCGCGTCCTCGACCGTCTCGTCTCCGCCGACCGTGATTACCTTCCGGCTCATGATCCCCGCGATCGGCGTTCGCTCCAGGTAATCCGCTCGCTCCGCGTCGGGTGTCGTCAGTGGTGACGGCATCGCGAGCCGGATGTCACGGTCAGAGAGGATCCCCGCAAGGTCGCCATTGGGCAGGACGACCGGGAGATGCCGGATCCGGTGCTGTCGAGTGAGCTTCAGCGCGGTCGCGAGCGTGTCATCGGGTGATACCGTGATCACTTCCCGCTTCATGTTGTCACGTACAAACATGGCTGCTCGTATCGAACGGATTCGGTAGGGATGATCGGACCTCGGGCCTGTGATTCACGCCGGGGTCGCGACGTTGATGGACAACGATCGGGGTTGGACTGCTTCCCGCTTCCGGAACCGCGCCTCCTGGAGATTGGCGTTGCCAGGCCGGAGACGCGGGCGATACATCTTTTTGCGGAGAGCGGCGGCAACTCACGGGGCCGGGCATTCAGGGAAAACCACTCTCGAAGCGATCGACAAGTTCGGCGCGCGTCGCCGCCGCCCGGTTCCCATTGACTGGCGCCAGCGTCCTGCGTCTGAAGTCCCGCCTCGGGACTTCAGACGCACAGCACTACAGGCGGTTCTCGCTGGAGAGCCGACCACTGGAGTCGTAGACGCGCACCACGTTCGCCTGGCCGTCGTAGTCGGCGTCGATCACCTGAAGCACGACGCCGCCGCTCCGGTAGATTTCGATGATGTCGGCCGTTCCGTCACCATTGCGATCCTGCCAGACGACCACCGGTACGGGCCCGTTGTTGAAGCGAACGACCTGGGTCTCCGACGCGCCCCGTCGCGGTTCGCCGACCGCGCGCAGTGTACCGGGCTGGACGCCCGATACCTCGGCGACACCGCTGAACCAGGCGGCCCGCGAACTCAGCCAGTCTCCCGAAAGCTCCGACATCTGCGGCATCGCCGGCATCTGTCGGGTAGCGGGCTGCCACTGCTGAGCCGAGACCACTCGCGGCGCCAGAAGGAGTAGCACGACAAGCACGGGAATGGAGATCTTCGGATACATCGCGGATCCTTTGATTGGCCGATGCGGCATGTGCATAGCTACCCTCTCCGATCCGGGGGGGTTCCCGCCCGGATCGTCGCCGCCCGTGTCGATAAGATCGGTACGCGGGTTGCAAGAACCGCGACTCAGGGAAAACCTCCTTTCTCCTCGCCCTGACCCCGAATGCCAGACTCCGGTGTTTCGCGACCGCTCTACCAGGGCCTCGCCGCCGCTCGCCGGTGGACGCACGACCCCGTCCGCCCGAGGGCCGATTTCTCGCTTGCCGTCGGTGACCGACTCGGAGAACTGACCATCATCGGCCATCTCGCCCGCGGCCGGGTCACCGAGCTGTATCAGGTATGGAGCCAGGACCACTGGTGCGCTCTTACCGGGAAGGTCGTGGCCCAGGAGGCTCTCGGGGACGAAGACGAGACGCCGGCCTCGTTCCGGCGAGAGGTGAAAGTCCTGAAGCGACTCGCACATCCCAACATCGTTCGGTTCTACGGCGACGGGGAGGAGGATGGGCGCGCCTTTCTCCTTCTCGAGTACCTCTCCGGCCCATCCCTCTTCGAGGTGCTCGAGTCACTGCCCCGGCGCCGACTGCACGTTCCCGACGCAATCCGGGCGACGATGCATGTGGGCGCGGCCGTGCACTACCTCCATCGGCAGGGCTACCTCTACCGCGATCTCAAGCCGGGCAACGTTCTTCTCCGCGAGGGCATCCCGATCCTCGTGGACTTCGACGTCGTGCGGAAGATCGACCTCCGCAGGCCCGCTGACCGCCTTGGGACAGCCCCGTACATGGCGCCCGAACAGGTGCTGCGCGAACCGCTCACTGCGGCCACCGACGTCTATGGACTCGGCGCACTCCTCTACGAGATGATCACCGGACACTGGCCGACCGAGGCGCCTTCCGATGAAGACGAGTGGA
>CAZUVK010000308.1:0-4420 GCA_964623785.1 uncultured Gemmatimonas sp. | reverse complement strand
ACAGCAACGACGCGTCGATGACATGCCCAGGTAGGGATCGTGGCGGAACACCCGGAATCGATACATGGTCGAATATCCCGGCATGGGTCGGGCGTGTCAAGCGACCTTTCGCGGACGCCGACGGTTTTCGCGTCGGCGTCGCGCGCGAGGCGGGTGCGGAGTCGAACCCCGAGAGAGGCCCGTGGATTGACCCGAGACTCGAGATTGGCTAGTATAACGCCTTGTATTCCGGGGCGTTAGCTCAGCTGGGAGAGCACCGCCTTTGCAAGGCGGGGGTCGGGGGTTCGAGCCCCCCACGCTCCATTGCGGAAAGAAAGCCCGGACCCTCGCCTTGCAAAGGCGGGGGTCCGGGCTTTCTTCAAAGACGGATTGCACCCCGAACCCGCGGAGCCTCGCGGCTCCACGGGGCCGATAACCCAGGGATGATCAACTCCGAGGCACCAGACCCACCACCTCGACGCCCGCCGCGCGTACGACATCCACAGCCCATGCGACCTCACCATAGGTGGCATCCTCAGCGCCCTGCACGAAGATCACCTTTCGCGGCCGCGGATCAAAGACCTCCGCGATCCTGGACTGCAGGCTCGACTGGTCGAGTGGCTGCTGGTTGAGCAGGAAGTTGCCGCCGGGCAGAACCTCCAGAACGATCTGATCGATCGCCTGCGCGGAACTGCTTTCCTCGATCGGCGGAACCTGCACGCTGAGTCCGCGCTGGAGCCCCTGCTGGACCACCATGAAGATGATCAACAGCACGAGCAGGATGTCGATCATCGGGGTCATGTTGATGTCGGAACTCGGTCCCGACTTGCTCCCGCCCACGTTCATTGCCATCGGTTACTCCTGGAGCTGGACGGTGGACCCGGCGGGCGTCTCGGTGATGAACCCGATGCGCCGCACCCCGGCCACACGCGCCGCATCGACGGCGGTCAGGACCACGGAGTACGAGACGCCATGGTCGGCCTTCAGGTAGAGGACGTGGTCGTCGGGCCGGCTCGCGTACATCGTCGAGAGACGGCCGGACAGGTCCGCCGGCGCGACGGGCTGAGGCCGTTCATCGAGGTAGTACCGACCGTTCACATCGATCCCGAGGGTCACCCGCTCGTCCCGCTCGGGGACGGATGTGACGGCATCGGGCAGATCGGCGACGTAGCCCGCGAGCGCCGGCGTGATCACCATGAAGATGATCAGCAGCACGAGCATGACGTCGACCATCGGCGTCACGTTGATGTCCCCGTTCACGTCGGAATCGAGACCGGCAATCTTGGGGAGGGCGGACCCGCCGAATCCGCCACCAGTCGACATGGACATGATCAGTCACCCGCCACGGGTACTGAACCGGACCTGCGAGATTCCCGGATCATCATCCAGTCGATCAGCTCCCGGCCCGCGTACGCGAGTTCGGAGAAGAGCGTGTCGAGGCGGTTCGTGAAGTAGTTGTAGAGCCAGACGGCCGGAATCGCGACCAGGAGACCGATCGCGGTAGTGATGAGCGCCTCCGCGATCCCGGCGGAAATGGCCTCGAGACCGCCGCCGAGGGTCGCCATACCCGTGAAGGCGTTCACGATGCCCATCGTGGTGCCCAACAGCCCGACGAACGGCGCGGTCGCCCCGACCGTCGCGAGAAGGCCAAGCCCCGACTTGAGTTCGTTCGCGAGGAGGATCTGCTCGCGCTCGATCGATCGTTCGGCTGAGTTGATCGCCGCGCCCGCCATCCGCGCGTCGCTCAGCAGCGGTGCAACCTCACGCAGGGATTCCCCGAGTACCCGGGCCACGTGGGACTTGTCGTGTGATTCCGTCACGGCCACCGCTTCGGCCACATTGCCGCCGTTGAGGGCGGCCGAGAATTCCGGCGCGAAATGACGGGTCGCGTGCGTCATCCGCCGGAATCGCAGCCATTTCGCCACCGCCACGGACAGCGAAATCATGCTCATGATGATCAGTGTGAACACGATTCCACGGGCGAACCAGCCCATGTGTCCCCAGAGTTCAGTCAGCGACATCTGCATCGGAGTACCCTTGCGTATGAAGTGATTGCGTGTGTATCGAACGCCGTCAGATTTCGGCTTCGATCAGGATCCGACCCGCCACTGAATCGGCATCTCGATCAGGACGTGGACGTTCTGGCCGCGGTAGCGGCCGGGCACGAAGCGGAAATCTTCGATCGCTCGTACCGTCGCGCTCGAAAACTGCTCGTTGGTCGTGGAGGTTACCTCCACGGACCCCGGGTCGACCGTGCCGTCCGACTGGACGACGAAGCGGACCTGTACGGTCCCCTCAATTCCCGCACTGAGCATCATACGCGGGTAGAGACGGGCAAGCGTGCGCTGCACCTGGCTCGCGTTCGACAGCGCCGGCCGTGAATCCAGCACGGCGACCTCGTACACGAAGGTGCTGTCTACAGCCGTGTTCTGCGGAGTTCCGTCCTCCACGCCCGCGGCGATTCCACCGGCGATTCCGACGCCGGAGAAGTCGGCTGCATCCACCGCGAGATGCGACAGATCGACGTCCGGAATCACGTCCGGCAGGTCGAGCGGTGGAATCAGCTCCTGGAAGCCCTGGGGCGGAGGTGGGACGGCGACTGGCGGCGGCGCCTCGGGTGGGGGCGGGGGAGGCTCAGGCTGACGCTCCTCGATCTCCTCCACTTCCAGGAACGTCACTTCCTCCTCGATCGCACGTTCCTCCACGGGCGCGGCGACCGACGCGTATACAGCCCCCACCAGGAGCAGGGCGTGGATCGCGATGGATGTGGTCATCGCGCCGGGTGTCCAGCTCCTCCGCTTCTGCGGACCGGAAGCAATCAGCTTGTTGAACATTGGTGTGCCCCCTCCAGGGGTTGGAACCGGGAAGGCGAGTCCCGGAGACGATGCGTCCGTCAATCGCGCGCGAAGACGCGGCCGGCGGGGGGGTGGACCCCATAGCCGGCGGCTGCGACGCGTTTGCGGCAGACGCCCCTCGTCATCCTGTTAAGCGTGCGAGTGCGCGAGCAACTCACGCGCGTCCCGATGGGGACGCGTGAGTCGGTCAAGAAATAGACTTGCGGCCGCGCGGATCAGTCGGCGGCCAGGGGTCTATCCTTGTTGGTGCGGCGGGGGAACACTGGTGGAGAACGACGAGAGGGAACCGGCCCGCAACAGGAGACCGTCGTGGGCGAAGCCATGAGCGGGCTGCGACCCAATTCCGAGGGTCGCGAACGAGACCGAACGGCTCGGCCTGGAGACGATGGAGTCCATGCCGGGAAGCACGGACTCGAGACGGCGCGTGTCACCCGGATCTCGCGTTGGCGCAAGCCGCTGCCCCAGGCGTGGCGCCGCAAACTGCTCGGGGAGATCGAGCGAGCCAATCGACTGACCGGTCCCGGAGCTGGATGACCGAGCCCACCCGTCCGTCTGTCCGAGACTCGCCCCCGGCTCCGCCGTCACGAACCGATCCACCGCCCCGGCAACAGCCAGCACGGTTAGAATCGTTAACGTGATCGACCTTGCAAGTGCGAACAACGGGGTGTCCTCTCGGTGGATTGCCAGGTGATCTGGCGGGCACTCGTGGGCTGGCGAGAAAGAAGGCATATTGCCCCTCTCAACCGGAATGATAGCGGTGGTTGGAGCCTCGATCAAGGCCACGTCGAGCGTCCCGGAATCGAATCCGGGGGTGGCGTCAAGGTCGGGTCATCGGTAAATCGGTATCGTTTCCACAACTTCGGCGATCGGAAGCAATCGAGGTGCGCAAGTTGGTTCCGCAAGTAGACGTATGCAGTGCCGCGGCGAACCGCGAAGGCGGGGTGGGATCCGCGGTTCGGGGGATGATGGTACTGGCCCTGGCCGCGTCCCTGTTCGCCGCACCGGCCCGGGCGCAGGAAGCGGGCGAAAAGGCCAGGCGGCCATCGATCGAGCTGGCGTTCGAGAACGACGCCTTCATGTATTTCATCCCCGGAAAGGCGATCTCCGATCGGGAGTACTCGAACGGGGCGTGGATCGCGACCGAGCGAAATGATGCGCCCGTCTGGGGACGGCTCTTCGATGACATCCCGGCTTGCGCGGCCGCTCCGGAGGCGGGTGGCCGATGCCTTCAGACACGGTTTGAGATCGGGCAGAAGATCTACACTCCCGAGATCCGAACGCCGGTCGAGCTTCCGGACGAGCGGCCCTACGCGGGCTGGCTCTACGCGGCGGCCGACGCTCGTCGCGTGTCACCGCGCGCCTCGCGCTCCCTCCGCCTGGAACTCGGCGTCACCGGTCCGCCCTCGCTCGGGGAGGAGTTCCAGAAGCTGATTCACGCGCTGACCGGCTTCCCTGAACCGCTGGGATGGGAACACCAACTCGGATTCGAGCCAGGGATCGTCGCACGATACGAGGAGCGCCGGCTCATCGAGCGGCGCGCCGCCGACGGGGCCGGCCTCGCGGACATGATCTTCTCCGCGGCGGCC
>CAZUVK010000307.1:0-4445 GCA_964623785.1 uncultured Gemmatimonas sp. | reverse complement strand
TTCCGGATGCATCCCCAGGGTCTCGCGCGGAAGGCGGACCACGAAACGCGTCCCGGAAACCGCGGAGAACGGAAGCGCGGATCCGCGGACCGTGGCCAGAGCCTGAAGAGCTGACGATCGATGCCGAACCACCCGGCCGAACGGCCGAGAATCCTGATCATCGACGACGACCGCGCCTTCCGCGTCGGGACGAGCGCGCTCCTCACGGACGACGGTTACGAGGTGGAGTCCGCCGCGGGCGGCGACGAAGGCCTTGAACGCCTGGACGACGGCGATTTCGAGCTCGTCCTCCTCGACCTGAAGATGGCCGGCAGATCCGGGCTGTCCGTTCTCGAAGAGATCCGGAGGGTGGGGAACGCGATACCGGTGCTGATGCTGACCGGCTACGCCACCGTGGATACGGCGGTGCAGGCGCTCAAGCTCGGCGCCGATGACTACATCACCAAGCCCTGCGACAACCAGGCCCTCCGGTCGAAGATCCGGGTGATTCTGGCGCGCCGCGCGCCGGTCCTCGGCACGGGCGCGTCCGCGATCGTCGGGGGCAGCGCCGAGATACGCCAGGTGCTCCGCTCGATCGAGCGGGTCGCCCGGACCGAGTCCACGGTGCTCATTCGGGGTGCGACCGGGACAGGCAAGGAACTGGTCGCGCGCGCGATCCACGCCGAAAGTCCCCGTCGGAACCGGCCTTTCGTGGCCGTCAATTGCTCAGCGCTGGCTGAAGGGGTTCTCGAATCAGAGCTCTTCGGTCACGCGCGCGGTGCCTTCACCGGCGCAATCTCGGATCGGCGCGGTCTCTTCGAGGAGGCGAGCGGAGGGACTCTCTTCCTCGACGAGATCGGCGATATCAGCGGCGGGATGCAGGCGAAGCTTCTGCGCGTGCTCCAGGAACGCGAGGTCACGCGGGTCGGCACCACGAAGTCCTTGGCGGTCGATGTCCGGGTGATCGCCGCCACGCACGCGGATCTCGAGACGATGGTGGAGGAGGGGCGATTCCGCGCGGATCTCTATTTTCGGCTCAAGGTCTTCCAGATCCCCATCCCCGAACTCCGCGAGCGACCCGGAGACATTCCCGCGCTCGCCGGTGGGGCGCTATCCGCCTGGAACGCGAAGGTCACCGACCCCGCCCGCCGTATCAACGGGTTCTCGGACGAGACCCTCGAGCTGCTTGAATCGTATGACTGGCCCGGCAACGTGCGCGAGCTGATCGCGGCGATCGAGCACGCTGCGATCGTGTGTGACGGCACCCGAATCCAGCCATGGCACCTGCCGCCGGAGGTTCGAGACCGCGAGGAAGATGAGGAGCCTGATGCCGCTGCCGTGCCCGGGACGGTCGGGGACCGTCCCCCCGATTCCGCTCGCCGGTACCAGGCACCCGATCCAGACGAGGAACGCGCCGCGATCGCGAAGGCGCTCGACGAGGCCGACGGAAACCGTACACGCGCCGCGGCCATCCTCGGGATGGGGCGGACAACGCTCTGGCAGAAGATCAAGGAATACGGCCTGGAATAGAATCGCCCCCTGCTCAGAGGGGGCGATCAGTCGTGGATGGCGCTATGTCGCCGCGAGAAGGATTGGTTGGGATCACTCTCACCCCTCCCATGAACCCTTCCTACATCCCGCTCCAGGGAGTCAGGAACCACACCATCAGGATCGGAACGAGCGGGATCGCAAGGATTCCCACCAGCCACAGGATCATCTCCCCGGTCGTGTAGTCGGGCGCGTGCGGGTCCTGCTCAAGCTGCGTGTTCGGATCAGCCATCATCCCGAAGCGTTGTGGGCGAGATCCGCCCGGTTACCGATAAGATCGCGGTATTCTAGCGACCGTGCCGGCGACTGTCCAGATCAGAAGCCCGGGACGAAGTTGAACGTCCAGCGCCACCCGTTGTCGTCGCGCGCGAAAGCCCGCAGGTAGTCCACCTCCATGATGATGATCCCCAGCAGGTTCACTCGCGCTCCCACGCCGGCGCTCGAGATGATTCCACGCTCGTCGGAGTTCGAAGGAATACCGGGCTGGAAGATCGGCGAGCTCTGGCTGTCCCACACGATACCGGCATCCCCGAATACGAATCCTTCGATTGGCGGGAAGCCGATCGAACTCCCCAGAACCAGCTGCCGGATCAACGGGAACCGTAGCTCGACGTTCGCGACCCCGATCCGGCTTCCCAGGAGATTCTGGAGCAACGCGCAGTCGGGGCTGTCCAGGTTGCTGGAGGACCGACAGCTGCTGTACACATTGGTGTAGCCGCGCACGTACCACGGCTGACCGAGGTACGCATCCGCGAACACCCGCTGGTCATCGGCGACCGCGTCCGAATCCGGGCCGTACCGTCCACTATGGTATCCGCGCACCGCGAGTGTGAACGGCGCCATGTACAGGTATCGCCGGTAGTCGGCGAGCGCCTGCACGAACCTCAGCTGCCCGAATGTCGGGGATACCTGGAACCGGTACCGCTGTCCGGCGAATGGCGAGGTGTAGCCAACCAGCGAGTTGTCGTATACCAGCGCCGCCGTCGTTTCGAAGAAGTTCAGGCTCACACCGTCGATCTCTCGGTCCCGCCGCTGCCCTGAGATGATGTTCCCGAAATCGTCCAGTGTGTAGACGTCCTCGAACAGGCGGATATCGCGAGCGACCCGGCGGATGCCCGCGCTGAACTCGGCTCGCTGCACGAGCGAGAAGGGATACTGGGCGAACCCCTGAATGCTCGAGTCGAAGAACCGGTATCGCGCGAGGGACAGAACGTACCTGTCGGGATCCTCGAAGTACTCGCTGTATCCCCCGTAGACCAGCGGGATCCGCTGCGCCGATCCGCCGAACACCCAGCGTTCGCGCATGTTCATGTACTGCGCGGCGAACCCGATCTCGTCCAGCTCCCCCTGCGCCTGGATCGCGGCGAAGACCTGGTGACGCGCCAGAATGTCACTGAACAGCCCGAAGATCCCGCCGTATAGCCCATTCGACCCGTATGCACCGCCGCCGATCGCGACCCCGACCTGAGGCTGCCCCAGGTAGTCCAGCTCCAGCCGGGGGCGGTACGGTGCGATCTCCCAGCTTGCAACCTCACCCATCGGAGGCAAGCCGGTCGAGTAGTTGTCCAGCATCCGCGCGACCCGGTTGAACGCCGCCTCGGGTGGCCGTGGGACCGGAGGCAGCAGGCCGGCGGTGCGTACGGCCGCATCCACGGAATCCGGCGGCAGGAGTGGCACCAGCGTGCCGGCGAGCCGATCCCGATCGGTGATCGAGTAGATGTCGTACCCGTTGGCCGCGTACTCGGTGAAGAGCAACCGATTCCCGGTTCGGGACACGGTCAGCGCCGGGCTCACGTCCGTGATCCCGCTCACACCCGTGAACAGATCGGTGATCTGATAGACATCCCCGGACTCGATCTCCACCCGGAAGATGTTCGGGATCCCCGTCTGGTTCGAGATGTAGAAGAGCCCGGTCCCATCCTCCGTCCACTGCGGGTTGATGTTCTTCGGGCCGCTCAGACCGGGGACGAGCGAGATCTCGCGCGTGGCGACGTCGATGACCGCGAGCCGGTACGGCCCGTACTTCAGCTCGGTGAAGTCCGTCTCGGGCCCCATGTCGGTCGAGAATGCGATCCGTGTCCCGTCCGGGGAGTAGGTCGGGTGGAGCACGGCGTGCCGGTCGTTCGTCAGCTGCGTGAACTCTCCGGTCTCGACATCCACCACGTAGAGGTTCGAAATGCCGCCGACGAGGCCCGAGAAGGCGATCGTCCGCCCGTCGGGCGACCACGAAGGATTGCTGATCTCGTCGACACCGGGAATCGGCAGTTCCTTGATGCGGCTGCCCCGGCTCACGTCCACAAACGCAATCACGTCGCGGCCCTGGCGAAGCGCGGAGAAGGCGAACTGCTGGTTGTCCGGCGACCAGGTGCCGGCGGAGCTGATGTAGCGCAGGCTCCCGAAGTGCGGGTCGAACGCCGTGCCGCGCTGGAGCCGCCGGATGACCTCACCCGTCTCGGCGTCCGCGAGATGGACCTCCACGTCCAGGTTGTCCAGCTCGGAGAGGAACACGACCCACTGCCCGTCCGGTGAGAGGACGGGAGCCAGGTTGATCCTGCCACCGCGACGCTCACCGGTGATGAGCGCGTCCGCGACCTCGCGCGCCTCCGGCCTTTCGGCGAGCAGTGGCAGGTAGGCGCGCCGGATCGCCGCGTGCCAGTCGCCCGACAGCTCCTCCAGCGAGATGTTGAGGATTCGCTCGAACGCGACCGGGTACGGGACGCCCTGTCCGGTCAGCTTCAGGATCTGCCCGATCGCCGCGTCGCCCCAGCGCCCGCTCACGTACGCCCACAGCGCCTGGCCCCAGCGATAGGGGAAGACGCGCGGATCGTACGTCATCCGCTCGATCGTGGGGATCTCGCCGCGCAGCGCGCCATCCCGCAACCACATCGCGGTGTGCGGATCGACAGGCCCGACCGAGA
>CAZUVK010000306.1:0-4459 GCA_964623785.1 uncultured Gemmatimonas sp. | reverse complement strand
GGAGAAAGTGCAGTGCGGGGCGGCGCAACACCTCGCGCCCACCCCCTGTCTCCTCGCCTGACCGCGCCGAACTTCGATTTTGTGGTTTTGTGACTCTTGTGGTCCGTTCTCCCTCAATCCCCGCTCGCAACGGGCGGCAACGACCGCAGATACAACCAGATCGCTTCCACCTCCACATCCGTCATCCGCTCCGCGTAGGGCGTGATGAACGTCATCGGCGCGATCAGGGGCGTGCCGTCCGGTCGCGCGCCACCCCGGAACGCCGTCACGAAATCCTCGTAGGTCCAGGAGCCGAGCGCCGACGGGTCCGGCGTCAGGTTCTTCGCCGCGGGCCAGCTCGGGTCACCGCCCGCAATCGGTCCACCCGCCAGGTTGCCGCCGTGACAACCCGTGCACGTCGCGGCGAGGTGCGCCCCGAAGGCCACGGTCGCCTCCGCCACGGGCGGAATGACCAGGTGCGGCGAATGATGCGAATCGATGTGGGAAACCGACAGCGGAAGCTGGCCGGTGGCGACAAGGATCTTCCCGAGCGGTCCGAACGCCGGCGCCGGGACGGTGTTGTCCACCGGCGGGAACGAGCGGATGTACGTCACGATGTCCGACAGCTCCTGGTCCGACATCAGGCGGAAGTCCTCGGCCGGCATGACCGATCCCCTGCCGTCCGGGAGGATGCCGTGACGCACGGCCCGATCCCAATCGGCGGCCGAGTAGGTGAGCGTCCGGCTACCCGCCCCCTCGGTGAGATTCGGGCCTAACAGACTGCCGATCGGGAAGGCGTCCACCATGACGCCGCCTCCGAAGTTGGCGCCGTGGCAATCGGCGCACGCGTACCGCGCGTTCACCAGATGCCGGCCCCGCTCGATGGCCCGGTCCCGGGCGAGGCTCTCCACGCCCGCCGGGTCCGTCTCCAGCTCCAGTTCCACAACCTCGGCCTCGGTCAGGGCGAACGGAATGGGGAAGTCCACCGCATGGGCTTCGTACCTCGCGGTCAGGATGCGGTTGGTCTGGACCGAGGCCCATCCATAAGCACCCCCGACGAGCAGAACGGCGAGCAGGAGAATGGAGCCCACGATCTTCAGCCCGAGTTTCATGAATCACTCCGGAATGCTTTGGGGAAAAGGCCCTGGCCGGATCGAACGACCCGGCCCGTGATGGATTTCCATGACAACCGCCCTCTGAGCTTCGATATGACCCCAACGATATGTCTGGAAGAAGCATGGCGCATCGTCATCGCGCAACGGTGTCGATCTCGCCTACGCCTAGTGTTGTGAATCAGAACACTACGGAGGCGGCGGGGCCGGAGCGAGGCCATGGCGGAACATGATCTCCGCCATCTTCGCTCGGTCCGGAGGCCCCCCGATCGCCGCATTCAACACCTCCGCCGACTCGCGAAAGAACGACGGGCCGATCGCGGCCGGTGTGATCAGGCAGAGCGCTTTCACATCCTCATCGCCGTTATTGTCGAACCGGTGAACTGCGCCGCGCGGAATGCAGAGCGCCTGCCCCGGCCCGACCTCGATGGGCGATCCATCCACCGTCCAGGTCAGAACGCCGGAGATGCCGTAAGTCGTCTCCTCGTAGTGGCCGTGACTGTGCGCGGGAGCCGCCAGACGCGCCGCGGCCGGCACCAGAAGCTCGAAGGCCGCGACGCTGTTCGCCGAATCGTCCCCCGTGACCAGGAAGCGCACCGTGATCGGACCGAGTCGGAACGTCTCATCGGATGGATCAACATGAAGACCCGCGGTCTGTGGCATGGACTCCCTCCTTATGGTAAATTGCGTTGACCGACGTTATAGTAAATGCGCTTTACCACGAAGTCAATGACCAGATCATTCACGGGCTCGCCGGTTGAGACGAAGGACATGTTGATCGGCGCGCTCCTGCGCGTGCCGGCCCGGACGATTCAGCGCCGGATCATCGCGGAACTGAACGCGGCGGGGTTCGAGGACCTGCGGCAGCCGCACATGGCGGTGCTGCAGTTTCCGGGTCCGGACGGCGTTCGCCCGGGGTTACTCGCCGAGCGCGCGGAGATCAGCAAGCAGGCGATGAATCAGCTTCTCCGGAGCCTGGAAGGTCTCGGATACGTCGTCCGGTCCGACGCGCCCGCCGAGCGGCGCGCGCGTATCGTCCACCTGACCGAGCGCGGGCATGCGGCCTACGCGAAGATCCACGACATTCTCCGCGAGATCGAAGGGGAGTGGAGGACGGTGCTCGGGCCCGAGCGTTTCGCGGAGCTCAAGGAACTGCTGTTCGTCGTCTGGGACAGTCCGCTGGCGCGGGGAACGGCGGGGGAGGCGGCGGCCCGGACGGAGTGATGGGTTGACACGGCATTCGTCGATCCGCAACACGAGGAACCCACGCCATGGCCGTGGAGTCACGTCAGAAGTCACCGTCGGTGAACAGCATGCCTATCATGAAGAGCAGGTCCGCCCCAAAGATCACCAGGCCCGCCGCCGCCGCGATCGCGATGACCGCAACCGCCGGTCGGGCGCGGCGAACCTCGACCCTGCTGACCTCGGAGACCGGAACGCTGATCGGCTCTGACGGCGGAGAGGTCCGTGCCGACGTGTAGCCATGAATGCTGTCGCCGACGATCGTCGGTCGATATACCCAAACCTGGGACTCGTCGCTGAGCGTGACCCGCACCCTCGACGATCCATCGGACACGCTCCGCGGCGGAATCTCGCGGGAGGACACGCAGCCGGCGAGGACCAGGAGAACGACGATGGCCGCGAACGGGCGCGGGGCCGAATGGTCGGGAGGCATCGCTGACTTCCTGAAGGGAGTGAGGAACGCGGGGCTCCCTTCAAGAATGGGCCGGGATCCGGAGGGATTGCATCCGCCGGGTGACGTAGTCAGGGCGGCCTGGCTACGTAGCGGCCGCCCCGCGGCGGGCAGGCTCCCCGTGCTCGAGCCATGCCCGCCGTTGATCCGCAGGATTCACCAGGCGAGATGGGGCAACCAGGACGTGCGCGGACCGTTCGCCCCGCGGCCTGGCTCACCCCATCGAGTGCAGCCCGATCCGGTTGCCTTCGGTGTCGAGAAAGTGCGCGAAGAACCCGAAATCGTTGCCGATCTCGGTCTTGGGCACGATGACCGAGCCGCCGGCTGGCACCACGCGGTCGAGCATCACCGCCAGATCGTCACCGCCGTTCAGGTAGATGACCGTGCCGTCGCGCGACGGAGCGGCGTCCTCGCCGGATACGAGGGCGCCACTCACGATGTTCGGATCGGTCGAGAGCATGCCCATCCTCATCGGGCCCATCTCCAATGGCTCGATCGCCCGATCGAGTATCGCTTCGTAGAAGGTCCGGGCGCGGTCGAAGTCAGCCACGGGGATCTCGAACCAGCTCAGGACGTGCGGAAAATCGGACATGGGTGCTCCTGATGATGGAGGCAAGTTAGCGGTCACGGGCGTCGGGGGACCATGGGTTGGCGTACCCGGCCGCGATAGGGCCGCGACTTCCGTCGCCGGCGCCACTCCCTGGCGGGTCGAGATTCGCGTTGTTCTCGGTGGAAGTCAAGTACCTACCCCGGGCCGAGCGCGCCGGGGCGGGGGCTATAGATTTACTCCGTCGGGACGCCCCCCCATCTTTACAGGCTTATGGGTTTATGGTTATCATGCTCCCATGAAAACCACCATTGATATTCCGGGTGAGCTCTACCGCCAGGTGAAAGCGCGGTCGGCGATTCTGGGGCGGTCCGTTCGTGAAGTAACGATCGACCTCTATCGACAATGGCTGGCCGAACCGGAGGTCGCCTCGACCTCGAGCTCACAGGAGCAATGGCTCGATGAGTGGATTCGATTGGGCGACTCCCTCCTCGAAGGCGCGCCGGACGGCCCAACGGCGACGGAGATCATCGCGGCGGATCGCGACCGCCTGGACCCGAGGTAGACCGGCCGTATGCTGACGGTGGACGCGAACGTATGGGTCGCCGCGTTCGACGCGCGCGACCGTTTCCACGAGGCCAGCTCCGCGTTCTTCCGGTCCGTGGCTCGAGAGGGTCTGAGAATGAACGGCCCCGAGTTCCTCGCGCTCGAGGTGTCCTGCGCTCTGGCGCGGCGGGCGCGTGACGCCAGGATCGGAATGGCAAGCTATGAACGTTTGCGAGCGCATCCGGCGCTGTCCCTCGTTCCGGTCGGTTCCGACAGCATCGAGGCGGCGCAGGCGATCGGATCGCGCTACTTCCTGCGCGGCGCTGACGCGCTCTATGCGGCGGCCGCGAGCCGGACGGGCAGTCCTCTGATCACCTGGGATGAGGAGTTGCTGAGTCGGTTCGCGGGAATCACGCCCTCCGAATGGCTCGCCCGTTCCTGACCAGTCACCGGGCCGACCACGCCGACCACAGAGGCACCGGGGGCGCAGAGCGGCGTCCCTGTGGTCGATCCGGGCTGTTGAGGCCAGTCGCCGAGAACCCCTCCCCCCTCACATCCGCGCCCCCTCGATCTCCTTGAATG
>CAZUVK010000305.1:0-4504 GCA_964623785.1 uncultured Gemmatimonas sp. | reverse complement strand
CGGCCGCTGCGAGGCGTGCCAGGGCGAAGGGCTGGTGAAGATCGAGATGCACTTCCTCCCCGACGTGTATGTGCCGTGCGACGTCTGCAAGGGGAAGCGGTACAACCGGGAGACGCTGGAGGTCTTCTACAAGGGCCACTCCATCGCCGACATCCTCGACCTGACGGTCGACGAAGGGCTCGAGGTCTTCGAGGCCGTCCCCCGGCTCGCCCGCCATCTCCGGACGCTCTCCGACGTCGGGCTCGGGTACATCCACCTCGGTCAGCCCGCGACCACGCTCTCCGGCGGCGAGGCGCAGCGGGTCAAGCTCGCCTCCGAACTGGCGCGACAGGCGACCGGCAACACCCTCTACATCCTCGACGAACCGACGACCGGTCTCCACTTCGAGGACGTCCGCATGCTCCTCGAAGTCCTGCACCGGCTCGTCGACAAGGGCAACACCGTGCTGGTCATCGAGCACAACCTCGACGTGATCAAGACCGCGGACTGGGTGATTGACATGGGACCCGAAGGTGGCGACCGCGGCGGGATGATCGTCGCCGAGGGCACGCCGGAAGAGGTCGCGCGGGTCGAGGAATCGTATACGGGGGAGTTCCTGCGCGCGATGCTCGAGAGAGAGGTGCGGGTCTGATCCCAGCCCCCGAGAGAACTGCTTAATGCGAAGAGCGCAGTTCGTGTGCAGATCCCGCCGAGGATTCCGCTCACGCCGTTTGACCACCCCCGCTCCCGGCACTATCCTCACCTGACCGGCGAAACCGGCCGCCCGATCGCACCGTAGGGTATCGTCATGGGCTCATTGCTGATTATCTTTGCCACGATTTTCGTGCTCGCCCCGATCGCCAAGGCATACGCCGACCGGATCGCACGGCAGGTCCCTCCGGACTCGGGCGACGTTCGGGGTGAGATCGCGCGACTTCGGGACGAGGTCGAACGCTTGAACGGCCAGGTCGCCCGGCTCGAGGACGAACACTCGTTCATGGTGAAGCTGCTGGGCGACGGCGAACGCGGGAAGCTGGGCGATGGCGGCCAGGATGCGGGATAACGCGAGGCGCGCCGAGCGCCAAACCTCGATCAACCGGAGATTCACATGGTGACACGTGACGACGTCGAAAGCTTCCTGATCCGGATGGAGGACAGCGTCGAGGAAGTCGAGCCGGGTATGTGGGTCTTTGGTGCCGACTCGGGTCAGATGGTCGTCCACTATTCGCCCCCGTTGCTCATCCTCCGGTCGAAGGTCATGGCCCTCCCGTCGGACGAGGTGCAGTCCGCGAAACTCTACCGGAAGCTCCTGGAGCTGAACGCCGGCGACCTCGTGCACGGCGCGTACGCGATAGAGGGCGACGATGTGATCCTCACCGATACGCTGCCGCTGGAGAACCTGGAGTTCTCCACGCTCCAGGCCAGCGTGGATTCTCTCGAGCTGGCGCTCGCGTCGCACCTGGACTCGCTCTCGGTCTACCGCGAGTGAGCCTGGAGGCCTGAGTCGGATCGCACGGCACGCACCGCGGCTCGCTGCACCCGCCGCTTCCAGAATCGAGATTCACAATCCAGAATCGTTTTCAAATGGGCATCTTCGACAAGCTTTCCACTGTGATCCGGTCCAATTTGAACGACCTGATCGCCCGGGCCGAAAACCCGGAAAAGATGCTGAACCAGATCATTCTGGACATGCGCGACCAGCTCGCGAAGGCGAAGCAGGAAGTCGCCGTCGCGATCGCGGATGAGCGGAAGCTGAAGGCCCAGGCCGAGGAGGAGGGCAAGCAGGCGCAGGACTGGGAGCGCCGCGCGATGCTGGCCGTGCGTGAGGGGCGCGACGACCTCGCGCGACAGGCGCTCCAGCGACAGCAGGAGTACGGCGAGCGCGCCGGTCAGCTCTACGAGACCTGGCAGCGCCAGGCCGACGAGACGGAGCGCCTCAAGGACTCGCTGCGCCAGCTCAACTCCAAGATCGAGGAGGCGCGCCGGAAGAAGAACCTCCTCATCGCCAAGCAGAAGCGCGCCGAGGCCCAGAAGCGAATCCACGAGACGATGACGGGGCTCTCCGACAGCTCCGCCTTCGAGGCGTTCGACCGGATGACGCGGCGGATCGAGGAGAACGAGCGGCTCGCCCTCGCCTCTGCCGAGGTGGCGGAGGATCTCGGGTCGGACCACCTCGAACGGCAGTTCAAGCAGCTCGAGGTCGTCGACAACGCCGATGCGCGCCTGATCGAACTGAAGCGGCAGATGGGCATTCTTCCGCCCGCACCCGAGGTGCGGAACAACGAGTTGACCGACGGGAGCGAGTCGCGGGCGCGCATCGGGTCGGGCGGCTCGGGGCCGGTCCACGACGCGGAGCTACTCGAGGAATTCGAGGAACTCGAGAAGGGCGAGTCGGGGGCGAACTGATCGCTTCGGACGCCCTTCAGTCAAGTATCACGCGAAGGCGCGAAGCCGCGAAGGGGGTCCCGCTGCATGATCGGGCACGGAGGAAAAGAGAGAGGCCGGGCGAAGATGATTCCGCTCGGCCTCTTCGATTGTGTGCCCCCGCGGCTGATATCACTCAACCATCATTTCGGCTGGCGCTGGAGAGAGATCCGGGCGATTCGAGATCCCCCATCATCATCAGCCGGGACCCCCTTCGCGGCTCCGCGCCTTCGCGTGAGGCATCCCGCCGATCTACCAGCTGATCGTCCCCTTCTTCGTCGTATCGACCTCCTCGGTACCGCCCCCGTACAGGAACCGCTCTGTCTGCTCCGTCAGAAACTGTTTCGCCTCGGGGTCGCGCAGGTTGAGACCGTAGTGGTTGATCAGCATCGTCTGCTGCCGGAGCCATTCGCCCCAGCAGTTCTGGCAGATCTCCTTCTGGATCCGCTGGCCCAGCTCGCTCCGAAACGGTGCATACGGAAGCGGCTCGCCTTCCTTCCCGCACCTTGTACACTGTATGACCGCCACGAACCTCTCCATGATCTTGCGTGGAACCCGGGCCGCGTCCGGTCCCGATCAGCGTCGACGGGAACATCAATGCGGCGAACGGAACGTGCGCTGAATGTGATGATACCCACCGCTCCGAGACCCGTTCACCCACGCCGGGTCCACCTCCAACGTGCCCACCAGGTTCTCCCGTCGCGCTTCCATCACGACTCTTCCTCCATCATCTCCGCGACATCCCGCATCGAGTGTTCGTTGACGCCGACGAGCGATCCGAGCGGCCGGTCGAGTTCGAGGATGAGTGTCATCACGCTCGCGACGGCGAGGACGAGGGCGCCTGTCGCCAGTCCCGCCCGCGCTCCTTCCAATCCCACGCTGAAGCCGACCGCGCCGAGGGCCAGCAGGGCGGCGGTGTACAGCACGTACTTCACCGGACCCGGCATCCGCTGGTAGAGCGCGACGGTCACGCGCGATTCGTGAAGGTCGAACATCTCGTTGAGGGAGGTGACGAACAGGTTGGTCGTCTGGGCCTGTGGCTCGAGGGCGGCCACCGCGACGGCCTCCGTCCAGAGTTCATCGTGCAGCGTGGCCGACCGCTCGAGCGCCCGGGAGAGATCCGAGGAGGTCGCGGCGTCGAGCCGCAGACCCACGTACTCCCGAAGCAGCGCCCGAACATTGGCGCCGTGCGGGGTCGGGACCATCTCGGCCCGGAGGAAGGTTGTGCTGATCGCGTTCGCGTCGGCCAGCACGAGGGCCCGCCGCGCGTCGAACCGCGAGTCGACCATGCTAAAGGTGAAGCCGAGGAGCAGCCCGAGCAGCGCCAGCATCGCGGCCACGACTACGCCCACCGGGCTCTTCTGCTTCGCCGCCAGCCCGGCATCCGACCGGGCGGCGATCCGGAATCCAGCCTCGGCCGCGAGCATCAACGCCAGCGTCGTCGCGATCAGCGTTCCCCACCAGGGCAATGTCATGCCCTCGAGAGGGGCAATCCGCATGCCCTTACGAAGAGTGAATGAAGAAGAGTGAAGGAACCGCGTCAGACACTCGGACGACAGCTGATCCAGTCCTTCACTCCTCACTCTTCAACAGCACATTGACGCCGCCGGGCACCACATGAGCGACAAGCGGCGTCGTCCCGGCCACGTCGCCATCGACCTGGGAGATCACCGGCGGGTCCGCATCGATCCGGATCTCCCGCGCCTGGAAGTAGATCATCCGGTTGTCGCCCGCGTATCGCTTGCTCGCCACCTTCCACAGCACGGCGGCGACGTCGGACAGGGAACGCGGCGCGAAGACGCACACGTCGAAGAGGCCGTCGCTCACCGAAGTCTCCGGCGCGATCTCGAAGCCGACCGGTAGCAGGGCGTGGAGGATCCGACCGACGTTGGCGACCAGCACCGTCGCGGCGCGGATCTCGATCTCATGTCCGTCGACGGTGAGGCGAAAGAGCGCGGAAGGGGGTGTGACCGATTGCTTCAGGCCGGCGATCAGATACGCGCCGAATCCCAGTCGATCCTTCATCCCCCGGGTCGCGCCGCGCATGACTTCGGCGTCCCAGCCCGCGCCGGCGATCAGCGCGAAGTACCGACCGTCCTCG
>CAZUVK010000304.1:0-4527 GCA_964623785.1 uncultured Gemmatimonas sp. | reverse complement strand
GCCCGAGACTGGTGAAGAGCCCGACAGCCTCTCCCGATATGGTCAGCGCCAGGTCCCTGACTCCGGGGCCGCGCAGAAACGAGTCGACGTAGTCGCCGATGTCCACGCCACGCGCCGCCAACGTGGTCGACATCGACGCCGCGAATTGATCGAGCTGCGCTTCGTAGGCACCGGCGTCACCAGCGATTCGCTGAACGGAGACGACCAGGAAGGCGACAAACGCGAGACCCACCACGACCAGCAACAGGATCACGACCAGCGCCGCGAGCCCGCCGAGGCGCCGCATCCTCCCCATCAAGGGTTCGAGCAGCATGGTGAGGAATCCGGCGAGCAGGATCGGGTTGAGGATCCCCGCGGTCGCCCTCATCCCCGCGAGCACGATCACTGTACACGCGAGGGCGAAGAGGACCCGGATCGTCCGTGCGTGTGATCGCGCCATCGAAATCGGGTCCTCCTCACTCGCCCCTCACACCGCCGGGACGCGCCGAGCGCGCCCGGACCTCACGGGCGGCCGGACGTGCAAGAGACGTGCGATTCGGGCGTCGTCGATCCGGTGTGGCCGACCGGTTCCCGCGCCGCCATCCCCGCGCCACAACGGTTCGGATATCAACGCCTGATGGCTTGTATTGTGCGCCCGTGCCGGAAAGAGTGAGGAGCGAAGCTCCAGGTCGGGGAGGCGGATGAAAAAGGGGAGGCGGACCGTGAGCGATGTCATTGGACAACTGATTCCTCTCGCCGTCGGGATCGCGATCAGTCCGATCCCGATCATCGCGGTGATCCTGATGCTCTTCGCGCCCCGCGCGGGTGGAACGAGCTTCGGGTTCCTGATCGGGTGGGTCGCGGGGATCGCGATCGGCGCGGGTGTCTTCACGATCCTCGCCGGCTCCCTCGACTCGAGTTCGGGCGATCCGTCGCCGACGGTCGGGTGGATCAGGATCGGGCTCGGCGCGCTCCTCCTCATCCTCGGGATCAAGGAGTGGCGCGGCCGTCCTCGGAAGGGTGAGGAGCCGGAGATGCCGAAGTGGATGTCCGCGATCGATGGGTTCACCCCGGTCAAGGCTGGCGGGATGGGGTTCGCGCTCTCCGCCCTCAACCCCAAGAACCTCATGATGTGCGTCGCGGCGGGAGCGGCCATCGGTCCGGCCGGTCTCGGTACCGGGGATGAACTCCTGGCCCTGGCCGTTTTCACCGTGATTGCCGCTTCCACGGTAGCCGTCCCGGTGATCGGCTACGCCGTCGCCGCGGACCGGCTGAAGATGCCCCTCGAGCGCCTCAGGGAGTGGCTCGGCCGCGAAAACGCCACCGTCATGGCGGTACTACTGGTCGTGCTCGGGGCGACGTTGATCTGGAAGGGGATGGGACAATGAACAATGAACAATGAACAATGAACAATGAACAATGAACGCGCCTGGGGCCTGACGGCGATGAATCCTACGCGTTGCTTCCCGATTGACCCTCCGTCCGCCTGGTCAGTCTCCGCAGTGGTTTATTGTTCATTGATCATTGTTCATTGATCATTGTCCCAAGCGGATCCTGCTCAACCTGCGGGCCGGGCGACACGGAGAGCGGGCGCGCCGACGGCTCGTTCGCGCGCTCGATGCAGCCGGGATGGAGATCCCGATCGAAGCCGTGAATCCGGCGCGGCTCGACGCGGAGATCGGTCGGCTCATGAACGCGGGGCCAGCGACGGTGGCCGTCGCCGGGGGGGACGGGTCCATTCGCGCCGCCGCGGCACGACTCGCCGGCACGGGCGCGACGCTGGTCCCCATCCCCACCGGCACGATGAATCACTTCACGCGCCGGCTCGGGTTCACGGGGCCGGAGGCGATCGTCGATGCGCTGACCAATGGCCATGTGGCGGACGTGCCAGTCGGGATCGTCGATCACCACGTCTTCCTGAACACGGCGACCTTCGGCCTGTACGCGGATGTCATCCGCCACCGGGAACGTTGGCGCCCGTACACGGGAAAATGGCTCGCGGCCGCGCTCGCGTTCGCGTACACGATCGCCCGCCCCCGCCGCGTCGGCCTGACCGCCTGGATCGAGGGGGAGTCCATCCACAGGACGACGCCGCTGCTCTGGGTTGGACTCGGCCGGGGCAGTTTCCCCCGCGTTCACCTCGCCGAAGACAAAGGTGCTCCCATCGACCTGGAGATCGTCTTCCTTCGACAACGTACGCGGTGGGAGATGATCGGCTTTCTCGGTCGATTCGCCAGACACCTGGTCTCACCCGACCGGCCGCTCGCCGAGCGAGACGTGGAGCGGCTGCACGCTCGCGGCCTCCTCCTCGAGGCCCGGCACCCGATCGGCGTTACACTCGACGGCGAGGTCATCACCATCGACCCGCCCGTGTTCATCACCGTCCAGCAGCGGGCGCTCCGCGTACTCGTTCCCGCAGGACCACCCGATCAGCGCCTCGTCCAGACGAGCTGAAACTCCACTTCCTCCTCCTGCCCATCGCGCTCGTGCTCGATGGTGAACGCGGCGGTCGCGGGGATGCGGATCCGCTCACCCGCGATCTGGATCGTGAACGGCTTCTCCGCTTCGATGGCGTCGGCGAGGCGGCGGAGCTTCGCGACGAACTGCGAGCGGCTGTACGTCTTCTCGAGGTCCCTGTCGAGGCGCTCGGTCATGTGCGTGTGAATATGTGTCGATGGTCTGGCGCCGGCCGGGGATCAGCGGGCGTCCGTCTCATATACCTCGCCCTCGAGGTCCATGAGCTTTTCCTGCATCGCCGCGACGGCGTCGTGCACGCCCTGGTTGTACACGGGCGGACCCAGCTCGCGGATGAAGAAGTCGAGGAGCCCGTTCGCCCGGAAATCGCTCAGGGGCTCGCCGTCGAAATTGTCCTCGTGGTAACTCCTGATCGCCGCGATCAGGCTGGTGCGTCTCTCCTCCGAGAGTCTCACCCGCAGCGGCGAGTCCTGCCTCCGATCGATCATCCCGTTCTCCTCGCTCCCAGGTGGATCCTGACATCATACTCGAAGCTCACCACGCCTTCCCGCTGATGCTCGTCGAACAGTTCGCGGAGCGCCGCGATCATCTCGTCGTGGAGCGGCTGACCAGACGCCGGCGTGTACGACGAGGAGAGTAGGCGGCCCGTCAGCGCGGGATAGTCGAACACCTGCCGGTTCGGGATCGTTCGCGACTCCGGCTGCGCCCCGAAGATCTCGACGAGCCGGTCGGTTCCGACGTTGCGATGGTCAACGATCGCGTAGTCCGTGCTGTACTTCTTCAGCAACGCCTCGTAGCCGGCGAGGAACGGCGTGTCCGTGCGGCGCTCGTTCCAGAGGATCGCCAGCCAGCCGTCGGGCCGGAGGATGCGGGTGAACTCGCGGCGGGCGGCGACGGGCTCGAACCAGTGGAAGGCCTGCGCCGCCACGACCAGGTCGACGCTCTCGCCGGGCAGGCCGGTGGCCTCGGCGCTCCCGCGAACGCTCCGGAAACCGGGTTCGCCACCGAGCCGGCGCTCCGCCTCGGCGCGCATCGCGTCGTTCGGCTCCACCGCGATGACGGTGAAGCCGCGCCGGAGGAAGAGTTCCGCCGAGATCCCCGTCCCCGCGCCGATGTCGGCCACGGTCGCGCCCGGCCCGAGCCCGGTCGCCGTCCCGATGATGTCGACGACCTCGTCGGGGTAGCCCGGCCGGTGACGCGTGTAGTCCCCCACCCGGCTCGTGAAACGCTCCGCGGGCGTGAGCGCCGGACGCGGGCTATATTGCATCGCCCCGGGCCGCCGAGTAGTGTTTTCGTCTGAATCGATCCCCATTCGAGCCCCTTTCGATCCCCATCCGAGCCGCCAATGAAGAGGTCTGACATGAAAGCCTACGCGTCGAGATTGTCCATGCAAGGGTTCGCGCTTGCGCTGATATTCGCCATCCAGGCGGGATTGCCGGCGGGGGCCGCCTCGCAGGAAACCTTCGGCGGGCGGCTCTCCCCCATGCCCGTCACCGCCGCGACGGTCCGGACGATCACGGGCGAAGGCCTCGTGACCGCGACGCTCGCCGGCAACCGGCTGACGATCGAGGGGACCTATCAGGGGATGAGCTCCCCGGCCACCGCCGCGCACGTCCACCTCGCGCCGAAGGCGATGATCGGACCCGTCGTCCACACGCTGGAGGTGACCCCGGCGCCCGATGGCACCGTTCGCGGCACGCTCGACCTCACGGCCGACCAGGTCGCCGCGCTCCGACAGGAGGCGCTCTACGTCCAGATCCACAGCGAAGGAAACGGCGGCGGCGAACTGCGCGGCTGGATCCTGACCGAGGGCGCGCCGACTCCGTTCATGGCCGCTGAATCCGGATTCCCGGCGATCGACAGCTTCGTTCCCGTCACCGACGACATGCTCGCGAACCCGGATCCCGCCGACTGGCCGATGATCCGCCGCGACTACCACGCCACCAGCTTCAGCCCGCTCGACGAGATCAACCGCGACAACGTCAAGAACCTCCAGCTCGAATGGGTCTGGAGCATGCGCGACGGCACCTCCGAGCCTTCACCGCTCGTCTATGGCGGGATCATCTACCTGAC
>CAZUVK010000303.1:0-4532 GCA_964623785.1 uncultured Gemmatimonas sp. | reverse complement strand
TCGGCGGGTTGATCTGGTATCGCGCCGACCAGAACCGGCGGCTGGAGGAAGCCGCGATCGCGTTCCTGCAGATCGAACAGACGGTGCTGATGGGCGATGACGCGATCGCGACCCGCGATCTGCAGCAGTACGTCCAGCGCCATGACGGCACGCCGTACGCGGATGAGGCTCGAGTGCTGCTCGGACAGGTCCACCTCCAGGCGGGCCGGCCGGCGGAAGCGATCACCGCACTGCAGCCGCTTGCCAATCGACTGAACGATTCGCCCGTGGGTCCACAGGCGGCGCTCCTGCTTGCTACGGCCCGTGAAGCGAACAACGACACGCGGGGCGCGATCGAGACGTACCTGCTCGTCGGCGACCGCGCGGATGCGGACTTCCGCCGTCAGGAAGGGTTGATGGGCGCCGCGCTGCTGCGGAGCCAGACAGGTGACCACGCGGGCGCCGCGGAGCTGTACGGCCGGCTCGTGGCGATGAACGAGGTTGGATCGCCAGAAAGAACGCTCTTCGAGATGCGGCTCGCGGAGGAAGAAGCGCTCGCGTCGCTTCAGTAGCGGGGGACCGGTGATTCGCGTCCGGTCCACTTCCGATTCCTCCCGTCGTATCTCATGACTCCGATTGCCGCGGTTCTCCTCGAGATCGGTTACCATTTCATTGATCCAGTCGCGATCCCGCTGCCAGGGCCCGTTGATGTGCGCTGGTACGGGCTCGGTTACGTATTCGCCTTCGCGGTCGGCTACTACGTCCTCCGATATCTGAGTCGTGAGGGCGATCTCACGCTGGACTACGACGGAATCAGCGATCTGATCTTCGGGTTGATCCTGGGGACGATCCTGGGCGCGCGAATCGGCTACATCCTCTTCTACGACTTCGCCACATTCACGGCGAACCCGGCCCGGATCATCCGGCTCTGGGAGGGCGGCCTGTCTTTCCACGGAGGTCTGGCAGGCGTGGTACTCGCGTCCGTGTGGTTCGTCC
The DNA here is from genome assembly GCA_964623785.1 of uncultured Gemmatimonas sp. GTDB lineage: Bacteria > Gemmatimonadota > Gemmatimonadetes > Longimicrobiales > Longimicrobiaceae > WHSP01. The sequence continues at coordinate 3,557 of CAZUVK010000303.1, read as the reverse complement.
GCAAGTACAAGGTCGGCCTGGTCCATGTGCTTGACGCCCTCGCGCTGGGGGTACCGTTCGGGATCTTTGCCGTCAGAATCGCGAACTACATCAACGGTGAGCTGTACGGCCGGATCACCACTGAAGACGTTCCCTGGGCAGTCCGGTTCCCCACCGAACCAACCGCCACGCAGCTGCTGGGTATCGACCAGGTGTACGGGATCCGCCAGCGGGAAGAGGCGGTCCTCGCGGCGCGTGAGTCGGGAGCGTGGGACGCGATTCGCGACCAGGTACCCCTTCGTCATCCCTCCCAGATCTACGAGGCGCTCAGCGAAGGATTGCTTCTCGGACTCATCCTCTGGGGCATCTACCTGTTCGCGAAGCGAAAGGGGATCCGGTTGCCGACCGGGTTGCTCGCGGGCGTATTCCTCACGGGATATGGCGTGTTCAGGTCGATCGTCGAACTCTTCCGCCAGCCCGACGCGCAGTTCCGCGGTCCGAACGATCCGCTGGGTACCGTGCTGGGCCCATTGACCATGGGTCAGACGCTCAGCATGCTCGTGATTGGATCCGGGCTGTACCTGCTCTATCGCGCGTGGCGGGCGCCGCGCGCGGCGAGCCCCCCCGCGACCAGGAAGTCCTGAGTTTCGGGTGCGCGATCGGCTCGGGCCGAACGGAGGAAGTGTTGACGGGCGTCATGGCGAAACCTGCCACGACGCCCGTTTCGGCTCCCCCGCTCACGGGTGGCTGGGGATAGAGCCCCTCAGGTGAGCCCGAACGTCTCCCCGTGCTCGGGTACCGTGGCCTCCCAGCCGAGGCTTTCGGAGATGTGAAGCCGCATTGTATCGGCCGCGACCGGCTCACCGTGCGTGATGAAGGTGTTTCCGGGCCTTCTGGAGAAACGGCCGAGCCATGTGAGGATCTCCTCGTAGTCCGCGTGCGCCGAAAGATTGTCGAGTTGCACGACCTCTGCCCGGATCGGCACGTACGCGCCGTGGATCTTCACGGATTCCGCGCCGCCGACGATCGTCGCCCCGCGCGTCCCCGCCGCCTGATAGCCGGAGAAGACGATCGTGTTGCGCTCGTCTCCCACCAGCATCTTGAGGTGGTGGACTACCCTTCCTCCCGTGGCCATTCCGCTGGCGGAGATGATCACGCGCGGAATCGCCATCCGGTCAATCTTCTTCGACTCGTCGACGGTTTCGACGAATTCGGCAAAGTCGCAGACCGCGAGCACCTCATCGCGGGATAACCGTGTCTCCTCCGGGTGGCGCGTGTACGCGTCGGAGGCCCGCCCGGCCATCGGGCTGTCGAGGTAGATGGGGATCGGTGGGAGCCGGCGTTGCTGATGGAGGCGGTAAAGGTGCAGCAGTATCGTCTGGGCACGCCCCACCGCGAACGACGGGATGATGATGCTACCGCCGCGCGCGGCGGTGCGAGCAATGACGTCGGCGAGCAGATCCGCCGGGGAAGTCTTCTCGTGAATCCGGTCACCGTAGGTGGACTCGACAACGAGGTAGTCGGCCGGATCGGGTGTCTCCGGCGACGGTAGCATCGGATCCTCCAGGCGGCCTAGATCGCCGGAAAAGACGATGCTCGTTTCAGGGCCCTGAAGTCGTACTGAGGCGGCGCCGAGCATGTGGCCAGCGCGCGTGAAACGGAATCCGATGCCGCGCACCACCTCCCTGTCCGCATGGAACTCGACGGTCTCCAGCGATTCCAGGGACTTAACGGCGTCGGCCCGGGTATAGAGAGGCAGGGCGGGGTTGTGTCTGGAGTACCCGTACCGGTTGGCGGTCGCGGCTTCCTCCTCCTGCAGGTAACCACTGTCCGGCAGAAGCACGGCGCAGAGATCTCGGGTTGGCGGCGTGCAGTAGACCGGCCCGCGGAATCCATCTCGCACCAGCAGCGGGAGGTAGCCGGAGTGGTCGAGGTGAGCGTGAGTCAGGATCACCGCGTCAATGCTCGATGGCGGAATCGGAAACGGCTTCCAGTTACGAAGTCGCTGTTGTTTCAATCCCTGAAAGAGGCCGCAATCCACGAGAATCCGGTGTTTCCCGCTCTCGACGAGGTACTTCGATCCCGTGACGGTGCCGGCGGCTCCGAGAAAGGTCAGGCGCATGAAACCCGCTGGGCTGAGTGGCAGATGACCGGTTCCGGGGCCCCCCGCTTGCGAGACGGGGGCGGAGTCCGATGTAGATCCGCTGGGGAAATGAGAGGAAGAGGTATGGATTGGCAAGGGAGTTCGATCAGGGTATGGATCCTGGCGGCGCTGGCGCTTGGAGCCACATCCTGCGGGGGCTCGGCGGATGAGACGGCACCACCGACTTCGGGTTCTGGTGCCCGCGCTGTTGGCGACACGGTGGAACAGCCCGTAATCTACGTGGAGACGATATCCATCGAGGGGACGCCGCAATCGCTGGAGGTTGTGGAGTACCAGGCACCGATGGGCTTTCCGCTCGGGTTCACGACGGTCGTGCCGACTGACATGTCGGTCGACTACATGTCCTCCGGTCTCGGCGACGAGGTGCGCTTCGAGGCGGCGTTCGCCGGAACCCGGCGTCCGGACGCGAACCTGGCTTTCGTCGCGCTGCCCGAGAGCGCGGATTCGGTCGAGGCGTTCGACCGAATCGCGACGGTGGTCGCGGAGATCGACGGCCAGCCGGTGGAGCCCCTGCCGGGTGACTGGGCGATCGAGCGATACCGTGTGGGAGATGGCTACTCGGGGTCGCTCGCCGTCGGAACCGAGAACGGAAAGTGGTACTACTTTCTGGCCCGCTATCCACCCGAGTATGGCGACGGAATGGGGCCACGAATCGACCTGATCCTTCGCCGATGGAAGTGGAGCGGCACCGGCACGCCGCTGATCCCTGGCTGAACCGGGCGACACGCCGCGCCTGTTTCATGAGCCCGAACCCGACCGATCAACCGATGCCATGGTGCGTATGCTGATCCTGCCCCTGCTGATGCTCGCGCTCGCCGCCTGCAACAGCGGCCTGGCCCTGATCCCGCCGCAGGCCGCGGGTGTCGATTCGGCACGGGTCGTGTCCGACCTTCGACATCTGTCCAGTCCGGAGATGGAGGGACGGGTCGTGGGCTCACCCGGTAACGCCGCCGCCCGGGAGTACATCCATCGCGAGCTCGTCGACGCCGGTGTCCAACCGTTCCCTTCGGGCTGGCTGCAGAGTTTCCCGGTCGGCGCGGTCACCGGGGTGAACGTGGTTGGCTTTGTCGAGGGCACGGACCGACCCGGTCAGTTCATCGTAGTGACGGCGCACTACGATCACCTGGGCGTTCGCGACGGCCAGATCTTTCACGGCGCGGACGACAACGCCTCGGGGACCGCCGCGATCCTGGAGATCGCCCGGCAGGTCGCCGCTTCGCCACCGCGCCACTCTGTGCTGTTCGCGGCCCTGGACGCGGAAGAGGGCGGTTTGCGGGGCGCGCGCGCCCTGGTCGACAACCCTCCGGTCCCGCTCGATTCGATGGCCATGAACGTGAACCTCGATATGGTCAGCCGGAACGAGGCCAACGAGCTATACGTCGCGGGTCCGTATCACTACCCGTTCCTGGCCGAT
>CAZUVK010000302.1:2251-4553 GCA_964623785.1 uncultured Gemmatimonas sp. | reverse complement strand
TGATCCCCTGGCGCGGTTTCGTGCTGCGTGACCTGATCAACCGCGTCGAGCCGACATCACGGGCGAGGTACGTCGCGTTCGAGACGCTGCACGACCCCGAGCGCATGCCTGGACAGCGGAGCCGCATCCTCGACTGGCCGTACGTCGAGGGGCTGCGGATGGACGAGGCGATGCACCCGCTGACGCTGATCGCGACCGGCCTCTACCAGCAGAATCTGCCGAACCAGAATGGCGCGCCGCTCCGGCTCGTGGTGCCCTGGAAGTACGGGTTCAAGGGCATAAAGTCGATCGTGCGGATCTCGTTCGTGGAGAGTGAGCCGCCGACGACCTGGAATATCATGGCGCCGCGGGAGTATGGGTTCTACGCGAACGTGAACCCCGAGGTCGACCATCCGCGGTGGAGCCAGGCGCGGGAGCGGCGGATCGGCGAGATTCTCCGGCGGCCGACGCTGATGTTCAACGGGTACGGCGACCAGGTTGCCAGCCTGTACCGGGGGATGGATCTGGCGAGGTACTATTGACCGATGTAGTCACGGATCGGGCGGGGGAGGAGGGTGAGGCGCGAGAGCGGATACGGCCGAAGGGTTCGCGATCGAATCCGTGGATGCCGCTCTGGGTGGTCGCGACCGCGCTCTGTACGATTCCGTTCCTCAACCTGGTCAGGGACACCTTCACCGGCGGGCTCGGCGCGGATCCGGTCGTCGCGCTGATCCACCGGACGGGCTGGTGGGCGCTCACGCTGCTGATGGTGACGCTCGCGGTCACCCCCGTTCGCCGGCTGACGGGTTGGAACCGGATCATCCAGGTCCGGAAGTCAATCGGGTTGATGTCCTTCTTCTACGCCTGCCTGCACTTCGCGCTGTACATCGGCGTCGACCAGTTCTTCGCGTTTTCCTACATCATCGAGGACATCCTCGAGCGGCCGTACATCACGGCCGGCACGGCGGCGCTGGCGATGCTGACCGCGCTGGCGGTGACCTCGCGGCGCGATTCGATCCGGCGGCTGGGCGGGAAGAGGTGGCGGCGGATCCACGCGCTGATCTATCCGGCGGCCGTGCTCGGGGCGCTGCACTACTACTGGCTGGTGAAGGCGGACACCGGGCCGCCGCTGCTGTTCGCGGGGATCGTTGTGCTGCTGCTGGCGTTGCGGCTGCCGGTGCCGGGGCGTGGGACGGGTTCGCGGCAGGCAGGCGGGCTCGGATCGGGTCGGGCGGTGAGCGCCGTCGCGCCGGAATCGGAGTGACGGCGGATGGGGCCGCGGGCGGATGCCCGGGCTCCGAACGGGCCAACCCTGGAGGAACGATGCGTACGCTCGCGAAGATCGCCGGTGGCTTCCTGATGCTCATCGGCGCGATCTGGTTTCTTCAGGGCATTGGCGTGCTGCCGGGGAGTTTCATGACGGGGCAGAGCCAGTGGGCGGTGTATGGAGCGTTGGCGATCGCCGCGGGGTTGGGGTTGGTCGCGTTTGCGCGACGGCAGCCGCGGGTGTGACCGGACCGAGGCCACGGAGGGGCCAACCGGCGCCAGGAAGCCATGTACAATCTTCTGCTCTTCGATCTCGACGGCACCCTCTGCGATCCGCTAGAGGGGGCCACGCGGTGCATCAATCACGCGCTGGCTGAATGCGGCCTCGAGCCGGTCGCCTCCCAGCGGGTGGCGACGTTCATCGGTCCTCCGCTGGATACCGCCTTCGAATCGATCGTCGGATCCGATTCCGTCACCCTGATCGACCTTCTGATCGAGAAATACCGGGAACGCTACTCGGATCTCGGCTACGCGGAGTGCCATCTCTATCCCGGCATCCGCGACGCGCTCGGTGATCTCCACGCCTCCGGGGTTCCCCTCGCCGTCTGCACGTCGAAACGAGCGGACTTCGCCGAGCGGATCCTGCGTATGTTCGAGCTGGCCGATCTCTTTCAGTTCATCGACGGCGGCGGGATTCGTTATCCCAAGCAGGAACAGATCAAACGACTATGGGCGGAAGGGCGACTCCCGGGAGGATCCATCATGATCGGAGACCGGGCGGTGGACCTGGTTGCCGCGCATCGAAACGGGTTGGCGTCGGCGGGTGTGCTTTGGGGGTACGGTTCAACCGCCGAGCTGGAGGCGGAGAACCCGGCGCACATGTTCCATGCGCCCTCCGAGTTGGAAATCCTGGCGGGTGGAGACAGGGGGCCTGACGTGCGCGCGCCACGCACGAACATCGCGCTAAATTCGGTGGGGGGCGCGGGGCCGGGGTGATTCTCCGGGCGGATTTGGGAATTCGTGACGGCCGCGCGCCTTTGTCCTCAGCCAGGGTGAG
>CAZUVK010000302.1:1077-2241 GCA_964623785.1 uncultured Gemmatimonas sp. | reverse complement strand
CAACCGCGAGGTCTATGGCGGACTGCTGGGCCTGGGTGAGGACCGCCTGGAGGCTGGCCTTCTGAGTGGGTCCCTCCACAGTTCGCGATGTCCAAGGGATCCACGCCTCGAATGAGCAGCCCGTATCTCCGCGTCGCCGCGGTCTGGGGAGCGATGCTGGCGATCTGGATGACGCTGCACTCGCTCCGCCAGTGGGCGTACGGAGACGGATACACGCTCTCGGGTCACATCCAGAGCGCGTTGCTCGCGACGCTGCTGGCGGTACCCATGGTGACGGCGGCGCGGCGATGGCTCGATGGCGGTACGCTGGCCGGTCTGGGGCTGCCGTTGTCGTTGAAGGCCGCGGCGAAACCGTTCGCCATCGGCGCGCTGAGTTTCCTCGCCCCCTTGGCCCTGGGGCTCGCGATCGTGCTCGGCTTCGGCTGGACCACCATCACCCCCACGGCCGCGCCAGGTGAGATCCTCGCCTTCGTACCGCTGCTCGTGGTCCTGGTGTTCCTCTACGAAGCACTCCCGGAGGAACTCGCGTTCCGGGGCTACATCTACCGGGCGCTCGCCGAACGAAACTCGCGTATCGTCGCTGTCATCGGGCAAGCGGTGCTGTTCGGCCTGTGGGGGGCGGGTCTGTGGATGATCAGCCTGGGCACCCCGTCCGTTGATCGGCTGGCGCTGTTCGTTTCCGTCGGGTTCGTGCTCGGCCTCGTCCGGGTGGTGACCGACTCCGTCTGGACCTCGATCGGACTGCACACCGCGTTTCAGACCGTCGCCCAACTTCTGCTCAATGAGGAGCGGGGACACTTCGCCATCACAGGAACGGAGACCCTGCAACTCATCGCTCTGGGCATCGTACCGTTCGCGCTGGCGACGACCATCGCCCAGCGCGCCTCCCGGCGCGACGTGGCGTGGCGTGAACCGGAAGGCCGCCGAACCCTCTGACCGAAAGGACAAGCCATGTCGTTCCAAGCATACCTCGACAACATCGAGGAGAAGACGGGCCTGACACCTCGACAATTCATCGAGCTGGCCGGGCAGAAGGGCTTCGACGTTCCGTCGACCAAGGCCAGTGAGATTGTCGAGTGGCTCAAGGCCGACTACGGCCTGGGACGCGGGCACGCGATGGCGCTCGTCCATGTCATCAAGAAAGGCCCGAAGATCGACGCGAAG
>CAZUVK010000302.1:0-1067 GCA_964623785.1 uncultured Gemmatimonas sp. | reverse complement strand
GGATCCCGTGGAGCCGACGTGCTTCGCGTCGATCTTCGGGATCCCACCGCGACGAGTCCGACACCCTGTGGCTCGACGGCAAGGCGACCAGACCAGGGTGAACCCGCCGATCATTCGCGCCGCTCAGCGCGCCGATGCTCGCCCGGGTGGAAGGCGCGGGCGGCTCGATCGTCGTGCCCAGGACCGAGATCGGCAACGACTACGGATTCTCCGCGCACTTCATCGACGCCGAGGGCAACGAGGTCGGTCTCTACTCGATGGGGTAGCGCGTTGCCATGAGTGGTGCCATCCTGTCCACGGCACCTGACATTCCGGGACTCTCCGCATGGCCGAGCACGAGATCACACTCATCCGTCGAATCAACGCACCGGTCGATGCCGTGTACGCGGCGTGGACCGACCGTTCGGTCATGCGTCAATGGTTGGGTCGGAAGGTCGAAGCCGATGTGCGCGTCGGAGGGCGGTACCGGATCGAGAACGATGGAGGTAATGGGACGGTCCTTGTCCACATGGGTGAGTACCGCGTCCTCGAGCCGGATCGCCGTATCGTCCAGACCTTCCAGGCGGGCCCCGCCGAATCGACTCCCGCGGAAGCGAGCCCATATCTCGATGAGTATCTCGAGATCACGTTCAGGCCTCTGGGAGCCGACCAGACCGAGCTGACGTTCACCAACGGCTGGAACGGCGAGCCACTCAGCGAGGAGGATCGGCAAGCGACGAGCGAGGCCTGGTCGGCCTGGCTCGACCTTCTGGAGAAGGTCTTCTGACGTACGTGGAGCCGCTGGAGAAGCCGGCCCGCGCGCTACCAACCCGCGCGCGCGGGAGCCGTGTACCCCTCCTACCGCGGGCGATTCAGGATGCCGCCGAGGATTCCGGCAACGTCGCCGATCGCCGGGCCGCCGCGATCCCCGCCGAGCATGGATCCGAGCACCGACGCGAGCCCCGCCCCCGCCGCGGCGCCACCCGACGCTTCCCCCGCCGTCTTCGTCTGCTTCGCCAGCCCACCCATCGCCATGGCAGCGACGACCGGAAGCATCTTCTTCAGCGTGGAGGGATCGATTCCCGTGC
>CAZUVK010000301.1:1940-4576 GCA_964623785.1 uncultured Gemmatimonas sp. | reverse complement strand
TGCGCGGGCACGAGCGGATCGTCTACCGGAACGCATCGCCGGCGCCGCTGCCGAGCGTGGTTCTAAACCTCTATCAGAACGTGTTCTCCGAAGGTGTGCCCCGGAACCGGTATGTGCCGATCACCGGCGGGGTCACATTGACCTCGGTGTCGGCCGGGGGGCAATCCCTCGACCGGATGTCGACCAACCAGATCCCGATCATCGGGGATCCGCCCACGGCGCCGGCCGGATACTCGGTGCGGGGGACGCTCGCGCGGGTGCGCCTTCCCCGCCCCATCGCCCCTGGCGACAGTGCCATCCTCGTGATCGAATGGGAGCACGCGGTGCCGCCGACCCCGAGCTTCCGAACCGCATGGGAGGAAGCGCTCGGATCGCGCGTCTTCCACGTCGGGCAGTGGTATCCGCAGATCGCCATGCACGACGACCTGGATGGGTGGGACGCGACCCCCTACCTCGGCGACGGCGAGTTCTACCTTCCGTACGGGGATTTCGAGGTCGCGATCACCGTGCCGGCTGGGTTCCTCGTGGGGGCGACCGGCACGCTCCTGAATCCCGAAGAGTTGTTGACTGAAGAAGCTCGCGCGCGGCTCGCGGCGGCAATGAGGTCGGACAGCATCACGCGCGTCGTGACGGACGCGGACATCCCGGCCGAGAACACGACGTTGCACCCGGTTTCCGGCTCGCTCACCTGGCGGTTCACGGCGCGAAACGTGAGGGACTTCGCGTTCTCGACGTCCGCTGGCTATGTGTGGGACGCTACAACGGCGCAGATGTCGGATGGCTCGGGAGGCACGCGCCCGGTCCTCGTCAACGCGCTGTACCGGGACGGAGCGCCGAACTGGGAGCGCGCGGCGGCGTTCGCACAGCACTCGATGGAGTTCTTCGGCGAGTACCTCATCCCGTACGAGTACGACCAGCTGACGGTCGCGGAGGGACCGATCGGGGGAATGGAATACCCGATGATCATCTTCATCGGCCGGCCCGCGGCGGAGGAATCGCTCTACGGCGTCATCGCGCACGAAGCGGCGCACCAGTGGTTCCCGATGATGGTCGGCAGCGACGAGGCGACCAATGCCTGGCTGGATGAGGGGCTAGCCACGTATCTGGAGAACCGCGCGGCTGGCGATTTCTACGACGGCGAAGACCCGTTCGCCGCCGACCGGTCCAGTTACCTGTTCGTCGCGGGGGGCGACGACGAGGTCCCCCTGATGCGGCATACGGATCTCGTCACGCCATACGGAGCGCGCACGGTCGCCGCGTACTCGAAGCCAGGAGTGCTTCTCCGATCGCTGGAGTGGATCCTCGGGCCGGAGGCGTTCCGTACCGCGCTGAACCGGTTCGCCAGCGACTGGCTCGGCGGAAACCCCGCCGCCTGGGATTTCTTCAGTACATTCGAGCGGTCCTCTGGACGGAATCTCGCCTGGTTCTTCGAGCCATGGTGGTTTGGCACGGAAGTGTTCGACCAGGCGGTCGTGAGCGTCGAGCCAACGGACTCCACGGGAGTCGTCGTGACGATCGAGTCGCGTGGAGGGGTGCCCGCGCCGTCGATCCTCAGCGCGGTCACCGCCGGTGGCGGTACCGTCTCGATGATCGTGGGTGTCGAGGCGTGGTTGGACGGGGCGCGCACGGTGCAGGTCCCGCTCCGGACGTCGGGTCCGATCGAGAGGGTCGAGCTGGATCCGGGGCACATCTTCCCGGACGTGGATCGGGGGAACAACGTGTGGGTGGCGGGGGCGCGGTAGACGGGGGGACAGCCACTGCTTCACCGCGAAGAATGCGGTGAAGCAGTGGCTGTTGGGCGCGGTCCTTGCTCCGCGGCGAGGTCGAATGACCGGAGGCCGTAACGCTGAACCCCCGCCCGACCGATGGAACCATGCAGTACCGCTCCCGCCCGAATCGCCGGACTCATCCGACTCATTGTCCTTCTCCCCTCAATCGTACTCCTGGCGGCATGCGACCGGGCCGAAAGCGACCTCGATGTCGCGCCCGCGCTGAGCGGGATCGTGGCGATATCGGGCGCGTCGATCGATTCGATGGAGGCGTCGGAGGCCTCGTTGGTACAACCAACAACGTTGGCGCAGGCCCCGCCGAACCCGCGCGACCGGGCGCCTGACCAGATCCGCGGCCTCTACCTGAACGCGTTCGCGGCCGGTTCGAGCACGCGTCTCGCCCGGCTGCTCGAGATCGCCGACAACACCGAGATCAATACGTTCGTCATCGATGTGAAAGACGAGCGCGGGATCCGGCATCGGAGCGAGATCCCGCTGGCGATGGAACTCGCCCAGCCGGGAGAAGTCGCCATCCGCAATCTCGCCGCGCTGGTGGACACGCTGGACGCGCACGGCATCTACAAGATCGCCCGAATCGTGGTCTTCAACGATCCGATTCTGTCGGCCGCCCGACCGGCGTGGTCGATCCGCCGTCCCGACGGGACCCTCTGGCGCGACCGGTCGGGGAACGGCTGGGTGAGCCCGTGGGAACCCGAAGTCTGGGACTACAATCTGGCGATCGCCGAGGAGGCCGCGCGGGCGGGGTTCGACGAGATCCAGTTCGACTACGTACGATTCCCGGAGCAGTTCAGCAGCCTCCCGGCCCAGGTCCATCCGAAGGCCGACGGCAACCGAACCGACGCGATC
>CAZUVK010000301.1:0-1930 GCA_964623785.1 uncultured Gemmatimonas sp. | reverse complement strand
GCGTTTCTCGCGCGGGCGAAGGAGCGGCTCCATCCGCTTGGCGTGGTCGTCGCGGCGGATGTCTTTGGCCTGTCACCGAACACGTCCGACGACGTCGCGATCGGGCAGCAGTGGGAGCGGCTCAGCGCGGTGGCCGACCATCTCCTGCCCATGATGTACCCGTCGCACTACTACTCGACGCACCTGCCGAACGTCCCACGCCCGAACGCGATGCCGTATGAGACGGTGTTCAAGTCGGCGGGCATGGCGCGGATCCGAACTGACCGGATGCGCGAGGAGGGGATCCGGCCGGCGCGGGTGATCGTCTGGCTGCAGGCGTTCCAGGCGACGTGGCTTCGCGACAACGTCACGTACGGACCCGAGGAGATCCGAAAACAGAAGCAGGGCGTCTACGACGTCGGGTTCGACGACTGGATCCTCTGGCACCCGGGATCGCAGTTCCAGCCGATCGTGGGCGGACTGGACCGCGAGACGGCATCACGCGCTTCGGCTTCGTACGCGCCGCCGGACGACGTCTTCAGCAGGGTGACCCGGTTCGAGAATGAGGGCCTGCGCGAGGCACGGGAGAGGGCGAGGGGAAGCGCGGTGGGGTCCGTGGCCGCGGGACAATGAATCGGCGCTGACCGGGATCCGGTGAAGGGGCCGAAGGCACGAGAAGCGCGCGCCGCCATGAACCAGGCGGCGCGCGCTTCTCGTCTTCTCAGTCGACGGGGAACATCGGCAGATCGAGGCGATCCATCAGCGCCTTCTGCAGGGCGCGGACGACCGGGCCGACCGATCCATCACCGACCGACCGTCCATCCAGCGTGACGACCGGCTGAACGTCGGTGGTCGTCCCGGTGAGGAAGAGTTCCTCGAGCCGGCCGATCTCGTCGAACAGGATCGGGGTCTCGCGCACCGGAATCCCGAGTTCGGCCGCGAGCTGGAGCACGACCATCCGGGTGACGCCGGGCAGGATGTAGTTGCAGAGCGGGTAGGTGCGCAGTTCGCCGCCGACAACGCCGAACACGTTGGCCGCGCTGCCCTCGGTGATTGCCCCGTCCCGAATCATCACGGAATCCCAGACGCCCGCCTCGACCGCTCGCTGCTTCGCGATCGCGTTGGGCAGGAGGTTGATCGTCTTGATATCGCAGCGTGACCATCGGACGTCCGGGATCAGGATCGCCGCGACGCCGGTACGCCGAAGGTCCGCGGGGATGTCGAACGGCGCCGCGAACGCATAGAAGGTCGGCTCCCGCGGGGGGGACGGGAAAGCGTGGCTGCGCGGCGCCACGCCGCGCGTGATCTGCATATAAACGGTCGCGTCCCCACCATCGAGATCATTCTCTCGCAGAAGCCGTTCGGAAATCTCGCGCAGCTGGCCTTTCTGGAGCCCGCCTGACGGGATCGCGGTGTCCCGCAACCCGTTCTGAAGGCGCGCCCAGTGGGCATCTTCCTCGAAGAGCCTGCCACGGACAGCCCGAGTCACTTCGTAAACGCCATCGCCGAAGAGGAAACCGCGATCATCGACGGAGACCTTCGCCTCTGATTTATCGATGAACGAACCGTTGAGGTAGACGAGCATTTCTGGTGAATAACGGAAGTGAGTGAAGGGAAAACGGCACAGCCGGATCTGTAGTTATATGCAAGCGGGGGGTCCCGCAATGACCGGGCCCCCCGCCGAGTGAATCTGACCGTTGTCCCCCCTGACAATCAATCGCGGCCCGCGCGGGCGTTACCTCGCGCTGTCGATCGAAGTGGCGACCCGGGTGTTCAGCTCTCGTCGCAGCACCTGAATCTCCGTCGTACGATTGGTCGTGAGCGTGCGATTCGAAAGCAGGATGACCCAGGATCCGCGGTCCGGATCAACCCAGAGCGAGGTGCCGGTGAAGCCGGGGTGCCCGAACGAAGTGGGCGAGATGGCGAGACCGGCGGCCCCGCCGCCCTTCAG
>CAZUVK010000300.1:0-4650 GCA_964623785.1 uncultured Gemmatimonas sp. | reverse complement strand
GACCAGGATCGCCATGATCGCGTACGGGAGCCGCACATCCCACACAATCACCGCCGTGGGGCCCTCCGCCGTCGAGGGGAAGAGGAGTCCGCGGATGACCTCCCCGAGCGGCAGATTCGACGGACCGGTCGCGATGTCGAAGCACAGGCTCACCATGCCGATCGCCCCCAGCGCGAGGAGTACCCAGACCCGACGCCGGACGAGCCGCCGGTACGCGCCCCGGACTTCGTCGCCCGCAGCCTCCGGTCGGATCTGTCTCGCCGCGGGCAAATGGTCGCCGCCAGGCGCGGACCCTGCCCGGCCTGGCGGCGACCCGACCTCTGTATCAAGTCGGTTGAGAACCATTCTCAATAACTTGACCCCCGGAGCCGGCTTGTCAAGCGATCGACGAAGCCTGCGGGGTTTCCGGCGCGATCTCCGCGGCGTTCGCTAGACGAAAACCTTCTTCCAGTCGTCCTTCATGCTGATCACCGGCCACCCTTTCTCCCCGGCGCGTTCCAGCGCCTTCTCCGCGCCCGCCGTGTACGACATCTCGCGCTCGTCATCATCATGCCTGACGACGGGCGCGAGGGACGGGAACGGCGAGTTCGCCGTGAAGTCGAGCATCGGGATGTCCCCATTGGAGTTCCCGACCGCCAGGATCGGGCGCCTGCCGATCCGGCTCCAGATCCGCACCGGCTTTACGGGACCATCGTCGAAGACGTCGGGTTCGGCCGCGTACTCGACCCACGCATCGTTCTCGTTCGACTGGTAGCGCAGCGCGTTCGAGCTGCCGATCACCCGTTCATTGGGGATGCCATACAGATCGTTCGCGATTGGCCGCATGAAGTCGCGGTCTCCGCCGGACGCGATGTAGTTGGTGAATCCGTGATCCTCGAGGTAGCGGAGCAGCTGGATCATCGGAGCGTACGCGGTATCGAGGTACTGGCGCTTCAGATTCGGATTCTGCTCCTGATGCAGGAACGTGCTGGCTGCTTCCTCGTACGCCTCCACCTTCATCCCGTCGAACGCCTTGAGGATGCCGCCGATCAGCACCTTCGCGCCGCTGTCGTCACCCTGATAGTGCTTCGTGACCACGTCGCCCAGCCACTCGTAGTCCTTTCCGTACGCCGCCTTCCAGGGTTGCTTCTCGCGCAGCCGCGGCTCCCGCTCCGCCATCTCCGCGAGTCGTTGAAGGATGAAGCCGAGCTCGATGGGCATGGGCTTCTCGCACCAGAGCGTGCCGTCGTTGTCGAACACCGCGACCCGCGCCACCGGCTCGACGAAATCGGACGAGCCCTCCTTCGTCACCCGCGTGACGAACTCGGTGATCGCCGTCTTCGTCGCGCCTTCGTTCCAGAGGTCAAGGGATCCGTTGGCTCCATTGTTCATCTTGTCGTGTCTCCCACCTCAGCGCCCGCCGGCGAACGATTCCTTCATCTTCTCCATCGCCTGGTCGATGGTGAACGACGCCGCCTCCTGCCGAGGCGGGAACTTCTCGAACGTCTCCAGGAATGACCCCACGAGCGCCTGTCCGGCCATGATCATGTACGCCTTGGAGATGTACCAATCCCAGTACGTGTTCGAGGTGACGTCCGCGCGCTCGTACGGATCCGTCCGCAGGTTGAATAGCTTGGGCACCCGCAGCACCGTGAACGGCTCGGCCCAGAGTTCGAGCGTTCCCTTCGATCGCTGCTCCATGAACACCATCTTCCAGTTCCCGTACCGGAGCGCCACGAGAATTCCGTCATCGTCGAAGTAGATGAAGCCCTCCCGCGGGCTCTTCTCGCCCTCTTCCGTCAGGAACGGGAGGAGGTTGAGCCCGTCGATGTGCACCTTGAACTTCTTCTCGCCGGCCTTGTGGCCGTCGAGCAGCTTCTCGGGGATGTCCGGGGCGCCAGCCATCGCGCAGAAGGTGGGCAGCCAGTCGTGATGCTGCACGATCTCGTTGCTGACGACCCCCGCCGGGATCTTCCCGGGCCAGCGGACGAGCAATGGGACGCGGAACGCGCCTTCCCAGTTGGTGTCCTTCTCGCTCCGGAAGGGCGTCATGGCGCCGTCCGGCCAGCTGTTCATGTGCGGTCCGTTGTCCGTCGAGTACATGACGAACGTGTCTTCCGTGATGCCGAGTTCGTCGAGGAAGTCGAGCACCTCGCCCACGTTCCGGTCGTGGTCGATCATCGTGTCGTGGTACGGCGACTGGCCGGGGCCTGCCTGGCCGAGGCTCTCGGGCTTGGTATGGGTACGGAGGTGCATGTGGGTCGTGTTGAGCCATACGAAGAAAGGCGTCTTCGCCTCGTGCTGGCGCAGGATGAAGTCCTTGGCCGCCGAGACGAACTCGTCGTCGCACGTTTCCATGCGCTTCTTCGTCAGCGGGCCTGTGTCCTCGATGGTCTGGTTGCCGACCTTGCCCCAGCGCGGGTCCTCGGTCGAATCGTCCTTGTCCGCCGCCCAGGAGTGGATCACGCCGCGCGGGCTGAATCGCTCCCTGAACCTGGGATCCTTCGGGTAATCCGGATCCTCGGGGTCTTCCTCGGCGTTCAGGTGGTAGAGGTTCCCGAAGAACTCGTCGAACCCGTGAACCGTCGGCAGATACTCGTTCCGGTCGCCCAGATGGTTCTTGCCGAACTGGCCGGTTGCGTAGCCGAGTGGCTTCAGCAGATCGGCGATCGTCGGATCCTCGGCCTGGATGCCGACGTCCGCTCCCGGCAGCCCCACCTTGGACAGACCGGTCCTGAACACGCTCTGGCCCGTGATGAACGCCGCACGACCAGCGGTGCACGACTGCTCCCCGTAGGAGTCGGTGAACATCATCCCCTCCGCCGCCAGCCGGTCGATGTTCGGCGTCTGGTAGCCCATCAGGCCGTGCGAATAGCAGCTCAGGTTCGAGATTCCGATGTCGTCTCCCCAGATGACGAGGATGTTGGGTCTGTCCGGCTTTGGCATGCGGTACTCCTTGTAAGAAACTCCCCCCGTTTACATCACGATCGAGGACGGGGTCCCCTGTCCATACCAGCAACTACGGGTTCTCGGAGCACGCGGAGATCGCTGAGGTCCGATTCCGTGGCTGTTGTCGTCACTCCACTATTCTTCCTGTTGATGGGTATGGAGATTTCGAACACCACTTCCCTGAATCCCCACCCAACTCGTGCCCGAACCTCCTCGAACGATGTGGTTCTCAGCGTTCTCCGCGTGCTCAGCGAGAACCCTTTGCCTGATCTCCCCCGGGTCATGCGGGCCGCGCGATGCAGCGGAAACCGACGTGGCAGGTGGCCGTGTCGACCGGTTGTGCCATTCGCGCGGCTGGCCGGTAGCGGCGGCAATAGTTGGGTGCGCAGAGGAAGGACCCGCCCTTCATCACCCTCCTCGGTATCCGGATCTCCGGTTGCCGCGGGTCTAGGCTCGCGGATTCCTCGCCGCCCCTCGGATTGCTCACGGTGCAGCACGAACGGTGGATGGCCCCGTGCTCCCGGTACCAGTCAGCCGTCCACTCCCAGACGTTGCCGATGATTTCGTGCAGACCGTATCCGTTCGGGGGGAACGAGCCGACCGGCGCGGTCCACTCGTATCCGTCGTTCACGAGGTTCCGCCACGGGAAGGTGCCCTGCCAGAAGTTGCAGAGGTGCTCGCCGGCTGGCGTGAGCTCATCGCCCCAGGCGTACTCGGCGCCGTCGAGCCCGCCGCGGGCCGCGAACTCCCACTCGGCCTCGGTCGGCAGCTCCTTGCCGGCCCATCTCGCGTATGCCGCGACATCCTCCCAGGCCACGTGCACGACGGGGTGATCAACGAGCCCGTCGAGCGAACTCATCGGTCCCCGCGGGTGCCGCCAGTCGGCGCCGCGCACGTACGTCCACCAGTTGTGCGGATTCCTGAGATCGACGGGACCGGGAGGGGCCTGAAAGACCACCGAGGATGGTTCCAGCAGCTCCGGGATCGCGCCCGGGTAGTCGTCCGGGTTGGCCGGACGTTCGGCGAGAGTGACGTAGCCGGTTGCCTCCACGAAACGCGCGAACTCCGCGTTGGTTACCGCGCACCGGTCCATCCAGAAACCGTCGATACGAACCCGGTGGGCGGGCCGCTCCTCGGAGTAGTGGTCGTTCGACCCCATGAGGAACTCGCCGCCGGGGATCCAGACCATGCCCGCGGGGGCGCGGTCGACGGGAGGGGAGATGGATGACTCTCTGCCGACGCCCGCTTCCACCCCGGCGTTTGTCGTTGTCGCCACCTGTTCGCTCACGACTCACCCAATCCCCGCGGCGAACCGCGCTCTGGTCATCCGGTCCCCCATCATCCGATTGCCGGAAGCGCAGATTCCGGACCATCTCGCGGTGGCCCGCGGCGGTGTCGGCGTCGACGAAAATGGCCTTCTCCGGAAGGCCCCATCGGGCACGAAGCTCGCGGTTTCGCCGGCGAGGCGCAGGCCCCAGACCCGCGACCCCGCACAATGTTGAAGCTGGCGATGAATCCACCCCGATTCAGCGCTCGCCGGTACGCCCTACCCGATGGAGGCAGCGATGGCCAGACCCTTCCGCGGCGTGATCAACCTGGACATACGGGACTCGAAGCCCGACTGGGACGCATTCCTCAGCGCAAAGGCACCGGAGGGTGCCCCCAACGTCCTCGTCATCCTCTTTGACGACACGGGACAGGCAGCCTGGTCTCCTTACGGCG
>CAZUVK010000299.1:4343-4658 GCA_964623785.1 uncultured Gemmatimonas sp. | reverse complement strand
CTCCCACGACCCCACGCATCTTCCTACCTTCCTGGACGCGATCGCCGACTACGATGTCGTTCTCGGGTCGCGCTACCTGCAGGGCCGCGTCACGGTCGTGAACTGGCCGATCGGCCGGCTTCTCCTGAGCTACTTCGCCAATATCTACGCCCGACAGGTTACCGGGGTGCCGATCGCGGACCTCACTGGTGGCTTCAAGTGCTTTCGCCGCGAAGTACTCGAGGCGATCCCGCTCGATGCCGTGGAGTCCAACGGTTACGCGTTCCAGATCGAGATGAGCTTCCGCGCCTGGATCCGGAACCGCCGGATCCAGGC
>CAZUVK010000299.1:0-4333 GCA_964623785.1 uncultured Gemmatimonas sp. | reverse complement strand
AAGCCGTGTGGCGGGTCTGGTGGTTGCGGTGGCTGGCAATGCGGGGGAAGCTGTAGAGAGTCCGACGCGGCGCGGGCGTTCGGGGAGTCGCGAAAGAAGGGAACCGTGGAAAACATGGCTGGCAAACCCGGTTATCCACGCGCATTAGTTTACATAATGCACATTATACGCACCTACGTTCGGGCAGCCCTGAAGGAACCTCGGCGATCCTGGGGCCGCGACGATGCCGTGAATGCCCCTCAGAGCGTCGATCGCAACCGCCCGAGGCATCCCCCCCTCAGTTCGAGCGGTAGCGTCGGCTGGCCTCCTCCAGGCGCTTGCGCTCCTCATCCGTCAGCGACGAAAGCCCGCCCTTGGAGATCTTCTCCAGGATCTGGTCCACATCGTCACCGGGCACGGGCGGCGCCTTCCTCGGCCCGATCGAGGCGACGGGCGTGCTGATTTCCTCGGCCGCTGGCGCCTTGACCAGGCTCGCGACGCTTCGTCGCCAGTCCCGAGTGCCAACGCTGCGTCGCCTCGTGGGAACCTCACCCCACGCCGATGGCCCCCATGGCGACTTCAGATACCCGAAAGCCGCAAGCGCGCCGCCCAGGTGCGCCAGGTGGGCGACGCCGGATTGCCCCCCGGTGACCGCGTAGAACACGCTGATCCCGACGTAGAACCCGACGAGCCACTTTGCCTTCACCGGAAAAATCCCCCAGATGTAGATCGGGTTGTCCGGCCAGTACATCGCGAAGGCGACCATGATGCCGAGCACCGCACCGGATGCGCCGATGATGGGGTACGGCAGAAGCACCGAGAGAAGCGCCCCGCCCAGGCCCGCCAGCAGATAGAACTTCAGGAACTCCCGTGACCCCCATCGTTCCTCGAGCGGCGGCCCGAAGAAGAAGAGGATCAGCATGTTGAAGAGGACGTGAAACAGCCCCCCATGCACGAACATGTAGGTGAACGGAGTCCACACCCGCGGGAAGAGCCGAAGCGGGTCGAACTGAAGGTACTGGACCAGCGCGGGCGCCAGCAGCGTCACGACGAACACCGCCGCGTTGGCGATGACCAACCGCTTCACCCATGGGGTTATCGCGAACCCGAAGGGGTTGGAATATCCTTGAGAATACGCCATGCAAATGTATGCGTGCCTTATATGTACGGACGACGCGCTCGATTACGCGTTAGTATCGTCCAGGGCCAGCTGGATGATTCGTTCACAGAGGTCGGGAAACGGAAATCCCGACTCCTCGGCGGCCTTGGGCAGGAGGCTGGTGGCCGTCATGCCTGGCAGCGTGTTGGCCTCGAGGCAGAAGAGTTCGTCCTGCGCGAGGATGAAATCGATCCGGGCATACCCTCTCAGCTTCAGAACCCGAAACGCGCGAAAGGCGAAGAGCTGGGCCTGGGCCGTGATTTCGCCGTCGATGGGTGCCGGACAGATGTACTCGGTCATGCCCGGCGTGTACTTGGCCTCGTAATCGTAGAGGCCGCTTCGCGGGCGGATCTCCACGGGCGCCAGCGGTTGATCGCCGACGATACTTACCGTGAGCTCCCGTCCGACGGCGAATCGCTCGATCATGACCTCGGAGTCGTATCGCGCCGCATGATCGATCGCCGCGTCAAGCTTCTCGAGTGAATCGACGATCTCGAGACCCACGCTTGACCCCTGCCGCGACGGTTTGACGATGCACGGGAGCGTGACCTGGTCGCGAATGGCGCCGGGATCATACCGGAAGTCGGGCGCTCGGGCGACCCGCCACGGCAACGTCGGGATCTCCGCATCCCTGAAGAGCCGTTTGGTCACATCCTTGTCCATCGCCATACCGGAGCCGAGCGGCCCGGTTCCCGTATACCGAATGTCGTGCAATTCCAGGAGCGTCTGAAGGCGACCGTCCTCGCCGATCCCGCCGTGCAGCGCCAGGAACGCGACGTCGGCCTCGCGGACCTGCGCGATCCCGGGGATCTCGGTCGCCGGGAGCACGCGCGTCAGGTCGTCAGGGGGAGCGGCGGCGACTCCGTCCGGCAGGAGGTCCGACTCGCGGTCCGCGGGAACGAATCCGCGGGCCGTGTCGATGGCGGCCACTTCGTGTCCCTTCGAGCGCAAAGCATTGATTACCGCGAGGCCACTCGCGAGCGACACATCGCGCTCAGCCGTGGCCCCACCGAACAGCACGGCGATCTTCATCCGTCGTGATCCGCTCCCTTCAGCGCGGTCTGGGGGTTGAGGTGTTCAACGATGACCCGGGCAAGAGCGGGGCCGATCCCGGCGACCGCGGCGATTTCCCCCGGGTCCGCGGCGCCCAGGGCACGCACGGACCCGAAGCGTTCGAGAAGCGCGCGTTGCCGCGCGGGCCCGACACCCGGTATTTCGCTCAGACGCGACGTGATTGTACGCCGGGTCCGCAGCTTACGGTTGTAGGTGATCGCGAATCGGTGCGCCTCATCGCGCGACCGCTGCAACAGGCGAAGCGCCGGTGATCGGCGCGAGAGCCGGATCGGGTCACTTCGCCCCACCACGAAGACTTCCTCCTCGCGCTTGGCGAGACTAATCAATGGTTGCTGCGCGAGATCCAGCTCTTCGAGGACCGTTTGGGCCGTACTCAGCTGACCCTTGCCGCCGTCGATGACGATGAGATCGGGCAACCCCTTCCCTTCCTCCAGCCTCCGCTTCAGGTAGCGGGAGAGCGCTTCCCGCATCGACTGGAAGTCGTCGTTCCCCCATTCGCCCCGGATCCTGAACCGTCGGTAGCCCGACTTGTCCGGCACGCCGTTCGTGAAGGTGACGGCCGACGCGACGGTCTCGGTTCCCTGCGTATGCGACACATCGAAGCACACAATCGTTCGTGGAACGTTCGACAGCTCCAGCACTTCCTGAAGCTCGAAGAGCGCGTCCGGCGCCCGTTCGCCGACCCCGTCGCCAATCAGGCGACGTTCCTCGAGGAGATGCCGGGCGTTTCGCGCGGCCAGCTCCACGAGACGCACCTTCTCGCCGCGAACAGGTACACGCGTACGGACGGCCGACCGAGTCCGGTCGCGCATCCACTTTTCGAGGACCGCCCGATCCTCGAACTCCACCGGGAAGAGAACCTCAGGCGGGAAGTCGTGCACGAGGTCCACCATCCGCGATGTGTAGTATCGTGTCGCGACCGTCGAGACCGCCATGTCGTCGGGTTCGTCGAGGAGGTTCTCGAGGAACATCGCCTCGCGCGCGAGGAGCTTGCCCTCACGGATCCTGAGGATCACGCCACATGCCTCGTTGCCGTCCCGGGCGATCCCGAAAACATCGCGGTCCGAACCGGACACGTCGACAACTTTCTGGTGCGCCTCTAGCCGGCCCAGATGCGAGAGTGCGTCGCGCAGTTCGGCCGCCCGCTCGAACTTCAGCTCCGCGGCCGCCGCATCCATTTCGCGCTTGAGGCGTCGTGCGGCGGCTGTCGAATGGCCGCCGAGCACGTCCAGGACCTCGTCGATCATCCGCCGATAGTCGTCGGGCGATTGGAGACCGACGCAGGGCGCGAGGCACCGGCCGATATGGTAATCGAGGCATGGCCGAGGCGGAGCCTCGCGTGGCAGCCGGTAATGGCACGAACGCACCGTATACAGCCGTTTCACGACCTCCAGGACCTGCCGCATCCGGCGCACGTCCGTGTACGGACCGAAGTACCGGGAACCGTCGCGAATCAGCCGTCGGGTCACGAACACTCGCGGGAACGCCTCGCCTACCGTCACCTTGATGTAGGGGTAGCTCTTGTCGTCCCGCAGGCTGATGTTGAACCTGGGTTGATACTCCTTGATCAGGTTGTTCTCGAGGATGAGCGCCTCATCCTCCGAGTTGACGACGATCGTGTCGAAGTCCGCGATCCGCCGCACCAGTTCGCGGGTCTTGAGCGACTCGGTCCCGCCACGGAAATACGACCGCACGCGCGACCGCAGCGCCTTGGCTTTGCCTACATATAGTACGGCGCCCTCGGCATCCTTCATCAGATAGACGCCGGGACGGTCCGGTAAGTGTCTGAGCTTGCCTTCGATCGGATCTCGCGCTGCCATTACTGCCTGTTGCGTACATGGTTCCGTGCCCGGATGATACCCCGGATGGACGGATCCGGCTCAGCAACCACCGAGCTTGCTGACCGGGAGCGCCGCGAACGTCGTCAGTCGCCGCGGCGGAATCTCGCGAACGTGCGGGTGAGCAGGTGCTCGGCCTGGGAGAGGCCCAGCGCGGCGGCCGCCCCGAAGTACACGATGCCGTAGACGCCGAAGATGAAGACCCCCGCGACCAACGGGTGAAGGTCTCCTACGAGGAGCCGTATCCCCCACCCCGCGGCCGCCGCGGCAAGGGCCGCGGCGA
>CAZUVK010000298.1:0-4670 GCA_964623785.1 uncultured Gemmatimonas sp. | reverse complement strand
CCTGCTACTGGGCGGGATGGTTGGTGTGGTCACACGGAGCGGCGGGACTCGCGGCGTCGTCGAGGCGCTCCGGCCGTACGCGACGACCGCGCGCGGCGGGCAGCTGATGTCATGGTTCGCCGGGCTGATCATCTTCTTCGACGACTATGCGAACACGTTGATCGTCGGGAACACGATGCGGCCCGTTACCGACCGGCTCAAGGTGTCGCGCGAGAAGCTTTCGTACATCGTGGACTCGACGGCCGCGCCGCTCGCCGTCATCGCCCCGATCTCGACCTGGGTCGGCTTCGAGATCTCGTTGATCGGCGGAGCGCTTGGCACGGCGGCGGCTCGCGCGACGGACCCCGATGTCCAGGCGAGCCTCGCGGCGGGTGCCGCGAATCCGTTCAGCGTGTTCCTCCACTCCATTCCGTATCTCTTCTACCCGATCCTCACGCTCTACTTCGTATTCCTGGTCGCGGTGACACGGAGGGACCTGGGGCCGATGCTGGCGGCGGAACGACGGGCAGCCTCGGGCGGGGGCGTCATACGCCCTGGCTCCGCGCCGCTCATGGACCCGTCGGTCCACGCCGCGGGTGTGAACGATGACGAGAAGCACCGCTGGTACAACGCGATCGTTCCCATCGGGTCAGTCGTGGTCGTGGCGATCGGGGGGATCGTCTACACCGGTCTCGAAAGTCTCGGTGAAGGGCCTCACGCTGTCTGGGACATCGTGGGCGCCGGGAACGCGTTCAGCGCGCTGCTCTGGGCGTCCTTCACCGGGTGCGTGGTGGCGATCGGGATGGCGGTCATCCAGCGAGTCCTGTCGATCGGCAACGCGATCGAGGGGTGGCTCAGCGGCATGCGCGCAATGATGCTCGCGATCGTGATCCTCGTCCTCGCCTGGGGTCTCGGCGGAGTGACCGAGGTGCTCGGTACCGGCAGCTACCTCGCCGAACTCCTCCGCGACTCCCTACCCGTGGCGCTCCTTCCCGTACTCGTCTTCGTCGTCGCCGCGGCGACCTCGTTCGCCACCGGGACCTCCTGGGGAACGATGGCCATTCTCTTCCCCGTCGTCGTTCCCCTCGCGGTCGCGATGGGCGCCGGCGTCGGCTTCGATCAGGGCGCGGAGTACACGATCCTGCTTGGCGCGATCAGCTCGATCATGGCGGGGGCGATCTTCGGAGATCACTGCTCGCCGATCTCCGACACCACGGTCTTGAGCTCGATGTCGAGCGCCGTCGACCACATCGACCATGTGCGTACGCAGCTGCCCTACGCGCTCATCGTGGCCGCGGTGGCGATGCTCGTCGGTGACATCCCGACCGCGCTCGGGCTCAACCCATTCGTCGCACTCGCCATCGGCGCGGTGGTCCTCTACCTCGTGCTACGTGTCTTCGGCGGTCGATCGGATGATGTTACGGAAATCCTTCCACCACGGGACGCGGCGTTCGTGGAGGTGCGCTCGGTGCGGGCGGAGTTGGAGATCGAGGCTACCTGAGCGATCTGGACCGCGTCAGGCCTCGGGCGGCCGCGCGGCGGCCCGGCGCTCGCGGAAGAACTCCCGGAGCAGGTGCGCGCTCTCGGCGGCCAGAACGCCGGCCGTCAGCGACGCGCGGTGGTTGAGACGCGGGTCCTGGAGGAGGTTCTCGAGTGAGCCGCACATCCCCGCCTTCGGGTCCGCGGCGCCGTACACGACCCGAGGAACCCTGGCGAGTACGATCGCGCCCGCGCACATCGCGCAGGGTTCGAGGGTGACGTACAGGGTGCAGTCCAGCAGCCGCCAGTGCCCGAGCCGTTCCGCCGCCCGCCGTATCGCCACCATCTCCGCGTGAGCGGATGGGTCGTTGGCGGTCTGGGTGAGGTTGTGACCCGCCGCGATCACCGCATCCGCGTGAACCACGACTGCTCCCACCGGCACTTCATCCAGTGCCCGCGCGGCGCGCGCCTCTTCGAGCGCGAGCGCCATCCACCCGCGATCCTCCGGCCGGGCGGGATCCAGCGAAATCACGCTCATCAAACCGGGACGGGCCCGCCGGACCAGCGCGTCGGGACCCGATCGATCAGGCTTCTCGGTGGATCAGTTGCCAACCGTCTGGGGCTGCGCGGCGAAACGCCGCAGGAGTCCGGCAACGCGGCCGAGGACCGCGAAGTCATCGTATTCGTGGACAAGGATGGGGACGTAGGCGGGATTGGCGGATTCGAGCACGACCTGATCGTTGTAGCGGGAGTAGAGTTTGACCGTCGACTCTCCGCCGAGGCGCGCGGCGATGATGTCACCGACATGCAGCTGCGACTCGGGAACCGGTTCCACGAGAACGAGATCGTGGTCGTAGATGCCCAGCTCCTGCATGCTGTTCCCCGAGACCTCGAGGAAGAACGCCCCGGGTGAGCCGACCAGTCGCGGATCGACACCGAACTCCGAACTGACATGGTCGCTGCTGAGCGCCGGCTGGCCCGCCGAGATCTTGCCGTAGAACGGGACGGTGATCACCTCCGGTCGCTCCAGGTTCAACCCGAGAATCTTCACACCGCGGGACCGGGACGACTCGCGTTCGATGAATCCCTTGTCCGCGAGCCCCTGGAGGTACTCCGATACGGTTTTTGTCGATTTGATGCCGAATCGCTTGCCGATCTCGCGGATGCTGGGCTGGTAGGTGTTCTTCCTCAGGTACTCGACGAGATAATCGAGAATTCGTCGCTCGATCTTCGACAGCGAATCAGGCATACCCCCCCCTCGAGCGACATGGCGGCGGAAACCGCGGGGTGCTTCAGCCAGTCGGAAGCGTTCCCGCGCAAGTTAGGAAAGGGTATGGAGAGTGTCAACCATTGGGATCCGCGACCGGTCCGGCTCGAAGAAAATCGAGCGCTGCGCGGATTCTGTCGCCAACGAGATCCCTGCCAGTCAGCCACACGACCTGGTCGATGCCCGGGCTGGCCTGGGAACCAGTGAGCGCGAGACGCAGGGGGTGGACGAGTTTCCCGAAGCCAACCCCGGCGGCCTCGGCGGTCTCGCGGAGGGTCGACTCGATCGTCGCCGGCGTCCAGTCCGTCATCGCCTCGAAGGCGCGCTGGACGGTGGCGAGCGCCTCGATCGCGGCGTCAGGGTCCTTCCACGCCTTGGCGACCGCCGCCGGGTCGAACTCCAGTGTCGGAGCCAGGAAAGGACGCATCTGCGTCGCCATCGCGGTGATCGTGCGGCTCCGCGGCTTCAGCAGCTCGATGACGGATGCGTACCAGTCCTCCCGGTCGACGACGTCTTCGTCCGTCGCCAGGCCCTGGTCGATCAACGCTGGCGCCACGAGGCGCACCAGCTCGTGCGACGACATCATCATGATGTGCTGGCCGTTCATCCACTCGAGTTTCTCCGGGTCAAAAACCGAGCTCTTCTTGCCGATCCGCTCGATGGAGAAGCGCGCGATGAGTTCCGCCTCGTTCATCACCTCCTGGTCGTCGCCGGGATTCCAGCCGAGGAGGGCGAGGAAATTGGTGAGCGCCTGGGGGAGGATGCCCGCCGCGCGATACTCGCCGACGGCGGTGGCGCCATGGCGTTTGGAGAGCCTGCGTCCATCGGGCCCGAGAATCATCGGGAGGTGTCCGAACGCCGGCTCGGTCACGCCGAGAGCGCGATAAAGCATGAGCTGCTTCGGCGTGTTCGCGAGGTGGTCGTCGCCGCGAAGCACATGCGAGATACGCATGAACGCATCGTCCGAGACGACCGCGAGGTTGTAGATTGGCGTCCCGTCGGTTCGGAGGATGATGAAGTCGTCGATCTCCTCGTTCCGGAAGCACGAGGTGCCGTGGACGAGATCCTCCCATTCCGTCTCGCCTTCGGGGACGCTGAACCGGACGGAGAACGCCTCACCCCTGGCGACGCGTGCGCGCGCGGTCTCGGGGTCGATCGAGGCGCAGCGACGGTCGTAGCGGAAGCCGCCCTCGGCACCGCCCGCGGCCTCACGGCGGGCCTTGAGCTCGTCGACCGTGCAGAAGCAGCGGTACGCGGCGCCGGCCTCCAGCAAGCGGTCGACGTCCGCGCGGTGCCGGTCGAACCCGTCCGCCTGGTGATAGGGGCCCTCGTCCCAGTCGAGGCCGAGCCAGGTCATCCCATCGAGGATCGCAGCGACCATTTCATCGCTCGAGCGGTCGCGGTCGGTATCCTCGATCCGGAGGACGAACTCGCCTCCGGTCTGCCGCGCGTACAGCCAGTTGAAGAGGGCCGTCCGCGCCCCGCCGACGTGAAGGTATCCCGTCGGGCTCGGGGCGAAGCGAAGTCGCGGCAATTCGGATGTCGGGGTCGGACGATTCATCTGGCCTGGCCAATCGTTCGGGTCGCTGGCGAGGCTCCGGCCCCACCCTGTCTTCGGGAAATTCGCGGATGCTTCACAATCGGAACCGTTCCACGATACGCTTCTCTTCCTCCGCGTTGAAGTCGGCCTCCAACTCGATGTAGAACTCCAGGCCGCTGCCGCTCAGCTTCTCGCGGAACAGCTGGTCGAGCTGGAAGATCCCCGCGGAATTCGAGAGCTCGATCCGCAGGCGCACCGGCCTTTCTTCGCCAGCCTCGATGTGCACGGCCTTGATCGCCGCCGCGGAGACGGAGTGGATGCTCATCGACCCGCCCGACACGGGGATCCGCGAGCGGCCCTTCGCCATATCGAGCGCATCCACGACACGATGGCGGAGTCGATGCG
>CAZUVK010000297.1:0-4717 GCA_964623785.1 uncultured Gemmatimonas sp. | reverse complement strand
TCGAGAAGAGTCCGGCATTGCCCGCCACGCCACCCAGACGCTGCGCCAGCGGGTCGTGGACGGTGCCGCGGAAACGGCTGGTCGTCGGCGCGCATCGGTCGCACGGCGCCGCCGGCTGGAAGTGGGTCGATCTCATCCCGAGCGGCTGGAAGACCCGGCGCTCGAGCAGCGCGGGGACTGGCTCGCCCGCCACGCGCTCGGCAGCGGCGAAGAGCACGATCGGCCCGATGTCGGAGTAGACGACCTTCGCGCCGGGCGCGTTCCGGAGCGGCGTCGCGATCAACCGCTTCAGCGTGGCGTCGGCGCTACCCGACGGCGGGCTCGCCCCCGCCGGCAGCCCCGACGTGTGTGTCAGCAGCTGCCGCACCGTCACCCGCGATTTCGCGCCGCCGGTGAACTCCGGCAGGTACCGGCTGACCGGCGCGTCCAGCTCCATCTTCCCGTCCTCGACGAGCAGCATCACCGCCGAGGTCGTCGCGACGACCTTCGTCAGCGACGCCAGGTCGTACAGCGTCATATCCGGATCCACATCGCCCAGGGCCGGCGCGAGCAGGCCGATCCCCCGCTTCTCGACGACGCTCTCGCCCCGTCCGACCATGATCGACGCGCCGGGCATCGCCCCGCGCCTGACCTCGCGGCGGACCGCCTCGACCGCGCGCTCCACCCCGCGCGGGTCGAGCCCCGCGAGCGCGGCGTCCACCGGTTCGAAGAGCGGTACGTTCAGCACGGTCGTGGCGGCCAGGAGGGTCGTGAGATTCTCCATCGCGGGACCGTCCGGTACATCGGCGTGGATCGCTTCGATCACCGGAGCGTGCAGGTCCGCACTCGGCCAGAGGACGACGGAGAGCGCGGCGGCAGCGGCGAGAAACGCCGCCAGCAGGACGCGCGCCCGGTGCTCGCGGCGACCGCGGCCGATCATGAGACGCGCGAATGCGCTCGTGTGCGCCGGGCCTGGCCTGACGCTGCGATGCTTTCGGCTCATAGGAGGAGCCTCTGGTGAACTCTGAGAAGAACCGGCGACCCGGAAACCACGAGGGGACGAGCAGGAAGCCTGCGTGCAGGTTGATCTAACCCGGTCAGGGGATTGAAGTTCCAATGATCGCTCGGCGAGCGCGGCACCCCTGAGCCCGGGTGCCGTCCCGCCCGCAACCTCTATGCGTTGGCCTGGCCCCCACGCTCCTCGGGGATCGTCGCGGTCAGCGCGAGCGAGATCAGCACAAGCACCACTCCGATCCGGAAGAGCCGCGTCGTCGCTTCGGTCAGAGACTCCTCGTAGATCACTTCCATCTCATCCACGGCCGCGAGGGCCGTGGCACGGGAAGCTCCAGGCAGCGTAGCGTCGCCGTTCAACCCGGCCGGCAGTCGCATCGGTTCCAGCGACTCCGCGCCCGCCGCCGCGATCCGCGCCCGGACGGAGTCCGCGTCGAACCGGAGGCCGATCGACTCGCCGCCTCCCACCACCTCCGGCACGGCGTCGGCGAGCAGCGCGCGCGCCTCCGGCGGCACATCCTCCATCACCGACGCCGTCCCCGTCGACAACGACCCCGCCAGCGTCGCGGCGAAGAGCGTCCCGAAGAGCGCCAGCCCGATCACCTGGCCCATCGCCCGCGAGAAGATCGACCCGGCCGTCACCACCCCGACATCCCCCGAGCGCGCGGCGTTCTGCACGATCAGGAGGTACAGAGGCATCGTCGGTCCCATGCCGAGCCCGACGAGGATCATCTTCAGCGTCACCCCGGCGAGCGTCGATTCGGGAGTGAGGGTGAAGCCGAGCAGGGCGAACGCGACGGCCAGCACCGCGAGCGCTCCGAGGAGCTGGAACTTCACGTGGCCGAACCTCGAAGCCGCGTGTCCGGAAAGCACGCTGGTGAGGACCATCGCCAGCGTCAGCGGCGTGAGGCTGAGGCCCGCCCGTGTCGCCGAGATCCCCAGCACGTTCACGAGGTAGAGCGGCAGGAATACAATCGAGAAGAGGAAGGTCGACCCGAGCACGAACATCGTCATCGTGGCGCGCCCGATGATGCGGTTCCTGAAGAGCGAGAGGTCGAGGATCGGATCCGCGGCGCGACGTTCGGTGAGCAGGAAGGCGACGAGCGCGCCGGCGGCGGCCCCGAACATCCCCAGGATCGTCGTCGAGGTCCATGACCACCCGTCCACCGGGTTGGCCTCGGCGCGGCCGAGCGAGAGGGCGAGGAGCAGCGGCACCACGGTCGCGAGCAGCCAGAACGCCCCGGCCACGTCGATCCGCACCGGCCGCGCACCGCGCCCGCCGAGCCGAGGCATCTTCGTCACGATCAGCCAGAGCGCGCCAAGGCCCACAGGCAGGTTGATGAAGAAGACCCAGTGCCAGCCCATCAGGTCGGTGATGATCCCGCCCGCGATCGGCCCGGCGACGCTCGATATCCCCATGACCCCGCCGATCAGGCCCATGTACTTCCCGCGCTCGTTCGGCGGGAAGAGGTCGGCGATTACGGCCAGGGTGGTGGTGAAGAGCGACGCGGCCCCGAGCCCCTGCACCGCGCGGGCCGCGATGAGCAACCCGGTCGTCGGCGCCAGCCCGCAGAGGAGCGAGCCCAGCAGGAAGAGCAATACGCCGACGATCAGCACGGGCTTGCGACCGAGCACGTCCGACAGCTTGCCATAGATCGGCAGCATCACCGTAGACGCGACGAGATACGCCGTCGTGATCCACGGGTACAACGAGGCGGGGATCATCAGGTCGCGCTGGATCTCCGGGCCGGCGGTCGCCACGATCGTCTGGTCGAGGCCGGCCATCATCAGCGCCGCGAGCGTGCCCGACAGCGCCAGCATCTTGTCCCGCGCGGAAAGCGAAACCGCCTCCGTTGTCGAACCGTCCGGAGGCGGTGTCGTGGTATTCCCGCTATCCATCAATCGTCCTGTAGTGCTCGTAGTGAACCCGCGTCGCACCACCCGCGCGCGCGGGTGGCTTGATTCAGCGCGGCAATCGGGCTCATACACCGGTTGGCGCTCGCGGCTCCGGCAAGCGGCGCGCCGCGAACGGACCCCCGCGACGCGCCGGAGGTACTGATGCGTCTCCCGCGGGCGGCCGCGCTCCGCATCAACGCAGACAGTCGACTACCCCTATGCGGATCCTCGCCGGAAAATACGCCGGTACCGACCTGGTCTCGCCCTCCGGCCGGGTCCGACCGACGGCCGAGGACGTCCGGGACACCTGGCTGCGCGACCTGGCCGCGGATCTTCCCGGCGCGCGGGTACTCGACCTGTACGCCGGGACCGGCGCGCTCGGGCTGGAGGCCCTCTCCCGCGGCGCCACCTTCTGCGACTTCGTCGAGAACGGCCCGTCCGCGCTCCACGCGCTCAAGGCCAACATCGCCGCCACCCGCTCGCGCAACCGTACCCGTGTCTTCAAGCGCGACGCGCTCCGGTTCATCGAGTCGATCCCCGACGATCGGTACGACATCGTCTTCGCCGATCCGCCCTACGAGTCGCGCCAGCTCGACCGCCTCGTCGAAAGCTGGCGCCGCAATCCCTTCTCGCGCATACTCACCTTCGAGCACGCCACGGCCCACCGATTCCCCGGCATCGGATTGGCGCGGAGGTTCGGAGACACGACCGTGACCGTCGCCCGCACCGACAACGCCTAGTGCCGTGAAGGTCCGCTCACCCGGGAACGCGTTCGCGAATGGACATCGAGATCATCGGCGCTCCGCTCGACTTCGGCGCGGGTCGGCGCGGCGTGGAGATGGGCGCTTCCGCCATCCGCATCGCGGGGCTGGCCGACCGACTCACGGCTCTCGGCCATGATATCGTCGATGCGGGCAACATCGAGGTCCCCGTTCGCGAACACGCGCTGATCGGGGATCCGCGGCTCCGGTACCTCGACCAGATCCTGCAGGTGCACCGCCGCCTCGCCGACGCGGTCGTCGCGGCGCGCGACCGTGGGCGGTTCCCCGTCGTGCTCGGCGGCGATCACTCGGTCGGTCTCGGCTCGATCTCCGCCGTCGCCCGCGACCTCAGGATCGGCGTGATCTGGCTCGACACGCACGGCGACTTCAACACCCACGAGACCACGCACTCCGGCAACGTCCACGGGATGCCGCTCGCCGCTCTCGCCGGCTATGGCCACCCGCGACTCGTCACCATCGACGGCTGGCGCGCCGAGCAACCCGCGGTCGACGCGCGAAAGATCGTCATCGTCGGTGCGCGCGACCTCGACCCCGGCGAGTCCGAACTCATGCGCGCGGCCGGAGCTACCGTGTTCTCGATGGCGGTCATCGACCGGTACGGGATCGGCGCGGTAATGGAGCGAGCGATCGAGATTGCGGGCTCGGGCACGGACGGCATCTACTCCAGCCTCGACCTCGACGTGATGGACCCAACGATCGCCCCGGGCGTCGGTACTCCCTCCGGGGGCGGACTCACGGTGCGCGAGGGGCACCTGGCGATGGAGCTGCTCGCCGCGTCCGGGCGACTGGCGGGACTGGACCTCGTCGAGGTGAACCCGATCCTCGACGAGCGGAACCGGACGGCGGAACTCGCGGTGGATCTAGCACTCTCAGCGCTCGGCAAGCGGGTCTGGGCCCGCGAGACCGTGCCGGAACTCGAACGTTGACCGGCGGCGGCCGGATCGGGATCACCGGTGCGGGAGGGTTCATCGGCGCTGCGCTCTCCCGGTCACTCCGGGCCCGCGCCTGGCGTGCGCCGGACGATGGGGACAACCTCGACGCCGCGGGCC
>CAZUVK010000296.1:0-4757 GCA_964623785.1 uncultured Gemmatimonas sp. | reverse complement strand
CGAACGACTCGTTCATCAGCGCGGCGATCGCGGCGTCCTCGAACGACTCGTGCGCCATCACGTGGCACCAGTGGCAGGCGGAGTAGCCCACGGACAGCAGGATCGGCCGGTCCTCGAGGCGCGCGCGTTCCAGCGCTTCCTCGCCCCACGGGTACCAGTCCACGGGGTTGTCGCTGTGCTGGAGGAGGTACGGGCTCGATTCGAGCGCCAGGCGATTCGTCATTCGGTCATCCCGTGGCAGTAGGAAACACGGCATTCATTGGACGGTTGCAAGCGTTCATCCGCAATCTGGCCGCCATGGGCGCTCACGGCTATCTTCAAGGCCATTCACGAGATGCGCCCATGTCGGAACGGAGGTCGCAAACGTTGCGGCAGACTGGATTTGACCGGTTGTTCCGGGAACGCTTCGGGGTCGGACCAACGTCGATCCTCCCGATCGATGGAGACGGGTCCGCCCGGAAGATGTTTCGCATTGTCGGCCCTGACTACCAGACCGCCGTCGGGGTCGTGGGCCCTGACCCGGAAGAGAACCGCGCGTTCCTCTCGTACTCTCGCGCCTTTCACGCGGTCGGGCTCTCGGTGCCCGAAGTCTACGGCGCAGACGAGTCGGAGGGCATATACCTCGTCGAGGACCTCGGCGACACCACGCTGTTCGACGCCCTGTCTTCGGCGCGCAAGCGCGAGGGGAGCGACTTCCCGGCGTCGATCGTACCGATGTACAAACGTGTGGTCGAGGAACTCCCGCGGTTCCAGGTCGAGGGCGGTCGGGTTGTGGACTATTCCGTCGCCTACCCACGCGCCGCGTTCGATCGGCAATCGATTCTGTGGGACCTCAACTACTTCAAGTACCACTTCCTCAAGCTGGCCCAGATCCCGTTCAACGAGGCGAACCTCGAGCGCGACTTCAAGAAATTCACGACCTACCTCACCCGGGCGGACCGGCGACACTTCCTCTACCGGGATTTCCAGTCGCGGAACATCATGCTCCGCGAGGGCGAACCGTGGTTCATCGACTACCAGGGTGGCCGCCAGGGAGCGCTCCAGTACGACATCGCCTCGTTGCTGTACGACGCGAAGGCGGCGCTGCCGGAGACGGTGCGCGAGGTGTTGCTCGACCATTACCTCGGGGCGCTTTCAGAGCACGTCGACGTGGACCCGGAGGAGTTCCGCCGATACTACCGCGGCTACGTGCTCGTTCGGATCATGCAGGCGATGGGTGCGTACGGGTATCGTGGCTTCTTCGAGCGGAAGATCCGGTTTCTGCAGAGCGTTCCACCGGCGATCGACAACATCGAGAGGCTGATCGAAGGGGAGTGGTTGCCCATCAGGCTGCCGGAGCTCGAGCGGGTGCTTGGGACGATTCGCGACACGCCGTCGCTGCGGCACACGCCGGGGCGGCCCAAGCCGGGCCTGACCGTCCAGATCGGGAGCTTCAGCTTCAAGCACGGGTACCCGGAGGACGTTGGCGGCCACGGTGGCGGGTTCGTTTTTGACACGCGGTCGCTCCATAACCCAGGCCGGTACGCGGAGTACACGGCGCTGAGTGGGCTGGACACTCCGGTCGGCGCGTTTCTGGACGCCGTTCCGGAGGTTGCCCGATTCTGGGAGCATGCGCAATCGCTCGTGGACATGCAGGTCGAGACTTACCTGACGCGCGGCTTCACGAGCCTGAGCGTGTCGTTCGGCTGCACGGGTGGCCAGCATCGGTCCGTGTACTTCGCGGAGCGCCTCGCGCGACACCTGCAGCGGAAATTTCCTGAGATCAACGTGACGATCGCCCATCGCGAGCGCGGTCGCTGGCCCGCCGAATCGACTCCGGGGCCCGCCTCCTAGCGTGGAGGGGATGATCCTCGCCGCCGGGCTCGGGACGCGGCTCGGCGACCTCACACGCGACACGCCGAAGGCGCTGATTCCGGTTGGCGGCGTCCCCATGCTGGAGCGCGTGGCGACCAGGCTGATCGAGGCGGGCGTCGACCGGCTGATCATCAATACGCATCATCACGGTGAGCAGATCGCGGCGTTCCTCGAGGCCCGGCGCGGATTCGGCGTTGAATTCGCGGTCTCGCGCGAGGTCGAGCGGCCGCTCGACACGGGCGGTGGTCTCGCTCACGCCCGCCACCTCTTCCGCGGCAACGGTCCCTTCTTCCTCCACAACGCCGACATCCTCTCCGAAATCCCGCTCCGGCGGATGTTTGACGAACAGGTCGCGCGCGATCCGTGGCCGCTCGCCACATTGGCGGTCATGCGGCGGCCAACCTCGCGGTATCTGCTATTCGACGATAACGGGCTTCTCGGGCGGGTGGACGAGTCGAAGGACCTCCGCTTGCTGGCGAGAGCGGCAATCGGTGAGGTCCGGCCGCTGGCCTTTGGTGGCGTTCATGTGATCTCGCCGGAGATCTTCGATGCGATCGATCAGGAAGGCGCGTTCTCGATCCTCGACGTCTATCTGGCCGCGGTCGGTCGCGGGCAGCGGATCACGCCGTATGAGGTCGACGCGAAGGGATGGATCGATATCGGGAAGCCCGAGCAGCTCGCCCTGGCGGAGAGGATTCTGGGCGGGCGGCCACCATTCCCAACCTGAAATCGCGAGAACCCATCACTTCTGATCGGGGAACGGCGGCGCGGCGATCAGGGTTCCGCTGGTACCGACCTTCTCGAATCCCACGTACCCCTCGTCCTCCCGGATCTCCCGCCGACTCCACCGGAAGTAGGTGAAGGTGATCCCCAACCACATCACGAGCGCACCGGGCACCCACATGATCAACGCCCCGAGCCGCTGGTCCTCGAGCTCGGATAGCGGGAAGATCCGCGGAGCCTCCGCGTACCAGGTGTAGAAGTGCGTGTCGGAGAAAGCGATGACCACCGCCACGACCATCATCGGGATTCCCAGCACGAACAGGTAGAGCATCTGCACTGGCCCCGGGATGCGCGGCAGCTCGGGCAGCGGGCTCATCACTGGCCACCAGAGGATCATCCCCACCGCCATGATCATCAGATGCATTCCCTTGTGGACCGTGTGATCCCGCATCATCAGGTCGTAGGGCATGGGGAAATGCCAGACCCCGAAGATCAGGTTCACGAGCAGGAAGGCGGCGACGGGTCCCGTAAGTAGCGCGGCCACCGGAAGCGCGCCTGGCACGCGAAGAACCGGACGAAGCATCCAGTCCGGAATGCCGAGGAGCAGGAACGGCGGCATCACCAGCATGATCAGCAGATGCTGGATCATGTGGGCACTAAAAAGGAAGAAGTCGGAGAGTTCGTGAAGCGGCCCCTGCAAGGCGACCAGCATGAGCAGCATGCCGGCGGCGAAGGAACCGATCCGCCAGAGCGGAACCGGAGAGGACCCCGGGAAATGGCGACGGAGCGGCCCCGCAAATAGCAGGTACGCCGCTCCGAAGACAAGCCAGCCCACGAGGAAATCCGGGTAAAGAACCCACTCAGACCAGGAAAACGTTCCTCCGTGCAGCGCTATCGCTAACATCGCGATATGGTCACAGCCCCGTCGGATGGAGCACGTGATAGAGGATCGTGAGCGACCCGATAACGAGCGCCGCGAGCGCCATCGGGAAGAGGAACACGCCCGTGAAGATCTTGCTGTCGTACTTCAGGTGCATGTAGAACATCACGACCAGGATGAACTTGGCTGCCGAGAGCGCCAGGATCGCCGGAGTGGCGAGCGATCCCAGCTGAGCCTCGAAGTAGTAGCATCCAATTTCAAGCGCCGTCAGGGCAAAGAGATAGACGCCGATGATCCAGTAAGTCCGCGTCCCATGCACCGGATGGGCATCCACATCATGGAGGACTTCACGCGTTTCGCTGCTCATTCGACTTTACGGGATCAGGTAGATGAGTGGGAAAATGATGATCCAGACGACGTCGACGAAGTGCCAGTAAAGGCCACCGATCTCGACATTGATCGACTTGTTCGCGCCGATCTTCCCGGTCCATACAAGCGTCGCGAGCGTGATCATGTACAGCACGCCGACGAAGACGTGGGCCCCGTGGAACCCGGTCAGCATGTAGAAGGTCGACCCGAACAGGTTCGAACTCAGCGTCAGGCCGTTGTGCCAGAAGTGAGTGAACTCGTAGACCTGGAAGCCGAGGAAGATCGATCCGAAGAACGCCGTCATGGCGAGCCAGAACGCTCCGCTCTTCCTGTCATTCCGCTGCACGCCCGCCAGCCCGAGCACCATGAACAGACTGCTGAAGAGCAGTACCGCGGTGCTGATGGATGTCAGCGGGATGTCCAGGATACCCGCGACGACCGAGCCGTCGGCAAGCACCGTATCGTGGGGATACGGGCCTGCGACGCTGTCCCCCTTGTACGCCATGTACGAGGCGATCAGGGTGCCGAAGAGCAGACATTCGGAGCCGATGAACGACCAGAAGGCGAGTTTGCGGCTCTCGAGACCAGTTGATGTATCGAGGTGAGCCGGGTCCGCCGCACTAACCGCTGTTGAATGGGCCATTTCCTATCGCGATGAGCGAGTACCTTGAATTCCGAACTCAGTGGCCCGAGTGACCGGGCTCGAAGGCGAACGCGTAAGTAATGAACAGGACGGCAATTACCGCCACCACGGAAATCCCCCAGTGGAGGATGAACCCGCCGAAGAAGGTCGCCAGTCCGAAGGCGAGGATGATCGGCAGAATCGACGGTGGAGGCAGGTGGATGCCGAGATCATGCGCCGACATCTTGCTCTCATCGTCCGGGAACTCGACTTCACCGACAGCGGTGCCCGCGAGCTCCGCCTGTGCAT
>CAZUVK010000295.1:0-4764 GCA_964623785.1 uncultured Gemmatimonas sp. | reverse complement strand
GATGGAAGAGATGGAAGAGATGGAAGAGATGGAAGAGATGGAAGAGATGGAAGAGGTGGAAGAGGTGGAAGAGGTGGGAGGGGGTTGGGAGGGGGTCGGGTTTCTGGACCGTGCGGTTGGTGAAGCGCGATGTGGACGCTGCGCTGTGGTCGGGGAGCGCCTGAATTGCGGCGCTAGACGTGTGCTGGTGGAACTACCGCGCGGCGGTACCACTCGTAGGTGGATTCGATCCCTTCGCGGAGGGGGATGCTTGCTTTCCAGCCCGTCGCGGTCAGGCGGCTTACGTCGAGGAGCTTTCGCGGGGTGCCGTCGGGCTTTGAGGTATCGAAGGCAATCCGGCCACGGTAGCCGACGATATCGGCGACCATCTCGGCGAGTTCGCGGATGCTGACATCTTCGCCTACGCCCACGTTGATGATCTCCGAGCTCTCGTAGTTCAGCATGAGATGGAGGCAGGCATCGGCGAGGTCATCCACATGCATGAACTCGCGCAGGGGGGTTCCGCTCCCCCAGACGGTAACCTCAGGTGCGTCGGCTTCCGCGGCCTCGTGAAAGCGGCGCATGAGCGCGGGGAGGACGTGGCTGGTGTCCGGGTGGAAGTTGTCACCCGGGCCGTAGAGGTTCGTCGGCATGGCGCTGATGAACCGCGTGCCATACTGCTGATTGTACGCCTGGCAGAGTTTGATGCCGGCGATCTTCGCGACCGCGTACCACTCGTTCGTGGGCTCCAACGGGCCGGTCAGCAGATACTCTTCGCGAATCGGCTGGGGAGCGAGCTTCGGGTAGATGCACGAACTGCCGAGGAAGAGGAGCTTCTCGACGCCATAGCGGTAGGCGGCCTCGATGAGGTTCAGTTCAACGGCGAGGTTGTCGCGGATGAAGTCGGCGGGGTACGTGCTGTTGGCCATGATCCCACCGACCTTGGCGGCCGCGAAGAAGACATAGCGCGGCCGCTCGGTCTCGAAGAATCGATAGACCGCCGCCTGGTCCTCCAGGTCCATCTCCTCGCGAGTGCGCGAGACGAGATTATCGTAGCCGGCGCTGTTGAGCCGGCGCACGATGGCGGAGCCGACGAGCCCGCGATGCCCCGCGACGAATATCCGATCTGAACCGTTCATACTCGCAATTCTCCTGGCACACTTGTCACGCACCGCGCGTACCGCACGTCGGGGGTGGCGCACATCAAGACCGGCGAGGCGACCCCCGATCCATCACGACTCGGGGTGGGGATCGTCCGTGGCGGTCATCGGGACGAACGCGAGGGTGCGCCCGCGCGACCCGCACCCTCGCTCGATCGGCCGCCGCTCCAGAGTCTCGGCACGGCGCGGGTCTGCCGGCAGTGAGCCGGTTGTCTTCGGCCTCGAGGCGGCGGTCGACGGGTGAGCGCGGGCCCGCTCGGATTCTAACGATCCGAGCGCCCGAACGTCAACGTGGATAAGAGGTTGGCGCCTTGTGAGGAAACGGCTCAGTGCTGCCCGATATCAACCGTGATCGCCCGCCATTTGCCCTGGTTGAACCGCACCACACTCAGCGCGCACCGGGTGGCGTGTCCGATGAGGATCGCGACCCAGATGTGCATCGGCTGCAGGGTGCCGAGCTGCTGGATCACGAAGCAGATCCCGAGCGGGATGATGAGCTGGGAGACGATGGAGATATAGAGCGGGCTCCGGGTGTCACCGGTACCCTGCAGCCCACCGGTGTATGCGAGGGCGACGGAGATGAAGAGTCCGGAGACGCTGAGGATGCGCAGGAGCTGGACTCCGAGCTCGACGACGACCGGCTCGTTCATGCCGAAGATCGCGAGCAGCTGTCGGGGGAAGAAGAGGAAGAAGACCCCGAGGAAGGTTGCGCCGACGATGGCGATGCGAGCGGCGACCCGGACCGCCTGGTCCGCCCGGTCGGGTTGTCCGGCGCCGAGGTTCTGGCCGGCGACGGCGGCCGCCGCGCCGAGCAGGCCGATCGAGGTCCAGGTGACGAGCGAAAAGAGCTGCGAGTACGAGACGGCGTAGGCCGCCTGCGCGGCGGCGCTCTGGGCCAGCGACCCGACGAAGGCGAGCAGAAACACGCCGCCGACGTTCATCGCGATCCCCTGGATTCCCGTGGGCAGTCCAAACCGGAAGAGCGCGCGAATGATCGACCAGTCTGGCCCCCATCCCCCGCCCCGCGGGAATGACACCACCCACCCGCCGCGGATGAGCCTGTAGAGCGAATAGGCGCCGACGAGGCCGGCAGCCAGCACGGTTCCGATGGCGGCCCCGGCCGTGCCGTAGGCCGGGATCGGTCCCAGCCCCCGAATGAATACGACGTTGAACGCGATGTTCAACACGGTCATCGTGACACCGAGCACCATGGGCGTTCGCGCGTCGCCGGCCGAGCGTAACGCGCCGCCCAGCATGAAGAAGATCATCATCCCGAAGCTGAAGAGGAACATGATGCGCAGATACGGCAGCGCTTCGGCCTTCACTTCGGGGGCGGCGTTGACGAAGTCGAGCAGGAACGGGGCGACGAGATATCCGACAGGCGCCAGCACGAACAACGAGAGCCCCGCGGCGGTGAGGAACGCCTGGTAGACCGTCCGATCGACTTGCACCTCCTCGCAGGCACCGGCGAACCGGGCGACGAGCACGCTCATCCCGGCGAAGAGGGACGAGATGAAGACGATGACGACGACGAAGATCTGGGTGGCGACGCCGATTGCCGCGTTCGCCGCGAAGCCGACGTAGTGACCGACCATCACGTGGTCGATGATGCCCTGCATCCCGCCGATGATGTTCGTGAGCATCGCGGGCCAGGCGAGCTTCCAGACCGCTGACGGCAGGGGACCCTGGACGATCGAGCGATCGTATCGGCCGGCGCGTTGGGTCGGTCTCGCCTCAGGTTCGCACTCACCACCCTCCGCGCGCGGTTGCGACGGATCGTCGGAATCCGCCCGCGGGTCCGTGTCTTTGGCGGCCGTTACGTCGGTCAAGGGAGAGGGGTCGGAGACTGGGAATCGGTGATGGGCGGTCCGATCAGCGGTAACCTGTGGACTCGACCTTCTACAGTATATCACCCCACATGCGTTGGCGTCATCTCAACGGCCGAATCGTGTTATCTGTCGCGCGGGCGACGACGGCCGGGCGCCGGATGTCGTCCATCCGCATATCGGAGCGGTTCTTGCGCCGCGCCCCGGGGGCTGGAGAGCCCGACCGCGGCCCGGCCGGGCCGCTCACGGACAGGCATTCCCGATCGACCGGTTTCGGTGGACGCAGCAACCGAGTTCCTGATCAGATTTCCGAGCGCGGTGCGTTTCGAGGACGTGATCGACGTCGCGTTGGCCACCGCGTTCTTCTTCATCATCATCACCTGGCTCCGCCAGGAGGGGCGCACGGGAACGCCTCGCCGCGTGGTGCTTCTCGGCGTGCCGCTGGTAGTCACCCTTTTTCTTGCCGATCGGTACGATCTTGCGCTCGTTGAATCGGTTATGCGGCTCGTGGGTCTGGTTCTGCTGGTGACGCTGATTGTCATCTTCCAGTCGGATCTGCGACGGATGCTGGACCGAATGGCCGCGACGAGCGACAAGGCCCGACGGTTGTCGCGTGACACGGGCACCGTGGAGAACCTGGTGTCAGCGGTCACGGCGATGCCGCGGTCGCAAGCGGGAGCGTTGATCGCGATCCGCGGGGCGGAGCGATGGGACGCCTTCGTGGAGGGCGGCATCGAGCTCGACGGGTTGGTGAGCAAGCCGGCCATCCTCAGCATCTTCTCGCCGGACACGCCGGGCCATGACGGCGCGATGTTGATCGAAGGCGACCGGGTGACCTGGTTCGGCGTTCAT
Organism: uncultured Gemmatimonas sp.; assembly: GCA_964623785.1. GTDB lineage: Bacteria > Gemmatimonadota > Gemmatimonadetes > Longimicrobiales > Longimicrobiaceae > WHSP01. Next base: position 947 of record CAZUVK010000295.1, on the reverse strand, counting down.
CTGCCGCTTTCGCGTCAGCCGCTGGAAATCACGCGCGCGGGCGGGACCCGGCACGCCGCGGCGCTCGGGCTTGCGGAGTCGTGTGACGCGCTCGTGATCGCCGTCTCGGAAGAGTCGGGTCGCGTGAGCGTCGCGCGCGACGGCGAGATCCACCCGGTGCGCGACGCGCATGAACTTCGAGCGACCGTCAGCGAATTCTGGGATCGGCACTACCGGTACCGGCCAGCCGCGGAGCGCCGGACTCGCGTGTGGACCGCGGGCGGCCGCGTGGGGCTGGCCTTCGTGCTGGCTCTCTCCGCCTGGCTGCTCTTCGTCTTCCGGACGGGTACGACGCAGCGCACGTACGACGTGCCGATCACGTTTCGCAACGTGCCGCCGGAGTGGGTGATCGAGACCGAGACGTTGGCCAGTGCGCGCCTGGTTCTCGTCGGGCCGGAGCACTTCTTTCGCGCCATCGACGCGTCGAGGCTGGCGGTGTCATTCGACATGTCAGACCCGCGGCCGGGAGCCAGCGTGCTTCCGATCGGCGCGGAGAACCTGAACGCGCCGCCCGAGTTGCGGATCGCATACGTGGATCCCGCGACGGTCCCGGTCGTGGCGCACCGCTTCGTGAGCGTGCTCGTCCCGCTCGTGGTGACCGCCAACGGTGACCAGGCCGGCTCGATCACGGCGACCGCGGATCGCGGGGCGGTCCGGCTCCTGATTCCGGAGGACGGAGAGAGGCCCGTGAGGGTCACGACCGTGCCGGTCGACCCGGATACGGACCGGCCGACGGTTGTCGATCTGCTCCTGGTGGTGCCTGAAGGGGCGCGGCTGGCGCCGGGGGAGAGGGCGCGGGTTCGGGTGCGGATTGAGGCGAGACGGGATGAGACAGGATAGACAGGATAGACAGGATAGACAGGATAGACAGGATAGACAGTTGAGGGGTTGAGGGGTTGAGGGGTTGA
>CAZUVK010000294.1:4052-4795 GCA_964623785.1 uncultured Gemmatimonas sp. | reverse complement strand
AAGACTCGGGAAGGCCAATTCCTGTCGCCGATGTCGCTGCCTCCTTTGCTGCCTTCTCCATGGCTTCCATACGCTGCAACTCCACCTTGGCGTGAGGCGCGTACTGATCTTCGGCGGCCTCCATCACCAGCTCGCGGGTATCGGACGCGCGCCAGCCCATCTTGTCTTCCTTCTTGCCGGCACTCACCCCCGGCGTGAACTCGAGGTCCTCCGAGTGACCGACACCGAGCCGCGTGGCTACCTCGAGGTCGACCGTGGGCTTGGTAACGATGAAGGCAGTAATGCCACGCGGTCCCGCCTCGCGATCGGTGACGGCGGTCACCACGAAGATCTCTCCTACACCAGCGTGCGTGATGAAGATCTTGTTGCCGTTGAGGAGCCAGCCACCATCGACGCGCGTCGCGGTGGTCTGCGTGCCACCGGCGTCCGACCCCGCGGCGGGTTCCGTCAGGCCGAAGCCGCCGAGCACCTTCCCCGTCGCGAGCAACGGCACGTACCGTCGTCGCTGTTCTTCGGTTCCATAGGCGACGATCGGTGACGTTCCAAGCGTCGTATGGGCCGAGATGGTGATCGCGTGGGATGCGTCGACCTTCGCGATTTCCTGGATGGCCATCATGTAGCCAACCGTGTCCATCCCGACTCCGCCGAGCGACTCGTCCCAGGGAATGCCGAGGAGGCCGAGATCGCCCATCTTCTTCACGTTCTCCCAGGGAAACTCCCCGGTCCGATCGAATTCGGCGTCC
>CAZUVK010000294.1:0-4042 GCA_964623785.1 uncultured Gemmatimonas sp. | reverse complement strand
GCGGCCACCGGCGCGATCTCGTTCACGGCGAAATCCCGCACGAGGTCGCGCATCGCCAGATGGTGCTCGTCGAAGTACCTCTCCATACACCTCCACCGGCGACTCTGCCCGATCGATCACTACGATCGGGACGCCCGAAAAACTTAGCGCGGGCCTCGCGACCCCGAAAGGGAAGTCATCCCTTCACTTCGCCGGGGCGCGGCGGTTGACTACCCGAAGGAACGCGCCGCCGTACTTCGCCAGCTTCGCCTCGCCAACCCCCTTGATCTCCAGCATTTCGCTTTCCGAGGCCGGCTGCGATCGGCAGATCCTCTCCAGCGTCGCGTTGGAGAAGATGCAGTACGCCGGGATCGCCGCTTCACGGGCGATGTCCCCGCGGAGCTTTCTCAGAGCCGCGAGCAACTCCGCGTCGACGGGTTCGTCTGTCGAATCGCCAACGACGGTCGGGGTCTCGGCTCCTCCGGGTCGGCGGCTCCCCGCCCGGCGCGCGCCGTCGCTGGATCGAGTCCGGCGGAGCGAACCCGAGGCCTCGCGGACCGGCGAGACCGATGCCGTGCCCGGTTCGAGACACGTGTCACACGCGCCGCACTCACGCTGTACGCCTTCCTCGCCGAAGTAGTGGAGCACGTAGCCTCGGCGGCACTTCTCGGTGTATACGTACCCCTGCATCTCCCGGAGCTTCCGCTCGTCGTTTCGACGCCGTGCGTCGAGCGCCCGCCAGTCGATCGGCAAGTTTCCGACCTTCGCGGTCGGGTCGAGCAGGATGATCCCATCCACGAATCGCTCGATCCATTCGATAAAACCGCCGGACTGGAGCCGCTCGATCAACTCGCGTGATCGGGCATGCCCCCCCGCCGCCCGATGGACCTCACGGGGCGGGAGGCTCACTCCACGGTGGATGACCTCCCCGCCCGCCAGCTTCCAGAGCTTCCTCAGGAAGCGGAGATCCTCCGCCCGTTCCGGGGACCCGAGTTCCTCGCGGATCCGGGCTGGCGACGCGACGAGACGCATGACCCCGACCGACTCACCCCGCGCGACCCGGCTGCCGGCGATGAGGCCGTACTCCTCCAGGACCCGCAGCGCGGCGTACACCTTACGTTCTCCCTTGGTACCCTCGACGGCACGGCAGATCTCGGCCGGCGACGCACCCACCGAGCCGTCGGCCTCCGCGCGTTTTCGGATCTCGCGGAACGTGTTCTCGACGAGCTGCCGCGCGGGATGCGTCTGGTCAATGAAGAACTCGTGCGTAAATCGATCCCGGTATGCATGGAGGAGAACACAGCGGGCCGGCCCGCCATCGCGCCCCGCGCGGCCGGCCTCCTGATAGTACGCCTCGAGTGTGCCGGGCATCTCATAGTGGACGACGAGTCGCACGTCGGGTTTGTCGATCCCCATCCCGAAGGCGTTCGTGGCCACGACGACTCGTGCCCGCCCCGTCATGAAGGCATCCTGCAGCGACTTGCGTTCCTCGTCGGGCAGGCCGGCGTGATAGCCGACCGCGGGGATCCCGACGCCGATCAGAAGCGCCGTAAGCGCATCCACGCTCTTTCGCGTGGAGGCGTAGACAATGGCTGAACCTTCCGGTGTCGGCAGGAGCCGGAGGAGTTCGCGGTCCTTCTCGGAATCGTTCTTCACGCGACGGACCGACCAGGTGAGGTTCCGGCGATCGAATCCCGTGACGAACGACTTCGGCCGCTGCAGAAGGAGCTGCTTCTCGATGTCGGCCCGGACCTCGGGTGTGGCGGTCGCGGTGAGCGCGGCGACCGGCGGGCCGCCAAGCGCCTGACGCGCGGCGCCGATGCGCAGGTACGCGGGCCGGAAGTCATGCCCCCACTGCGAGACACAGTGCGCCTCGTCAACGGCCAAAAGCGCGATGTTCCACCGGCTCGCCCGCTCCAGGAACCCGGCGTTGTCGAATCGCTCGGGGGCAACGTAGAGCAGCTTGACCTCTCCCGAATCGACGGCTCGGAGCGAGTCGGCGAGTTCCCCGCTGCTCAGGCTCGAGTTGATGAGAATCGCGGGGATCCCGACCTGCCGGAGCCGATCCACCTGATCCTTCATCAGGGAGATGAGGGGGGAGACGACGATCGTCGTTCCTTCCAGCAGAATCGCGGGGACCTGGTAGCAGATCGACTTTCCACCGCCCGTGGGCATGACGATGACCGTGTCGCGACGGTCGAGGATCGACTGGACGGCCCGGTCCTGGCCGGAACGAAAGTCGTCATAGCCCCAGTACCGGCTGAGTACCTGGCGAGCGTCATCGAGGGAGGGTGTCATTCGCGGAGTTCAAGGCGGGCGGAGCAGATGTCGCGGAGGAACCGGCAGGTAAGAGACCCGGCGGGATGATCGGGGGCCGGCGTGACCTGGCCCCGACTCCCGCCTGAACCAACCGGCCTCAGGCGGTTCCGCCGTACAGGATCGCCTTCTTCACCTCGCCGATCGCCCGGGTGATCTTGATTTCGCGGGGGCAGGCCTCGGTGCAGTTGAAGATCGTCCGGCAGCGCCACACACCCTCGCGGTCGTTCAATATACTCAGTCTCTCGCCCGCCGCCTTGTCTCGATCGTCGAAAATGAAGCGGTGCGCATTAACAATCGCGGCGGGGCCGACAAAGTCCTCGTCCGCCCAGAACGAGGGGCACGCCGTCGTGCACGCCGCGCAGAGGATACACTTGGTGGTATCGTCGTAGACCTCGCGGTTGTCGATCGACTGGAGACGCTCGCGGTCCGGCGTCGGCTCGTCGTTGATCAGATACGGGAGCACGGAGCGGAACTGCGCGAAGAACGGCTCCATATCGACGACGAGGTCCTTGACCACCGGGAACCCGAGCAGCGGTTCGATCGTCACGTGCTCGCCGACGTCCCGCATGAGGACCTTGCACGCGAGCCGATTCACGCCGTTGATGCGCATCGCGTCGGAGCCGCAGACGCCGTGGGCGCACGACCGGCGGTACGTCAGCGTTCCATCCTGGTACCACTTGATCGCGTTGAGAGCGTCGAGGACTCGATCGGTCGGCTCGACATCCACCGGGTATTCCTCGTATCGCGGCGCCGCCTCGATGTCGGGATTGAAGCGCTGAACCCGCACCTTGACCTTCAGCATCAGTACACCCGCTCCTTCGGCTGGAAATCCTTGATCGTCACGGGCTTGTAGGCGATCTCGACCGTCCCGTCCGAATCCAGCGAGACGAGGGTGTGCTTGAGCCACTCCACGTCGTCGCGCTTCGGGAAGTCCTCGCGGGAGTGGGCGCCGCGGCTCTCGGTCCGGTTGAGCGCGCTCACCGCGGTCACCTGCGCCAGGTCGAGCAGATTTCGCAGCTCCCAGGCCTCGAGCAGGTCCGTGTTGAACCGGCGGCCCTTGTCCATCACGACCACTTTGGAATAACGCTCCTTCAGCTCAGCGACCTTGTCGACCGCCTGGCGCATTCCGCGGTCTTCGCGGTACACGCCCACATAGTCCATCATCGTATCCTGGAGTTCCTCTCGCAGCTTCGCGGCGGGTTCTCCGTCCGTCACGGACAGTAGCCGCTTGAACTCCGCGACGACATCGGCGGCGGGGTTCTCGGGCAGCGGACCGTGATCTGCCTCGCGACAGTATCGGGCCATATCCAACCCGGACCGCCGGCCGAACACGACGAGGTCCAGCAGCGAGTTCGTCCCTAGCCGGTTGCCGCCGTGCACGGAGACGCACGCGGTCTCGCCGGCCGCGTAGAGCCCGGGGATCAGCGTACCCGCATCGTCGACCACGACGCGGCCGTCGATGTCGGTCGGGATCCCGCCCATCGCGTAGTGCGCGGTCGGCTGGATCGGCATCGGCTCCTTGACGGGGTCGACGCCCAGATACGTCCGGCAGAAGTCCGCGATGTCGGGCAGCTTCTTCTCGATGACCTCGGCGCCAAGGTGCGTCGCGTCGAGGTAGACGTAGCGCTTCCCGTTGATCCCCCGCCCTTCCCGCATCTCGTTGTAGATGGCGCGCGATACGACGTCTCGCGAGGCGAGGTCCTTCATCGTCGGGGCGTAGCGCTCCATGAACCGCTCGCCATGG
>CAZUVK010000293.1:2445-4880 GCA_964623785.1 uncultured Gemmatimonas sp. | reverse complement strand
CAACCACGCGACGTTCAAGGCGTCGCTGTTCATGGCGGCCGGCGTGATCGATCACGAGACCGGCACCCGCGACATGCGGCGGCTCCGTGGCCTCGTGCACGCGATGCCGATCACCGCGGCGCTCGCGATCGCCGCCAGCGCCGCGATGGCCGGCGTCCCGCTCTTCAACGGGTTCCTTTCGAAAGAGATGTTCTTCGCCGAGGCGGCCGCCGCATCGGGCGGGTCGATCTTCGCGCGGATGCTCCCGGTCGTTGCGGTGGTGGCCGGTGCGTTCAGCGTCGTCTACTCGCTTCGTTTCATCCACACCGTATTCTTCGGCCCGCTCGCCACCGACCTGCCGCGCGAGCCGCACGAGCCACCCCGGTGGATGCGCTTCCCGATCGAGCTCCTGGTTCTGCTCTGCGTGGTCGTGGGAATCGTGCCGGGCCTCGCGATCGGGCCGTACCTGGCCTCGGGCGTGGTCGCGGTGCTCGGCGCGGACGCACCGGCGTACAGCCTCGCGATCTGGCATGGGTTCAGCCTTCCGCTCCTGATGAGCGTGATCGCGCTCGTCGGCGGGGTCGTGCTGTATGTCCTGCTGCGGAAGTACCTGAACGGCGGGCTCGATCGGCGCACGGCGGTGCGGTCGTTCTACGGACAGCGGGTCTTTGAGTTCTGGTTCACGCGGCTCTCGTGGACGTGGCCGCGCGCCGTGATCAACCTCGTCGGGACCAGGAGGCTGCAGCCCCAGCTCTACCTGATCGTGCTGCTGGCATTCCTCGCGGGCCTTCTGCCGTTCCGGGCCGGGACATTGACTCTCGGCCCGGCCTCGTTCGAGGGGTGGGATCTCGCGTTCCTCATCGTCTGGGGGGTCGGCGCGGCGTGCGCCATCGGCACGGCGAGGTTCGCGAAGTTCCATCGGCTCGCGGCGCTCATTCTGATGAGCGGGACCGGGCTCGTCGTGTGCGTGACATTCGTCTGGCTCTCCGCTCCTGACCTCGCAATCACGCAGCTTCTCGTCGAGGTGGTCACCACGGTGCTCATCCTCCTCGGGTTGAGGTGGATGCCGAAGCGGCTGGAGACCGTGCGGCCCGTCGGGTCGAAGCTCGCGACGCAGTGGAGGCACACGCGGGATCTTACGCTCGCCATCGTGGTCGGGGCGGGCCTGGCGGCGATTTCGTTCGCGGTCATGACCCGGCCGGCCGGCCCGTCGATCGCATCGGAGTTCCTCAGCCGTTCCTATCCGGAAGGAGGCGGCACCAACGTCGTCAACGTGATCCTCGTCGATTTCCGCGCGTTCGACACCCTCGGCGAGATTACGGTCCTCTGCATCGTCGCGATCACCGTTTTCGCGCTGCTCCGCCGGTTCCGGCCAGCCGCGGAGAGCGTCCCCAAGCCGAAACAGCAGCTTGTCGTGAGCCAGGCGGCCGCACGCGTGGGCCCCGATGCGCCGGACCCGCTCGCGGACTACATGCTCGTCCCGCGGGCGATCATGAACTGGCTGTTTCCGGTCGTCAGCGTGTTCGCGATGTATATCCTGCTTCGCGGCCACGACATGCCGGGTGGAGGGTTCGCCGCGGGCATCGTCATGTCGATCGCGTTCGTGCTCCAGTATATGGCGCGCGGCGCCAGGTGGGTCGAGGACCGGTTGCGCATCCTGCCGCTCCGCTGGATCTCGGTCGGACTGCTCCTCTCCGCGGTCACGGGGACGGCTTCCTGGATCTTCGGATACCCGTTCCTGACGACCTATTTCCGATATATCGAGATCCCCATAATCGGGCGAATACCGATCGCCAGCGCGCTGCTCTTCGACATCGGGGTCTTCCTCCTGGTGGTGGGCGCGACGGTGCTGATCCTGATCGCGCTGGCGCACCAGTCGATTCGCGCGCACCGGGCGGAGCACCCGGTCGAGGCGAGCGGGGGGGCGGACTGATGGAGATGATTCTCTCGCTCAGCATCGGGGTCGTCGCGGCGTCCGGGGTGTGGCTGATCCTCCGGCCGCGGACCTTCCAGGTGATCCTCGGGATGTCGCTCATCTCGTACGCCGTGAACCTCTTCATCTTCAGTATGGGCAGGCTGCGACTCGCCGGGGCGCCGATCGTGGAGCGCGGGCCGCCCGGCGACCTCACCGTCTACACGGACCCGGTCCCGCAGGCGCTCATCCTGACGGCGATCGTGATCGGCTTCGCCATGACGGCCCTCTTCCTCGTCGTGATGCTCGCCTCACGCGGCCTCACCGGTACCGACCACGTCGACGGTGAGGAGGCGCCGTGAGTATCCTCCTCGACAACCTGGTCATCCTGCCGATCATCGTCCCGCTCGTCGTCGGAGCGGTGCTGATGGTGCTCAACGATCGCCGGGTGAAGCTGAAGGTGTTGATCAGCGAGGCGTCCGCGGTACTGCTCCTCGTGATCGGCGTCGCGAGCCGGCTCAATCGACGTAGAGGATGTACCCTT
>CAZUVK010000293.1:0-2435 GCA_964623785.1 uncultured Gemmatimonas sp. | reverse complement strand
ACTCCGACGCGGTCCCCGGTGTCGCCAGCTACCGGCTCGGCGCCTGGCCCGCATCGTTCGGGATCGTGCTCGTGATCGACCGGCTGGCGGCGCTGATGCTCGTACTGACGGCCCTCGTCGCGATCCCGTCGGTCGCGTTCGCGACGGTGCGGTGGCAGCGCGCGGGACCGCGATTCCATACGCTCTTCCAGCTCCAGCTGATGGGGCTGAACGGCGCGTTCCTCACGGGCGACCTCTTCAACCTCTTCGTCTTCTTCGAAGTGCTGCTCGCGGCGTCGTATGCCCTCACGCTGCACGGGTCGGGGCCGGACCGCGTGAAGGCCGGATTGCACTACGTGGCGATCAACCTCGCGGGCTCGTCGCTGCTCCTGGTGGGGATCAGCCTGATCTACGGGGTGACGGGGACGCTGAACATGGCCGAACTCGCCGCCCGGATCCCGGCACTCACCGGCGACGACCGCGCGCTCGCCGACTCCGCCGCGGCGATCCTCGGCATCGCGTTCCTCGTCAAAGCGGGCGCCTGGCCGCTCTGCTTCTGGCTCCCGACCACCTACGCGGCCGCGAGCGCGCCCGTGGCGGCGATGTTCGCGATCATGACGAAGGTGGGCGTCTACGCGATCGTCCGCCTCGGCTTCCTCAACTTTGTGGGGGACGCAGGGCCGGCGACGGGGTTCGGCGAGGGCTGGTTGCTCGTCATCGGTCTCGCCACGGTCGCGTTCGGGATGACGGGCGCCCTGGCTTCGCAGACGATGACGCGGCTCGCGGGCTACTGCGCGATCGTCTCGTCGGGTACGCTGCTCGCCGTCATCGGCACCGGGAACGGCGCGGCGCTCGGCGGGGCGCTCTTCTACCTCGTCGGCTCCACGCTTGGGGTGTCCGCGCTCTTCCTTCTCATCGAGCTCATCGAGCGGGAGCGCGACCCCGCGTCCGATGACTTCCTCGCGACGATGGAGACGTGGGGTGATGAGGACGAGCTGGAGCCGGGCGAGGAAGAAGTCGGCATCGCGATCCCCGGGATGCTCGCGATCCTCGGCATCGCCTTCGTTGCCTGCGCGCTCGTGCTCTCCGGGATGCCGCCATTCCCGGGATTCATCGGCAAGGTCGCGATCCTCGGCTCGCTGCTCGATTCCGGCCTCCCGGGCACCGAGGTCGGAACGCCGGTCTCCGCCTCGACCTGGGCGGTGATGGCGTTGCTCATCGTTTCCGGCCTCGCCCTCCTCATCGCCCTGACCCGGGCGGGCATCAACGCCATCTGGACCCAGGTCGACGAGGAGGCGCCCCGGGTGTCCGCGATCGAATTCTCCGCCGTCTCGTTCCTGCTCCTCGCCTGCCTCGGCCTGACTCTCGGCGCCGGCCCGGTGATGCAGTACATGGAAGACACGGCGAACTCGCTCCAAACGCCCGATTCCTACATCGAGAACGTGCTCACCCCGGAGACGGCGTTCGACGTGGAAGGAGCCCTCCGATGACCTGGTTGACCCGGTTCGTTCCGTACCCCGTGCTGGGTCTCTTCCTCTTCTTCGTCTGGATGGTTCTCGGCGAGGCGGTTACGCCGGGGCGCACGCTCCTCGGGGTCATCATCGCCATTGCCGGTACCTGGCTCATGGCCAGGCTCCGTCTGGACGAGCCGAGCATGCGCCGGCCCATGGCGGCTGTTCGCCTCATCGTCGCGGTGTCGATCGATATCGTCCGCTCCAATATCGCCGTGGCCCGCATCATCGGCCGACCCGGACGGCCAGCGACGTCCGGCTTCCTTGTCATTCCGCTGGAGATGGAGGACCCGACGGCCCTCTCCATCCTCGCGGGCATCCTCACGGCGACACCCGGAACCATCTGGGTCAGCTACAATCCGCGGACGCGCACGCTCATCCTCCACATCCTCGATCTCGTCGACGAGGCCGCGTGGCTTCGGCTGATCAAGGGCCGATACGAACGCATGCTCATGGCGGTATTCGAATGAACGCACACGCGATTCTCGCCTGGGCACTCGCGGCGTCGCACGTGATGCTCGCGCTTGCCATGGTCTGCGCCACCTTCCGCCTCTTCCGCGGACCGCGCGCGCAGGACCGGGTCCTCGGGCTCGATGCGATGTACATGAACGCGATGCTCCTGATGCTCACGTTCGGCATCCACTTCGGCACCAGCTTCTATTTCGACGCGGCCCTGGTCATCGCGCTGCTCGGGTTCACCTCGACAGCCGCGCTCGCGAAGTTCCTGATCCGCGGGGAGGTGATCGAATGACCCCGGCCGCGCCCGACCTGCCCTCGTGGGCCGCGATCGTGGTGGCGATCTCCGTGTTCGCCGGCTCGCTGCTCACGCTCATCGGCTCCCTCGGGCTCGCTCGGCTCAGGACGTTCTACGACCGCGCCCACGCACCGACCATGGGATCATCCGCGGGCGTTGGGTTCATCACGCTCGCCTCGATCGGCCTGCAC
>CAZUVK010000292.1:0-4898 GCA_964623785.1 uncultured Gemmatimonas sp. | reverse complement strand
TCTGAAGTTCGCGGGCGATGACGACCTGCTCGATCTGGCTCGTGCCCTCGTAGATGCGGAAGAGGCGCGCGTCGCGGTAGAAGCGCTCGATCCCGTGGTCAGCGACATACCCGGCACCGCCGAAGATCTGCACCGCGTGATCCGCGACCCGACCGACCATTTCCGAGGCGAAGTACTTGGAGGCGGCCGCCTCCAGGGTCACGCTGGCGCCGGCGGCGCGCAGCCGCGCCGTTTCGAGCACGAGGGCGCGCGCCGCGAGAGCTTCGGTCTTCATGTCGGCGAGCATTCCCTGCACGAGCTGGAAGTTGAAGATCGGCTGCCCGAACTGTTTCCGTTCGGAGGCATAGGCGACCGAATCCGCGATCAGTCGTTCCGCGACTCCCACGCACACGCCGGCGATGTGCAGGCGCCCCCGGTCGAGCACCTGCATGGCGATCCGGAACCCCTGCCCTTCCTCGCCGAGCCGATTGAAGGCGGGAACGCGAACATCCCCGAAGATCACGTCGCAGACTCTGGTGCCCTGCTGTCCCATCTTCCGTTCGGGCGCTCCGATGCTGACTCCGCCCCGATCGCGCTCCACGATGAAGGCGGAGACCCCGGCCGCGCCGGGTCGGGAGGGGTCGGTCCGCGCCATGACCGTGAAGAGGTGCGCGCTGTCGGCGTTGGTGATGAACCGCTTGACGCCGTTGAGCACGTAGTCGTCCCCGTCGCGGACGGCCCGGGTCCGCACGGCGGCGGAATCGGATCCGGCCTCGGGCTCGGTGAGCGCGAACGAGGTGACGAGGTCGCCGGTCGCGATTCCCGGAAGCCACTTCGACTTCTGCGCATCGGTTCCGAACATCACGAGCCCCTGGCTTCCGATCCCCACGTTGGTGCCGAACGCGGACCGGAAGGCGGGGGAGGTACGGCCAAGTTCCATTGCCACGAGGCACTCGTCCTCCATCCCGAGCCCGAGCCCGCCGTACTCCTCCGGAATCGAAAGTCCGTAGAGCCCCATCTCCCGCATCTCCCGGAGAATCTCGTCGGGGATCGCGTCCCGTTCCGCCACCAGGGCCTCGAGGGGTCGGAGCCGGTCGGTGACGAACTCGCGGATCATCCCCAGGAGTTGGTCCCGTGTGTCGAGGTCGAGCGCCATGGTGGAATCCCCGTGTCGGGCGGCGGTGCCGGTCGGGTCGGGCGACCCGGGAGCCGGTTTCCGGGGAGGTTGGCGAACATGGTTCGGTAAGGCAAGTGCACAACAATCCGGGGGGTGTTCGGCGAGACGGGGCACGGTCATGTGCGCCGCGCGGCTGTAACGCAATCGGGCCGGGGTGGTCGCGAAACGATGCCACGCGAGGAGGTTCCGGCGACTTCACGCGCGGCGCCACCGACGCCGTATGGATTGGTCCAAGTGTTGATACGGCAACCGCATACCACCCCACGATCCGGCTGTGCGCAAGGGCTCAGGAGGTCGGGAACGCCCCGTGCCTATGCACACCCCCGTATTCATCCGCCCAATGGGCCCCCCGGCCCGATCCAGGCCGCACTGGCTGGAGCGGATCGAACGTTGGAAAACCGTGACCGGCGCGCCCGGATCGCGAAGAGGAGACTCGGAACAATGCCGGCTCGACGATTCGGTCGAATGCGCGGGAAGCCCCGCGGAACAGCCGCGGTGGAGTTCGTGATGACGATGCCGATGGTCCTGCTGCTGTTCGTCGGGATCTTCGAGTTCAGCCGCCATTACTACGTCCGCCTGAACGTGCGGAACGCGGTCTCCGAGGCGGCGCGTTTCGCCGCGACCGGCCAGACGCTGCTCGACTCGGAAGGCGAGGAGATGAGCCGGGCGGACGCGATCGTCTCGGTAATCCTTTCGCGCGCTTCGGGGCTGAACCTGGACGTGGACGGAATCGTGATCGAACCGGCCGACGGAGGGGGCCCCGACCAGATCGTGCGGATCCAGGCGGGCTATCGCTTCGACTTCATGGCCGCGCCGCTCATTGGCCAGTTCACGCCGCCGTTCATCGAGTTCACCGTCGCCACGACTTTCAAGAATGAGCCAGTCTTCTGAGGCCCGCCCCCCGATCGGGGAAGATGGCGCGAATCGCCGGGTCCGCCGGCCAATTCTGCGTGACCGGCGAGGCCAGGCGCTCGTCGAGTTCGCGCTGCTGGTGCCAGTGCTCCTCCTCCTTCTCTGCGGCGTCATCGAGATCGGGCGGATGCTGGAGACCAACCACATCATGTCGGCATTGACGCGCGAGGGGGCGAACCTCGCCTCGCGCGGAGCCTCGATGGAAGACGCCCTCACCATCCTGCGCACGAACCAGGCGGCGAGCGGCCTTGGCAACGTGGGCGGCGCCGTGGTGAGCCGACTCGTCGTCGACCAGAACGGCATACCGATCGTGGAAGCGCAGATCACGTCGGCGGGTTACGAAAACGCGAGCCGGGTGGCGCCCCAGGATTCGGTCGCCCAGGCGTATACGGGGGCGGGGCTGACCAACGGCTACAGGTACTACGTCGTGGAGATGTTCATTCCGTACACTCCAATCACTCCGCTCAGCAACTTCATGGCGGGATTCATCCCGGAGAGGCTCTATGACCGATCGCTCTTCTAGGCGGGGAGTTCGATCGCCCCGCGCCGCTCTCGCCGACAAGCGAGGCGCGGTACTGGTGTTCGTCGCGCTATCGCTGGTCGTACTGATCGGAAGCGCGGGCGTCGCACTCGACGCGGGGAACGGATACCTGGCCCGAGTGAGGCTGAGCCGCGCCGTCGATGCCGGAGCCCTCGCGGCGGCGCGCAGCCTCCGGATGGGTGAGCAGCAGGCGACACTCGAGGCCGAGGCCGTCGCTCGCGCGAACGGCGTGGCCCAGGGGATCGGCCCGTTCTCGACATCCGTAACCTTCGGGGTGAACGACCGGGGTGAGAACACGGTCACGGTCTCCGCGACGCGACGACTCCCGACCGTGTTCGTCCGACTTCTGGGCGTCGACGAGATGATCGTCTCGGCGATGGCGGAGGCCGCCGCGCCGCCGCTCGACGTGGTCATGATCCTCGACACCTCGGGCTCTCTCGAGCAGGCCGATGCCTGGGACGATCTCAAGGATGCGGCGATCGTCTTCCTGGAGTACCTGAGCCAGTCCGTCGACAAGATGGGGCTCGTGACGTTCCAGATCGCCGCGAAGAACCAGCTGTCGCTCCAGCACAACTTCAAGGGGCCGATGACCAACCGGATCAACGCGTTGGCATCGGTGGGCGACACGAACATCCAGGAGGGCCTGCGGGTGGCGCGCGACGAGCTGACCGCGAACGGGCGGCCCGCCGCGGCGAAGGTCGTGGTGTTCTTCACCGACGGTCGCGCCACGGCGATGCGCGGAACGTTCCAGAGCACGGACCGGATCGCGACGGTGCGATTTCAGTCGAACGGAAATCCGGTGAACGGCGGGTACTTCAACAATCCCGTGCAGATGGCCGAGCAGATGGCCACGATCGGCGCCTTCTATACGGGCTCCGGTGGTAACTGGCCAGGCGGATGCGCTGGCGCGACATCCACTTGCAGCGGGATGCCCATCCCAACCACGCTGCTCCAGAACATGGAGGCCGCGGGCCTGGCGCAGGCCAACCTGCTCCGTCAGGATGGCGTGCTCGTGTACTCCATCGGCCTGGGGAATCCGGCCCAGACCAACCCGAGCCTGATCCCGGATCAGACCTACCTTCGCAAGATCGCGAACGAGGGCGGCGTGGTCAGCGCGAACCAGCCGCAGGGCAAGATGTACTTCGCGCCGTCCGCCGCGCAGTTGGAGGCGGTCTTCCGCGAGGTCGCGAACGACCTGGTCGTCCGCCTGGCGAAGTAAATCGCGGGGAGATTTTCCCCGACTTCCTCCCACGTGCCGCCAACCAGGCCGGCCGCGCCCAGCGCGGCCGGCCTGGTTCTTTCGCTCCTCGTATTTCAATCGTGATGTCATTCTGAGGCGGAGCCGAAGAATCCGCACTCCGGGAATGACGCCGAAGACGTGCGGATTCTTCGGCTCCGCCTCAGAATGACATGGAGGCTTCGCCTCGGGACATGGGGGCTTCGCCTCGGGACATGGGGGCCTCGCCTCGGGACATTGGAGGCTTCGCTTCGGGACCTGGGCGTCCCGCCGGATTCACGCGGCCGACTTGTTCGCCGGGCTCCGTGTGACTATCGTGCGACTTCGGGAAACGCGAGCCCGGGTCCGGGCAAGGATCGACGAGACTGCGGGGAACGGATGAAAGCACGACTCACTTCGCTACTCGGGATCGCCCTCCTCACGGCGCTGTCGGGGTGCGGCGCGGCGACGGCCGGTGGCGGCGCCGAACAGACGGCTGGCGCGCTCTCGGCCGCCGAGATCGAAGCGCTGTACGCCGCCCGCCAGGACAGCGCCCGGGTCCGGTTCACCGAGGCTGACGTCGTATTCATGCAGCGGATGATCGGCCACCATTCGCAGGCCCTCGACATGGCGAACCTCGCCCCCGACCGCGACGCCAGCTCGCAGATCGGACTCCTCGCGTCGCGGATCATCAACGCCCAGACGGACGAAATCCACACGATGGAGCAATGGTTGCGAGACCGTCGACAACCCCTGCCCGCCGCCGGGCACGCCGACCACGGCGAGCCGATGTTCGGAATGCTCACCGCGGATCAGTACCGGCGACTGGAAGAGTCTCGCGGTGCCGAGTTCGACCGGCTCTTCCTGGGCTACATGATCCAGCACCATAGCGGCGCCGTGCGCATGGTCGAGGATCTCTTCGCGACGGATGGGGCGGCGCAGGACGAGGAGGTCTTCAAGTTCGCGTCCGACGCGCTCGCCGATCAGGGCAGCGAGATCGCCCGCATGGAGCAGATGCTCGAGGCATTCCAGTAGCAGCCGGTCCGCGGACCACTTCACGCGTTTTCGTCCCG
>CAZUVK010000291.1:4058-4909 GCA_964623785.1 uncultured Gemmatimonas sp. | reverse complement strand
CCGCTCCACGAGCCGGTGATGGCGGATCACCTCGAGCGCGATCTTCCGGCCGCCGTCGGTGAGGACCACGCCGCGGTAGTGCTCGTGATCCACCAGGTTCAGCGTGGCCAGCTTCTTCACCATCCCGGTCACCGTGGCCGCCGCGACCCCGAGCCGCGCCGCGATCGCCGACGTGGTCACCGGCGCCCCCGCCCGGCCCAGGTCGTAGATGACCTTCAGATAATCCTCAACCGCCTGTGTCCGCATTTTCGACTCCACGAACTGGAAATTTAGGGTGCCCTAAATATCGGCGGGGTCTCGGAGGAGGTCAAGTGGGGGGTGGCGGAGTTTCCGAGGCTTCGGTGTGGAACTGCTTAACGCAAAGAGAGCAAAGAGCGCCAAGGACGCAAAGGGGTACGCCGCGCCGGGAGCGTCACGGTGTGAAGCCTCCATGACTCTGGGGATGGATCCTCTCCCTCGGGGGACGGTGCCGAGATCCGCTGGCGGGTGGACAAACAGGAATTCGCCTGAACCCATCCCTCTTCCTGGAAGAAGACACGCCCCGCCCATCGATGTCGTCCGGACTCTTTGCGTCCTTGGCGCTCTTTGCTCTCTTTGCGTTAAGCAGTTGTTCGTCATGAGCACGCACAATCCGCCCAGGCGCGCGGGATTCCATGCCGGTTCCATCGCGCGGGACGACCCCTATCGTGGCGCAGCGAAGTGGCCACGCTCTCTCCACCCTTCGTTCCGGACTTCCTGTGTTGGTGGGTGCGCATTATGTTGGGTTCCGCGCGTCGAGTGCAGGAAACCCACCTGAGTCCGAGCAAGCGATGAATCCACCGAATCGATGGTTGTCGGGGTGCGTGGCTCTC
>CAZUVK010000291.1:310-4048 GCA_964623785.1 uncultured Gemmatimonas sp. | reverse complement strand
GCTCTCCTGCTGAGCGGGGTGGCTACGGCGGTGGGCGCGCAGGCGCCTGCGCAAATCGCGGAGATCATCGTGGAGAGTCCGGCGATGGTGACGGGGGAGGAGATGCCGCGGCGGTACACGCCGGACGGGCACAACCTCTCGCCGCCGATCACCTGGCGGAACGTGCCGGAGGGAACCCGGCGGATCGTGGTGATCTGTGAGGATTTCGGGGCGGGGAATCCGCCGCCGTGGGTGCACTGGCTCGTCTACAACATTCCGGGCACGGCGACGGGGTTGCCGGAGGGGTTGACGCTCGACTGGGACGTGCCGTTGACGGGCGATCTGGCCGGGGCGGTGCAGGGGCGGAACGGCTGGAACCGACCGTACTATCGGGGACCGGCGCCGCCCGCCGGGCCCGCGCACGACTACAACTTCGTGGTTTACGCGCTGGACGCCGACCTGGATCTGCCGCCGGGGCTGAACCGCGCGGCGGTGCTCGAGGCGATCGAGGGTCACGTAATCGGTCAGGGCGCGATGGTGCCGTACTACGGCCGCGAGCCGGTGACTGCGGCGGCACCGCAATAGAGGCTTCGCGCGTCGTCGCGCAGCGGGTGGAACGGACCAGGGTGCGGCGACAGATCTCCACACACGACAAGGCGGTTGAAGATGGCGGACGATCAGAAGCGCCCGATCTCGCGGCGCGATCTGCTCAAGGGCGCGGGGATGGCCGGCGCGGCGGCGATCCTGCCGCCGGGCCTGAAGCCCGCGGCGGCCGAGGAGGCGTCGCCCCCGACGACCGTGCAGATTTCGGCGATCGCCTCGGCGCCGCGGCCTCGGCGTCTGGAGAACCTCACGGCGGAGGAGGGCGAGGTCCTCGAGGCGATCATGGCGAGGCTGATCCCGAACGATGAGTACGGCCCGGGCGCAGTCGAATCCGGTGTGATCAACTACATCGACCGCACGTTGGGCGGGTGGCAGAGCGACTCGCGGGAAGCGTACCGGGCGGGGCTTGAGGCGTTCGACCGGTACTGCCGGATGACGCGCGGTGCGCCGTTCCTGGAGCTGTCCGACGCGGACAAGGACTCCGTGCTGATCGACTGCGAGATCGGCGCAGCCACGGGATCGGGTGCGGGATTCACGGGCAGTTCGGGCGCGTTCTTCTCAATGATCAAGGGTCATGTGTGGCAGGGGATGTTCGGCGATCCGTACTACGGCGGGAACGCGAACTTCGCCGGTTGGGCGCTGATCCGGTATCCGGGGATCCGGACAGCCGTGAGCGCGGCGGACCAGGAGCGGCTGGAGCGTGGTGAGCTGCCGATGAGCGGCCGGTCGGCGTATGACAACGACATGTTCGAGCGGGCGATCGTGCGCACCGACGGGCAACGGGGGGTGAGCCATGGCGACTAGGCGCGCGGAGACCGACGTCGTGGTCGTCGGGATGGGAGCGGCCGGGGGCGCGGCGGTGCTGCCGCTCGTCGAGGCGGGGCTGGAAGTGGTCGGCCTGGAGGCCGGCATCTGGCTTTCGCGCCGCGACTTCGCGCCGGACGAGATCCGCAACAACGTGCGCTCCTGGCCGATGGTGGTGCAGAAGACGATCCAGGAAAGGCCCACGACGCGGGCCACGGCGGAATCCCCGACGATCCGGCCCGGTGGCCACCCGATGATGAACGCGGTGGGCGGCACGACGCTCCATTACTGGGCACAGGCGTGGCGGCTCAACCCGTGGGACTTCAAGGTCGTGAGCGAGACGGTCCGGCGGTACGGTCGGTCGCGGCTGCCCGAGGGGACGACTGTGGAGGACTGGCCGTTCGGATACGAGGAGCTGGAGCCGTACTACGACAAGGTCGAGTATGAGATCGGCGTGTCGGGTCAGGCCGGGAACGTCGGCGGGCAGATCGATGCGCGCGGGAACCGGTTCGAAGGGCCGCGCGCCCGGCCGTATCCGATGGGCCCGCTGCGCTGGACGGGATTCCATGACCGGTTGGCCGATGTGGCGCGGGGGCTCGGCTGGAGCCCGTTCCCCGGGCCGGCGCTCATCAACACCCAGGCGTACAATGGCCGTGGCGGCTGCGTCTACCACGGCTTCTGCAACGGCGGGGGTTGCCATGTGGACGCCAAGGCGAGCCCGCACACGACGACGATCCCACGCGCGCTGGAGACCGGGCGACTGACGGTGGTGACGCGCGCGCACGTCACCCAGATCGAGGTCGACCGCGACGGCAAGGCCACGGGCGTACGGTACGTGACCGACGGCGAGGAGATCATCCAGCCGGCGAAGGTTGTGCTGATCGCCGGGTACACCTACGAGAATATCCGGATGCTCCTGCTGTCGAAGTCGGCCGCGTTCCCGAACGGGCTCGCCAACAATTCGGGGCAGGTGGGCCGGCACTACTTCAGTCACCACCAGGGCGCGCCGGTCAGCGCGCTCTTCCCCTACGACCTCAACGCGTGGTACGGGCTGCCGGCCCAGGGCGTGGCGATCGACGACTTCGCGGACGACAACTTCGATCACTCGAACGTGGACTTCATCGGTGGAGGGAACCTGTGGGCGATGTCGGACCGGCGGCCGATCACAGCGGCGAACGGCAGCACCTACGGGCACGCGCCGAACTGGGGCACGGCGTGGAAGGCCTACATCCGCGAGAACGCGGACCGGACGCATTCATCGTACATCCAGAAGACCACGCTGCCGTACGAGACGAACTTCTGCGACCTGGACCCGGAGGTGACGGACGCGCTCGGGTTCCCGGTGCTCCGCGTGACCGGCCAGTACAAGCAGAACGAGCAGGCGATCGCGTCGTACACGCAGGACCGGATGGAGGAATGGTACCGCGCGGCGGGCGCGATCCAGATCACGCGTGGCGGGGTCGGTGGCGCGATGGGGCTCTCGACGCACGCGTATGGCGGGACGCGGATGGGCGACAACCCCGAGACGAACGTGGTCAACCGCTATGGGTTCTCGCACGAGGTCCCGAACCTGGGTGTGCTGGGGGCGTCGGTGATGGGCACGAGCGGGGCGCGGAATCCGACGCTCACGGTGCAGGCGCTGGCGTGGCGGACGGCGGAGCATCTGGCGGCGAACTGGGGGGAGATCGTGGGGTGAGTGGGGGAGCGCCTGGGGGGTGGTTCACCACGAAGCGCACGAAGAACACAAGGCATGATGCTGGTTGGTTACGGGCGATGAGAACGATATACAGGAAAGGAAACGCCCCGCGACTTCGCGTCGCGGGGCGTTTCCTTTTCCAGCGCTCTTTCCGCTACCTCCCGCCGATTTCAGCGAGAAGGGTTCGGAGAGAAGGGTCCTGAGGCGTCACGGCCTCCTCATCGGTCTCGCCGCTGCGGATCCGGTAGACGCGTTCGACCGGGAGGACGAAGATCTTGCCGTCGCCGACGTCGCCGGTGTGGGCGCCCCGTAGGATCGCGTCGATGGTGCGCTCGATGAACGCTTCCGAGACGCCGATCTCCAGGCGGACCTTGTCGTGGAGTTCCATCTTGACCGTGACACCGCGATAGGTCTCGACCTGCTCCATCTCGCCACCATGCCCCTGAACCCGGCACACGGTGACCCCTCTGATGTCGGCCCGGAAGAGCGCCTCGAGCACCGCGCTGAGCTTTTCGGGACGAACAATCGCGACGATCAGCTTCATACGGTCTCCTTGGCCTTGACGGCGGGAGTGGGTTTACGGGTAGCCGGCGCGACGTGGGCCGACCCGTCATTGAGGACCAGGACCGCGCCCTCGCCATTCGCGTAACCTTCCT
>CAZUVK010000291.1:0-300 GCA_964623785.1 uncultured Gemmatimonas sp. | reverse complement strand
GGCGGCTTGAGTCGTGGCTGGCCGCGCATCCCTTCCAGCGAACTCAGCAGTGCGGTCTCTTCACCACAGATGTAGGCTCCGGCACCGCCGTGCACGATGATGTCCAGTCCGATGCCCTCTTCCTTCTCGACCAGGCGGAGCGGCGTGAAGAGGCCGATCAGCTTGAGCAGGACAAAGGTGCCGAACGCGCTGTAGGCAATGGAGGCCAGGATGCCGATCACCTGCGGGCCCATGATCGAGGGGTTGCCGGTGAGCAGGCCGTCGGTGCCGCCCCAGACCGCGCTCGCGAACACACCCGTC
>CAZUVK010000290.1:0-4911 GCA_964623785.1 uncultured Gemmatimonas sp. | reverse complement strand
GACTCGAACTCGCGACCCTCAGCTTGGAAGGCTGATGCTCTACCAACTGAGCTACGCCCGCGGAAACTTCTCTCTTCTCACGGCCCCGGCGTCCAGGCTGGTACCGTTGAACGTGTCCCGCGAAAGCCCCACCGATTCCAGCACGAACTTCAGAGCGCGGGCGACCCGGCGCCTGACGACGGCAAAGCTGGCGAAGGGACTTGAACCCATAACCTGCCGATTACAAATCGGCTGCTCTGCCAGTTGAGCTACGCCAGCGCGGGGCAAGACTCGAAGAATACCCGTTCCAGCAGTCGATGTCAACCCGGTACGCGGCGTGTGCGCCACGGCCAAACGGCGGGGATCGCGAGGCGGGAGATGGGGCGCGGAAAGGGCGCAAGAACCTGGTCATGGCGTGATCGACCAGCGGCCACTCCCACTCACCGTGCTGGCCCCGCCAGCTCAGGCGGGCGAAGGCGGGTTGCCGATCAAGCGGAGTCGGGCTCGGCGCGTGCGCGGACGGACCAGCGGGCGCCGCCGGGAGTGTCCTCGACGACGACCCCACGGGCCGTCAGTTCGTCGCGGATGGCGTCGGCCGCGGCGAAGTCACGGTTGGCGCGAGCGGCGGCGCGCGCCTGGAGGCGCTCTTCGACCCAACCGGCGAGTCGGGAATCCACATCCTCGTCGCGCTCCCTGCCCGCGAGCGTCAGCAGGCCGAAGACGGAATCGATGCGATTGAATGTGTCCAGAGCCGCCGCGGCCTCGGCGGCGGTGATGGGGGAGGTGCAGAGCTCGTCGAGGCGCGCATTGACGGCGGTAACGAACTCGAAGAGGGCGGCGAGCCCGACGCTCGTGTTGAGGTCGTCGTCCATCGCGGCGGCGAAGGCGGCGAGCGCGGCGGCGGCGGACTCATGGAGGCGGGGGATGTCGTCACCGCGCCCCGTGCGGGTGGTCGGGTGGGTACGGAGCCGTTCGTGGGTGGTGACCAGCCTGCGAACCGCCTCGGCTGACGCCGCGAGCGCATCCCAGGTGAAGTTGAGTTTGCTCCGGTAATGCGCGGTGAGGAAGGTATGGCGAATGGACGACGCAAGAACGCCGCGCTCGATGAGGTCGCCGACCGTGAACAGGTTGCCGCGCGACTTCGCCATCTTCTC
Source organism: uncultured Gemmatimonas sp. (assembly GCA_964623785.1). Taxonomy (GTDB): domain Bacteria; phylum Gemmatimonadota; class Gemmatimonadetes; order Longimicrobiales; family Longimicrobiaceae; genus WHSP01. The sequence goes on along the minus strand of CAZUVK010000290.1, from coordinate 3,778 downwards.
GCCGTCGAGCTGCAGGAACTCCCCGTGCAGCCAGTAGCGAACGAACTGCTTGCCCGTCGCGCCCTCGGATTGGGCGATCTCGTCTTCGTGGTGGGGGAAGATGAGGTCGACACCACCGCAGTGGATGTCAAACGTCTCGCCGAGAACGGACATGCTCATCGCGGAGCACTCGATATGCCACCCGGGTCGCCCGCGTCCCCATGGCGTTTCCCAGACCGCGCCGACCTTCTCGTCTTCCTCCTTGACGGCCTTCCAGAGAGCGAAGTCGCGAACGTCGTCCTTTTCGTACTCGTCGTGGGCGACGCGCTCGCCCTGCCGCGCACTGGAAAGATCGACTCGCGAGAGGCGGCCGTAGTCCCCGAACTCCGAGATATCAAAGTAGACGGAGCCATCCGGGGTGACGTAGGCCATCCCCCGATCGATGAGTCGCTGGATGATTTCGATCATCCCGGGGATGAACTCGGTGGCGCGCGTGTAGACATCGGCCCCCACGATCCCGAGCGTCTCGAAGTTCTCGAAGAGCGACCGCGCGAAGGGCTCGGTATAGTCGCCGAGGGGGACACCCGAGGCGAGGGCACCAGCGATCGTCTTGTCGTCGACGTCCGTGAGGTTCATCACGAACGTGACGTCATAGCCTCGGAACTCGAGGTAGCGGTGGACGACGTCGGCGAAGAAGAACGTCCGCATGTTGCCGATGTGCGGAGTCGCGTAGATCGTCGGTCCGCAGGTGTACATTCCGACCCGCCCCTCCTCCAGAGGCACGAACTCTTCTCGGCGTCGGGTGAGCGTATTGTAGAGGAGCATGATGGAGCGATTCAGCCGGAGTGGTCGCGTCAGCCGGGTGCGAAGGACGTCAAAAGCCCCGCCATCCCGGATGCAGGGGGGGCAGGGCGTGCCGGAATCGTAGACAAGGGCGCGACCAGCGTCAAGCAGGCGATCGGCGAGCGAGTCGGACGGAGAGGTGCGATTGGTCGACGGCCTTCAGGGCATCAGCCGGAGTTCGGTGATTCGCCAGCCATCGTCCTCCCACGCCGCGGCGACGTAAACGGACCGCGACTGTTCACCGCTGGAACCGCGCGCGCGGTACGTCCAGTCGAGTTCGCCGAACCCGCGGGCCGGGCGCGTGCTGGCAACCGTAACGCGGACAGCGCGAGCGCCGACCGTTTCGCTCTGGGAAAAGAGCGCGCGCAGAGCGGCGGCGGCGTGCCGCTCGTTGGCGTTCTCGATTCCCGAGCCGGTATCGAGTACCAGACGGTTGTCCGACGGGAGGAGGTTGACGAGCGCGGTCACGTCGGACGAGGACCAGAGGCGGACGACGCGCTGGACGAAGATCTCGAGCGCATCGTCGCTGCCGCCCGACTGCGCGTGAGCCGGAGCGTGATGAAGCGCGAGGACGGCGGCTAGCGCGAGGGCGAAACCGGTCCGTCGGCGAAGTCGCGACCTGGCGGGGACGGGAGCAAGGTGATTCATAGGGGACTGAGTACCCAGGGCGGGGGCGGGAGGTCCCGGGGCAGCGGGCCGGGGCCCCTCTAGACGTCCCTGGCGCCGCGGGCCATTTCGCGTTCGGCGTCCCGCCGTTTCACGTCTTCGCGCTTGTCATGGAGTTTCTTCCCCTTGACGAGCGCCAGGTTGACCTTGGCGACACCGGAACGGAAGTGGAGGTCGAGGGGAACGAGGGTGAGGCCCTTCTGTTCGACCTGGCTAACGAGCTTGCGGAGCTCGCGGCGATGCATCAGGAGCTTCCGCGGGCGAAGCGGTTCGTGATTGAAGCGGTTGCCGGATTCGTACGGGGAGATGTGCAGGTTGTAGAGCCAGAGCTCACCCCGGTTGAACGACGCGAAGGCGTCCTGGAGGTTCGCCTTGCCGTCGCGCAACGACTTCACCTCGGTACCCTGGAGGACGATTCCGGCTTCCAGGGTATCGAGAATATGGTATTCGTGACGGGCCTTGCGGTTGGAGACAATCAGCCGCGTTCCGTTGGAGTCCGACATTGGGTTCGAGCCGCCTCTCGGGCATGCCGGGCGTGGAGGACAACCGGTGAAGGGCCCCCACGCACGGCCTAGTAGATGATGACCGGAGTGCCGATCTCGACTTCGTGGTATAGCCGACGAACCGCCTCGTTGGTCATGCGGATGCAGCCGTGCGAGACGGGCTGGCCGAGGAGTTCGGGGCTGTTGGTGCCGTGGACGGCAATGTCGTACTGAAGGTAGATCGCGGTGGTCCCGAGCATCCCCTCCTCGCGTCGACGTGGATCGTCGAGTGGGGGGATCGGCTGACCGCGTTCGACGAACGCCCAATCGGGAACGCGCCAGATCGGGTCCTTCTCCTTCAGCTGGACGCGGAAGATCCCGCGAGGCGTGGAGAAGTCCCACTTCTGGCCGGCACCCTCGAGGCGGGTGCCGGTGCCGGTGCCCACGATGGCGGACCAGACGACGCGCTCGTCCTCCATCAGGTAGAGCATGTGCTCGTCGAGGGAGATGACGACGTATCGACCGTCGATGTTGATCGGCGGGTCGCGATACCGCGCCGCGCCCTCGCGAGCGTAGCCGTGCGCAAGCGCCAGCGGCGAGCCGGGCAGCGCCTGGGCAGGCAGATCGGCCGCGGCACCGAGCAACGTGGCGACGACGAGCGTCAGGATTCCCTTGTTCATCAATCGAGCATTTCTCGCTGGCGACGTCGAAGGCGGTGGAGTTCGTAGACCTGGCCCACCTCACCCCCTATCACGAACACCACCGAAGAATAATAGATCCAGAAGACGAGTACTACCGCCGTGGCGAAAGTCCCGTATGCGGACGCGTAGGTCGCGACGTTCGCGACGTACCAGGCGAATCCGGACTTGAGCAGTTCGAATACCACCGACGTGAAAGTGGCGGCGATGATGGCGGTCCGCCACGGGACCCGGCGGGCGGGCAGGTAGCGGTAGATGAGCACGAACATGAGGAAGATGAAGCCGTACGCGAGGACGCGCGCGACCGCGGACTGGATCGCGAGGATCTGTCCCTGCTCGGTCGTTAGGCCCAGCAGCTGGATGCCGTAGCTCTGCACCGCCTCGAGGGCAACGGAGATGCCGGTGTTGGCGATGAAGAGGGTGCCGGCCACGGCGACCATTCCGGCGTCAAAGAGTTTGCCCCGGATGATGCCGCGGGTTTCGTGGATGTCGAAAACCGCACGGAGAGCACTGCGGAGCGAACCGATGAGGCGGGTGGAGACCCAGATGAGCAGGAGCAGGCCGAGCGCGCCGAACCGCGTACGCTGGCCGACAATCTGACTGACGAGACCCCGCGTGAAATCGACGACGACCTGCGACGCGGGGAGGATGGTCATCACGTACTCGACGGCGGCGGCGCCGGGGTCCGGGACGCTCGCCTCGAGGAAGTAGCCGAAGAGTGAGATCAGAAGTAGGAGGAACGGGATTGCGCCGAGGAGGAAATTGAAAGCGATCCCGCCGCCGAGGAAGAATACATCGTCCGCGCCGGCCTTGTGGTAGACCCGCCTGGCGAAGTCGGCGCTGAAGCGAAGGGTGCGGTCAACAGCACCGATAGCGGCCGCCACCGTGGAATCCGGTGGTGGCCGCGGTTCAAACCTGGGCGGCATGAATGCGTTGGATCCGGGAGAGCGCCATGCGGTGCGCGGAGGCGCTCCCTGAGAGATCAGCCGAGGTCGGAACGCCCCTCCGGGAACTCCTCGGAGACCTCCGTAACGATGATATCGATTTCACGGTCGATGCCGGCGGCGACGCGGGCATCGACGGAGTCGAAGTCGAGCTCGTCTTCGGACT
>CAZUVK010000289.1:3766-4917 GCA_964623785.1 uncultured Gemmatimonas sp. | reverse complement strand
GAGGGCGACTGGAGGCGGAGTCGCGAGCTCGGGGCGTCGCCGGGCGCGTCCGGTTCCTCGGCCACCGCGATGACATTCCCGAGCTGCTCGCCGCCTGCGACGTGTTCGTGCTTCCCTCGCTGTATGAGGGGCTGCCGGTGTCCGTGCTGGAGGCGATGGCCGCGGGGAAACCGGTCGTGGCGACCCGCATCGGTGGAACGGACGAGGCGGTGGTCGATGGTGTGACGGGCGTGCTGGTGCCGCCGGCGGACCCTGGCGGTCTCGCGGAGGGAGTCAACCGCATGGCGCGCGACCCGACGGCGCGGGCGGCGATGGGTGCCGCGGGTGCGGAGCGGGTCGGCGCGGAGTTCTCGGCGACGACCCTCGTCGACCGGGTCATGGCGCTGTACGACGAAGTCGTTCCGGAGAGAGGATGAACAGCGAGGACCCGGTGATCCTGAAGCAGGTCGCGCCCAACCCGGTGGCCGCGGACACGGACGCGGATGCCGTGCCGGAGGCGGTACTCAATCCGCTACTCCGCCGTGTGGATTGGCGGTTCCTGCTTCCCGACCCGCGCCCCGCGCGCAGCCTCTGTCTTTGCGCCGGCCCGCTCGCGGACGCCGTGCGCCTGATCTCCGGGCGAGTCGACGGGATCGAGACCGCGGAACCCGAGGTGTTCGATCTCGCGGTTGCCGAGCGGGCGGACGTCGCGGCACTCGCGGCCGCCGTCGTCGGGCTCCGGACCGGGGGCCACCTGTACGTCGAGGACGGACGCGATCTGGGAACGAGCGAGGAACGGATCCGCCGGTATCTGGCGGAAATGGGCCTGCGCCTGGTCGGGATGTGGACGCGGCTACCACGGATGGGGCGGGGGACACCCGAGCAGTGGGTTCCGCTCGAGGCGCCGGACGTCGCCCGCAACGTGATGCGGGGTCGAACCCCGCCCCAGGGCCTCGAGCAGCATCTTCGGCGTGGGCTCGCCGAAGCGCTGTGGGCCGGGGTCCCCGCGATCCGCCACCGGGCGCCGTTCTGTGTGATCGCCGAGCGGGTCGGGGGAGGCGAGGGCGACGGGATCGACGCGGTCGACGCGGCGGGACATCCCGGGGACCTTCCAGAGGCGATGCGATTGGCGTGGTCGGAGTGCGGGTTGGGCCCGACACCGGACCGGATGG
>CAZUVK010000289.1:0-3756 GCA_964623785.1 uncultured Gemmatimonas sp. | reverse complement strand
GGTGGTCGCCCTGGCGTTCCCGGCCGGGCAGGCGACTCCCGGCGCGGTAGTCAAGATCCCGCGGGTCACCGAGTCCGTCGCCGCGCTCGACCGGGAGGCTGGGACACTGACGGCGCTGTCATCCCGCCAGCCGCCGGTGGAGGGCATCCCCCGGATCCTCTTCCGCACGTTGCGGGGGGAGATCCCGATCGTCGCGCAGACGTTCATGCCGGGCCGCCGCGTCGGCGAGATCCTGGACGCGGGGAGCCTGGCGCGACTCGCCGGGAGCGCGACGGACTGGCAGATCGCGCTGGCGGGCGCCGGCACGGATGCCGGCGGAGGGACGTGGTTCACCGAGACCCTGCGGTCGGCGGTGGTGGAGCCCGCGATCGCCGATTTCACGGAGGTGTTCGGCCCCGCCGTCGACGCCGTGATGCTCGATGACGCCATCGCTGTCGTGCGCGACCTCCCCGCGCTTCCGGTCGTCTGCGAGCAGCGGGATTTCTCCCCGTGGAACGTGCTCGTCCGACCGGAGGGCTCGCTGGCGGTCCTCGACTGGGAGTCGAGCCGGTTGGAAGGGCTTCCCCTGCTGGATCTCGCGTACTTCCTCGCCTACGCCTTCGTGAAGATCGAGGGTGCGTACGACACGGGTGATTACGCCGGCGCATACCGGGCGATGCAGGCCCGCGTCAGCGTGAACGGCGATCTTGCCGGTCGGTGCATGAAACGGTATGCCGAGCGGATTGGGGTGCCGGCGATGGCGCTGCGCGCGCTGCGGACCCTCTGCTGGATGACGCACGCCCGGTCGACTCGGGCGGAGCTGGCGGCGGATGGCCGCGCGGGCGCGCGGTCCGCGGCGGAGCTTCGCCGTCACCCTTATGTCCAATTCTGGGCGGCGGAGGTGCGGTATGGAGGGTAGAGGGCCTCGATCCTCCCTATCGTCCCGGGCCCGCCCCTCCCTATCGTCCCGGGCCCACCCCTCCCTATCGTCCCGGGCCCACCCCTCCCTGTCATCCCGAGCGGAGCGAGGGATCTGGACTTCTCGCGCGAATGGTCGGAGGTGCAGATCCCTCGCTCCGCTCGGGATGACAGGGAGGGGTGGGACCCAGATGACAGGGAAGGGTGGGTTGACGGGCGGGTCCTCGGGATGACCAGGGCCACGGTCGTCCTCGTCACCGATCGGCACCTCTTCCCGGTTCGCGAGGGGAACCGCGCGAGGATCGTTGCGCTGATCCGCGCGCTCCGGGCCGAAGGGCTGCGCGTCACCCTGATCGTCCGGAGGATCCCGCGTCGGTTCAAGGGGTTGCTTCCGCCCGTCCGGTCGCGGCGCCTCCATCGGGACCTCGTCGACCGGTTGATCGAGGTCGACGGAGACGTGTTCCACGGAGGCGACCCCACCGCGTTCGACGTGACGGCTTACGGCACCACGCTGGCGCGAGTCGTCGCGGACGAACGCCCGCTCGCGGTGATCGCCGAATACCTCTGGATGGCGCCCGCGCTGGACGTCGTCCCCAGCGATATCACGCGGATCGTGGATACGCACGACGTGATGCACGTGAGGGGCGAGGTGTTCCGCGATCAGCCGGAAGGCGCGTGGGTCCAGTGCGATCGCGAGACCGAGATCGCGCTCCTCCTGCACGCCGACCACGCGATGGCGATTCAGCCGCGGGAGGCGGAGCTTCTGCGGGAGATGTTGCCCTCCCGGCGCGTTCTGCATGTCCCGCACGTTCGGGCGGGCGCGATCGAAGGAGCCACGCGCTCGGACGCCCGTCGCGCTGGCGGCCCCGGCGCGGCCCCCATTGTGGCCTTCGTCGGCAGCAGGATCCAGGGGAACGTCACGGGGATGACCGAGTTCATCGACCGGGGATGGCCGATCGCGCGCGCGGCGCATCCGCGAGCGAGACTGAGGATCTACGGCGAGATCTGCGAGCGGCTCGACGCGGGCGGGGAAGGGATCGAGAAGGTCGGGTTCGTGGAAGACCTCTCGGAGGTGTACGAACCCGCGACGGTGATCATCAACCCGGTGCGTCATGGAACCGGGCTGAAGATCAAGACCGTCGAGGCGCTGGCGTTCGGGCGCGCGCTGGTGACCACTCCGTGTGGCGGGGACGGGTTGATGGAAGGCGCGGGCTCCGCGTTCCTCGTCGAGGCGGAGATGGAGGCGTTCGGCCGGGCGGTGGCCCGGGTGCTGGGGGATGACCCCCTTCGGCGCCAGCTCGAGTCCGGCGCGCTACGGTTCGCCGAGGACCGCTTCAGCCCGCGGCGAGCGATCGCGGAGCTGCTCGACGTGATCGACGCGGCCCGCGGCAGCACTGAAGCCAACCGCGAGGCCGGACGATCCGCGGAGATCCAGGAGGACCTTGCCGAATAGCGTCGTTCCCGGCCTGGTATCGGTGATCACGCCGTGCTTCAACGCCGGGGCGTACATCGCCGCGACGATCGAGTCGGTCGCCGCGCAGACGTACCCCGCGGTCGAGCACATCGTGGTGGACGACGGGTCGACGGACGGGTCATGGGCGGTCATCGAATCGTACAAGGCGGCGATCACGGCGCTCCGGCAGCCGCGGAACGGGGGGGCGTCGGCCGCGCGGAACGCGGGTTTCGCGGTGGCCCGCGGCGAATTCCTGGTCTTCCTCGACGCCGACGACCTGCTCTCCCCCGACGCGATCGCGGCGATGGTGGCGGCCGCCACGGAGAGCCCGGGCGCGATCATCCACTGCCCGTGGAGCCGGCTGCGACGGATCGGCGACGATTGGGTCACGGCTCCGCCCGACGCGCCGCCGCCCGACCCGTCCGCCGACGACCTGACGAGCTGGCTCGCGGGCCGCTGGGTCCCGCCCTGCGCGATACTCTGGCCCCGGGCGGTGTACGAACGAACGGGCGGGTGGGACGAAGCGATCGGTTTCAACGACGACGCCGACCTGATGATGCGGGCGCTGGTGGAAGGCGTTCGGCTCATCGGCGCCGAGAGCGGGCATGCGTGGTACCGCGCGCCCGCGCCGGGGGCTGAGTCGATGAGCCACGCGGCGTTCACCGAGGCGCGGTGCCGGTCGAACCTCAGGGTCCACGCGAAGCTCGCGGCGCGACTCGAGAAACTCGGCCGGCTCGACGCCCACGCGGGGACGCTGGGCTTCATCTTCCGGGACCAGGGCTCGCGGGCCATCCTGGAAGGATATCCCGAGCTTGGCCGGGAGTGCGTCGCGCTGGCGGAGCGGTTCGGGTCCGCGGATCGCCTCGCGCGGACGCGTTCGGGCCACCTGCTGACGAGACTCTTTGGTGTGGGCGGGAAGGAACGCATCGCGCGGGCGCTCGCGAGCGTCGGGATCATGACGGCGGATCGGCGACGCGTGACCGCCGCGCGCACGGGCAGCGAGGCCGTGGCCGTGCCCGATACCCGCCGCGGTGTCGTGCACGACGCCGTGCGCGAGGGTGACGAATTGCCTTGAGGAACCAACCGTGAGGCCAACCGACCGGGTATCGGAGGTCATCAACGCCGACGACGATGGCGATCGCGTTCGCCAGCCGCCACTCGTCTCGGTCGTGACTCCATGCTACAACGCCGCGCCGTTCATCGGGGAGACGATCGCTTCCGTGCGGGCGCAGGCGTATCCGGCCGTGGAGCACATCGTGGTCGACGACTCGTCGAGCGATGGGAGCTGGGAAGTCATCCGCCGGGCGGCGGAGGATCGACCGGGCCCGCTGCGCGCGCATCGGCTGGAGGGCAACCGGGGCGGCTCGGCCGCGCGGAACGTCGGCGCCGCGGACGCGCGGGGGGAG
>CAZUVK010000288.1:0-4927 GCA_964623785.1 uncultured Gemmatimonas sp. | reverse complement strand
GCGCCGGTCGAGAGTACCTGGTTGTCCCGCGACCCGTCTCGATAGACGGTGACTCCCTTGCAGTTCAGCCGGAAGGCCAGTTCGTAGATCTGGCGAACGTCGTCGACCGTCGCGTCGTGCGAGAAGTTCGTGGTCTTGGAGATCGCGGAATCCGTGAACTCCTGGAAGGCGGCCTGCATCCGCACATGCCACTCTGGAGTGATGTCGTGCGCGGTCACGAACACCCGCTGCACATCCTCCGGGACCTCGGGGAAGTGGATGTGCCCCTGCTCGGCGATTCGCTTGATGAGGTCCTCGGAGTGGAAGCCGCGTTCCTTCGCGATCCGGACGAAATCCTCATTCACGTCCGGCATCATCACGCCGGCCTGATTGCGCATGAAGGCGACGGCGAAGAGCGGCTCGATCCCCGACGCGCAACCCGCGATGATCGAGATCGTGCCGGTGGGCGCGACCGTGTCGACGTTGCAGTTCCGCAGCCGGCGCATCGGACGGATCCGGTCGCCATTCGGCGCCCGCGCGCAGGTCGTGTCCGGGCCCCAGATCGACCGCTCCCACTCGGGGAAGACCCCGCGGTTGATCGCCAGCTGCTCCGATTCCTTCTTCGCTTCCTCGTCCAGGAACTCCATGATCCGCCGGCCGACCTCCACCCCCTCCTCGCTGTCGTACGAGACGCCGATACGCACGAGCAGGTCGGCGAAACCCATCACCCCCAGGCCGATCCGCCGGATCCGGTTGGCCAGGTCCGTGATCTCCGGAAGCGGGTACTGGTTCGCGTCGATCACGTTGTCGAGGAAGTGCGTCGCCAGCCGGACGACCCGGCGGTACTCCTTCCAGTCGATCTTCTCGTACCAGGGCGCCGCGGCCTCCACGTCCTCACGGAAGAACGCGCCGACGTTCACCGACCCCAGATTGCAGACGTCGAACGGCAGGAGCGGCTGCTCCCCGCACGGGTTCGTCGCCTCGTAACTCCCGATATGGGGGACCGGGTTGTAGTAGTTCGCCCGATCGACGAAATAGACACCCGGCTCTCCCGTGTTCCAGGCGTTCTTCACGATCCGGTCGAATACCGTGCGCGCGTCGAGCCGACCGGCCACCGCGCCCGATCGCGGATGGTAGAGATCGTACTCCTCACCATGCTCCACCGCCCGCATGAACGAATCGGTGATCGCGACCGAGATGTTGAAGTTCGTGATCCGCGTGATGTCCTGCTTGCAGTCGATGAACTCCAGAATGTCCGGATGGTCGACGCGCAGGATCCCCATGTTCGCGCCACGACGGGTACCCCCCTGCTTCACCACCTCCGTCGATGCGTCGTAGAGCGCCATGAACGACACAGGCCCGCTCGCCACGCCCGTGGTCGACTTCACGATGTCGCCGGACGGCCGCAAGCGGCTGAACCCGAAGCCCGTGCCGCCCCCTGACTGATGGACGAGCGCCATCGAACGCAGCGTGTCGTAGATCCCGGTCCTGCCGTTCGAGAGCGAGTCCTCCACCGGCAGGACGAAACACGCCGAGAGCTGGCCCAGCGGTCGGCCGGCGTTCATCAGCGTCGGCGAGTTCGGCTCGAAGAGTCGACGGGTCATCAGCAGATAGAACTCGCGCGCGAGGTCGTTGATCTCGTCCTCGGAAGCACCGTAGGTGGCGTCCTCGCGGGCGATCACGTACGCCACGCGCCAGAACATCTCCTCCGGCTCCTCAACCGGCAGCCCTTCCGCGTTCTTCTTCAGATACCGGCGGGCCAGCACGGTGCGGGCGTTCTGCGACAACTCCGCGCCCGGCAACTCCAGTCGGGTCGCTGGGTCGTTCACGGACGGCACGCTCACGGGGGGATTCATGCACGCTCCTTTTCGGTCGGGGTCGGGAGGATCCAGCGATTCACATATCGGAGACCGGCCGCGAATCGCGACCGACAATCGGCTCTGCAACCAGCCACACCCTCACCCATACCCAGCTCCATTGATACCCCGACGGCAATGAAACGAGCGACGTGGAACCGCTGCCGCGCGAGCTTCCCATCGCGGCGACAGGAAACCCGGGCCCTGGCTTCCCTTCACGGGGAGCCACTGCCAAGCACCTTGCGGTTTCAACACTTAGGCTACAGGAAGGCCTACACAATATCTTGTGGCGGAGAATACTAATCCCCCCGGATGTAGTGGTCAAGTGTTCGATATGTCAGTTAGGCGGGGATTTGGAAAAATGGGGGGATGGCCTGGAATCGAGGGCCGCCCGAGGTTATTGCGGCACGCATGGTTCGGGTGATCGAGCCGGGAATAAACGCCTGACGGAATGCTTCGAAGGAGCCGGAAAGAGCAGGTTTCGGGCGGTCTCCGAATCCCGGCGCGTGGCTCTCTCCCTCATACGAGCGGGTTCACGCGGTCGGGCCGGTCATCCGCGGCCCCGGGACCGGGTTCGAGCTCGTGCCTGATCTCGCTCTCGGTAAGCGGCCGGTTGGCGTCGCGGCTCGGGGGCGGGTGTCGCGGAGGCGCGGGGCTGTCGGGCGCGAAGAGGTCCGAATCGGCATCACGCTGACGGTCGAGTTCGACGGCATCGTCGAGGGGCGTGCGTTCGGGCGCGGCCCTCTCCGATCCCGGACGGTCGTCGGGTCCGCCTTCCGAGCGGTCGATCTGGTACTGGTCCGGACGCTTTCCGCCCATTCTCCCACCTCCTTTGATGTGTGCGTCCTTCGAGTTTCACGAAACATGCCGGGGCGGCGGCCCGCGTGAGCATTCAGTCTCACCATGCGGAGGCGTTGTCCGTCCGGCGCCCGGCACCTTGCACTCGCCGCGCGGGGGGCTAGACTGAACCCAGAAGGGGGTCCGTTCCTTGCGCCGCCGGGGGCGGCGACCAGATCAACTTTCCGGGGAGTGAGTGATGAGCGACGAGAGTCGGGGGAGGGCCGCGAGCGCGGCGGAATCGCGAGAAGTGGCCGAGGCCGCCCGCGAATCGGAGTGGACGGCACCGAGCTTCGTTCGAGAGCTCTTCCTCGGGAACTTCCGCCCCGACCTCATCCACCCGTACCCGCATGAGAGCGAGGAGGACCGGGCAAGGACGGACGCCTTCCTTGCCAGACTCGAACCGTTCCTCCGCGAGCACGTCGACCCCGGTGAGATCGACCGCACCGGCGAACTGCCAGCCCACGTCGTGGATGGGCTCCGCAAGCTCGGCGCATTCGGGATCAAGATCCCCGAGGAGTACGGCGGGCTCGGACTCTCGCAGGTCGGGTATGGTCGCGCGATCGCCCTGATCACCAGCTGGGACGGGAACCTCACGGCGCTCGTCTCCGCGCACCAGTCGATCGGCGTGCCGCAGCCGCTCAAGCTGTTCGGGACGCCGGAGCAGAAGGCGAAGTACCTCCCCCGGCTCGCCGCCGGGGCCATCTCGGCATTCGCGCTGACGGAGGAGGCCGTCGGCAGCGACCCGGCCGCGATGACGACCACGGCGACCGAATCGGAGGATGGCGAGGCGTTCATCCTCAACGGCGAGAAGCTCTGGTGCACGAACGGCACGATCGCCGAACTCCTGGTCGTGATGGCGCGCACGAAGCCGAAGGTGCGGAACGGTCGCGAGATTCCGCAGATCACCGCGTTCATCGTGGAGACCGACTCGCCCGGCGTCGAGATCGCGCACCGGTGCCGGTTCATGGGTCTGAAAGCGATCCAGAACGCGGTCATCCGCCTCGACAACGTGCGGGTCCCGAAGGAGAACATCCTCTGGGGTGAGGGAAAGGGCCTCAAGCTGGCACTCGTCACCCTGAACACCGGCCGGCTGACGCTGCCGATGAGCGCCGCGGCGGCCTCCAAGGCGTGCACGGAGATCTCGCGGAAGTGGGCGGCGGAGCGGGTTCAGTGGGGAGCGCAGATCGGCAGGCACGAGGCGGTCGCCCAGATGCTCGGCGGAATGGCCGCCACCACCTTCGCGATCGAGGCGATGGCGGAGCTGTCCGCTTCACTCGCCGATCAGGGACGCAATGACATCCGCCTCGAGGCGGCAATCGCCAAGCTCTGGACCACCGAGATGGGGTGGAAGATCGTCGACGATACACTCCAGATCCGTGGCGGACGCGGGTACGAGACGGCGGATTCGCTCGAGGCGCGCGGCGAGGTGCCCATCCCCGTCGAGCGGATCATGCGAGATTTCCGGATCAACCGGATCTTCGAAGGCTCTTCGGAGATCATGCGGCTCTTCATCGCGCGGGAGGCGGTGGACACGCACCTGGAGGTCGCGGGCGAGCTGATCGATCCCGCGGCGTCGAAGACCGACAAGGCGGCCGCGTTCGCGCGCGCCGGGGCGTTCTACGCGACGTGGCTGCCGAAGCAGTACGTCGGGTGGGGGCGGTGGCCGCGGTACGGCGAGTTCGGCGAGCTGGCGCCACACCTCCGCTACATCGAGCGCGGTTCGCGGAAGCTCGCGCGGAGCATGTTCTACGCGATGTCGCGCTACCAGGCCAGGCTCGAGAAGAAGCAGGCGCTGCTCGGCCGGTTCGTGGATATCGGCGCCGAACTCTTCGCGATGTCCTGCGCGTGCGTCCGCGCCGAGTCGCTCCGGGCCGCGGGCGGCGAGGACGGCGAGAAGGCGGTCCGCCTCGCGTCCGTCTTCTGCCGTCAGGCCCGACTTCGCGTGGATGACCTCTTCAGCCGACTCTTCGACAACGCCGACGCGACCACCTACCGGTTCGCGCAGGAGGTACTCCGCGGCGAACACGCCTGGCTCGAAGACGGGATCATCGAGGCGATCCCCGAAGGCGCGCGGCTCGTGCGGGACGCGGACGGCGAGCGGCAGAGGATTACGGACACGCCGGAGAGTTTGCAGATCGGGGCGAGCGGCTAGGGACGGGATAGACGGGATAGACGGGATAGACGGGATAGACGGGATGGACGGGATGGACGGGATGGACGGGATGGACGGGATGGACGGGATGGACGGGATG
>CAZUVK010000287.1:1607-4968 GCA_964623785.1 uncultured Gemmatimonas sp. | reverse complement strand
GATCCGGGCCATCAGGCGGTTGGCGACGTTGACGGCCCGGATCGAGTCGCCCGCGGATCCACCTGACCGCAAGCGTCGGTTCCAGAACATCTTCCGCGACGACGAGCCCTGATCCCGAACGGCGATCGCGCGTGACCTCCGCGGTCGCCCGGCGGCCTCAGCCATCCCGCGACATCGTCATACCCACGCCGCGGAGCCGGATCAGCGCGACCCGCCGGTCATCCATCTCCTCGACCGTCAGGGCCTGGTCGCCCCGTTCGCCAATCCCTTCCACCACGTCGCCCGGCACCGCCACCCGCCCGAGCGCGCCGAAGATGTATCCGCCAATCGTGTCGAAATCCGACTCGGGGATCCCGAGACCGAAACGCTCATTCACGTCCGAAATCGCCGCGCTCCCGTCGATCAGGACATCGCCCTCGGGTGTCGCGGCGAACTCAGGCTCCTCGATGTCGTGCTCGTCGTGGATCTCCCCGACGATCTCCTCGAGCAGATCCTCCATCGTGAGCAGCCCGTAGGTCCCACCGAACTCGTCGATCACCACCGCCAGATGCACCCCGTATTTCCGGAACTCGGCGAGGATGTCGTCGACCGGCTTCGTGTCGGGAACGAAGTAGGGCTCACGCATCACGCCCCGGATGTCGAAGTCGATCCTTTCGGACCGGTCGATGCCGCTCGCGAGGAGCGGGAGCAGGTCCTTGGATAGCAGCACGCCGACGACGTTGTCGATCGATCCCTCGTACACCGGTATCCGGGAATGGCCCTCCTCGACGACGATCGAGAGAAGGTCGGGTAGCGTGATCTCGGCGGGGACCGCGACGATGCTGATCCGCGGCGTCATCACCTCCCGCGCGATGGTGTCGGAAAACTCGAAGACACCGTGGATCATCTCATGCTCATCCTCTTCCACGACGCCTTGCTCGTGCCCGTGCCGAACCAGTTCGCGGATGTCCGCGGGCGTGTGGACGGGCGCGTAGAAGGCGGTGCGCGACAACCGCATCGCGTCGGAGAGCGCGTTGAGCGCGATGGAGAGCAACACCAGCACCGGTCGCAGCACGAAAGCCACCGTGCGCATCGGCCAGTAGACGATCGGCCTGGTCGCGAGCGAGGGACGGTTTGCGCCGAGGAAGCGTGGGATCTGCTGACCGAAGATGATGTAGGGGACGGAGGCCGCGGCCACCCCGATCGCGGCGGCCCCGACGGGGTCCAGCCCGGGCATGGCGGCGACTCCCCACGCGGCCGCGACGACACCGGCGAAGAGGGCGGCAAGCGCCCCGCCGACCTGGCCGACGAGCGCGATGTCCTCAGCCTCGTCAGCACCCAGCGGCGGGCCGGGACGTCCGTTGGCTTCCGGGTCGACCTGCTCCACGCGACGACGCCGAAGTGTGAGAACCGCGAACTCCGCCGAGACGAAGAAGCCGCTCGCAAAGATGAGCGCGAGCAGGATCAGCGCGTAAGCGATATGTCTGTCAGCGTCCATTCAGTCCGGGAAAAACTGATCCAGCTGGCGAGAGCGGCGGACACAGGTACGCCCGAATCGCCACTCGCCCGTCGGCGTGGCCCGCCCATGGGCGATGCCGCGCTCGGCGCGATCTCACGTACACCGGGGTCGTACATGGGGTCGTACACCGGATGAGGAGAAAGAAGCGCCCGAGAGCCGCTCCTGTCCAGAGTTATGCTCATAGCGGCGCCTCCATCATGTCCGTCGTCGTACCCCACCTGTCGCCAATTCGTTGCCCTGACGCCTGTCCCGGTTGAGATTGTCGCCTCCGGGGAGGGATGACTTGAACTCCGCGAACGCATATCGACGAGGAGATCCATGGATCTGGAGAGTGCCCGCGTACTGGTGACCGGTGGCGCGGGGTTCATCGGCAGCGCGCTCGTCCATGCGCTGAACCGGCGCGGCTGCGACCGGATCATCATCGCCGACCGACTGCGCACCGGTGAGAAGTGGCGAAACCTGGTGCCCCTGCGGTTCGAGGACTTCGTGGACGCTGACGAACTCCCGGCCGACCTGGCCCGCGGCGACCTGGGAGAGTTCGATCTGGTGCTCCACATGGGCGCCTGCTCCGCCACCACGGAGAAGGACGCCGGATACCTTCTGCGGAACAACTACGAGTTCTCCAGGACTCTCGCGCGCTGGGCGGTCGATCGGGGCGTACGGTTCGTCTACGCGTCCTCCGCCGCGACCTACGGCGACGGCGAGCGCGGGATGAACGACGTCGGGGAATCGGTGGTTGACCTCGCGCGGTTGCGCCCGCTGAACATGTACGGCTACTCCAAGCAGATGTTCGATGTCTGGGCCGCGCGCAACGGCCTCCTTGGCACGATCACGGGACTGAAGTACTTCAACATCTTCGGGCCGAACGAAGCCCACAAGGGAGACATGCGGAGCCTGGTCGCCAAATCGGTCCCGCAGATCCTGGAGACCGGCGCGATCCAGCTCTTTCGCAGCTACCGGCCGGAGTACGCGGACGGTGAGCAGCGACGCGACTTCCTGTACATCGAGGACGCGACGGCGATGACGCTACACCTGGCCAGCCGGCGAAGGGCCACGGGGATATTCAATGTGGGGTCTGGGCGGGCCGTTACCTGGCTCGACCTCGCGGGGGCGATGTTCACCGCGCTGGGCCGCGAACCGAACGTCGAGTTCATCGAGATGCCCGAACAGCTTCGGCCGAAGTACCAGTACTTCACGGAGGCGGATATCTCGAAGCTGCGCGCAACGGGCTACGACGCGGCGATCACGCCACTTGCCGACGCGATCCGGAGCTATGTTCGCGACTACCTGCTGCCGGATCGGCGACTGGGTGACGAGGCGGGTTCCTGACAAGGGACGGTTCCGGAACCCGCCCGACGTGACGGGCTACTTCCTCCGGATCGGAGCGGAGAGCCGAGTTCCCGGCTCGTAGCTGCGCAGGTGCAGGCTGAGCGACCCCACGATCGGCACGCGGCTTCGCAAGTGGACGAGAAGCCGGCGCTCGTCGTCAGAGAAGAAGACCTCCGCCTGTCCACCCTGCCCGAACAAGCCGTCCGTCTGGATGATCGGCTGCACCACGATCGTCTCGAACGTACCCGCCGGGACGTTCACGGTCTCCTTCCGAAGGACCCTCAGCACGACCGGGTTGCCGTCATCCTTGAAGTACCGGTGGATCGTGTAGGTATCGCCAACGTTCAGGGGCAGCGTTCGCGCATAGTAGAGGAACGCGACGTCGTCGAGCGGCCGGTCCGTGGGAAGCGTCTCGATCTCGTCCCTGCCACGCTGCTGGTAGGTCCCCCGCTCCGGGTGGAAGTCGAAGATCCTGTGGCGGCGGTACCGGATCTCCCTCTGGTTCTGCTCGAACCGACGCGAGAAGAGGCCGGC
>CAZUVK010000287.1:0-1597 GCA_964623785.1 uncultured Gemmatimonas sp. | reverse complement strand
GCTTGAACCCGTGGCTGACGGCTAGATCGTAGTTGGCCGAACCGGGACGCTGGCGCACGAGGACCAGGCCGGCGACATCGATCCAGGTGTCGAGTTTGGTGTCCACCCTGGCGAGGGGGATGCCGCCCTTGACATGGAGCCGCGCATGGTACGTGGAGAACCCGCCGACCTGGGCGACCTCCAGGATCTCCATGGTTCCGTCGCCGACGCCGATACCGCCCAGCTTGACCTGGTATTCCGCGCGCTCGCCGGGCCCGAAGGGGGCGCGGTCCATCGCGGGTCCCGGGTCATAGCCCGGGGACTGGCTCATCGTCGAGGACGCCGCGGCCCCGAGCGCCAGCACGACGGCGCCCATGGTGATCGCGCCGATGATGGAACGAGGAGTCTGATCGGTCATCCGCCACCTATCCCGTTGAGTCCGGGGCGGCCGCCACAACCGGCGGGGCGCGCCGGATCTGTCTCGACACGTTCCAGATATCGACGACCGTGGCCCACGGCCTGAACCGCGACGCTCGCTGCCGGAGGTCGTATCGTCGTTCGATTTCGAGGCCCTCGGTCCGTCGTGAATGCGGGCTCGCCGCAAAGAGCAGCTCCACATTCGCGGCCCACCCGTCGGCGCTGAGGAGCGGGGTCCCGTTCCGACCGGCGAGGGCACGTTTCAGTACTGAAACGCGGTAAGCGCGGAATCCTGACACCGGATCGCGGCTCCCTTCCGGAAGTTGCGTGCCCCGGAGGATCAGCGGGATCCCCCGCCGCGCCCACAGAAGCGACCGCGGAACGTTGCGGCCCTCGCTCACGATCGCGCCCTCGACGATGTCGGCCCCACCTTCGACCCGGCGGATCAGCGCCGGCGTGTCTTCGGGCGCCTCCGTGAAATCCGCCTGCATCGTGACGAGCACGTCGCGTCGCGGGTGCGTCGCGCGACCCACGACCTCGCGAATCAAGCGCTCCAGCGATGCGCCGTATCCCTTCCGGGTCTCCTGGCGGATCACCGTCAGGGGGAGCACCCGGGCGTACGGTGCCAGCACGTCGAGTGTGGCGTCGGTGGAGCCGTCATCGAGGACGAGAATCTCATAGTCTCTGGGAAACTCCTCCATCACCCGGCGGATCTTCCAGAGTAGTACACCGACCGTCGCGGCCTCGTTGTAGGCCGGAATACAGAAGTAGATCACCCTGCGCCCTTCCGCATCGTTCCGAAGATATCTGAACCCCGGGGAGCCCGGCCCGTCCGGGGACGTCGTGCTGTGCGCGATCCGTGCCGACGGTCGGCATTCGCCGCGGCCCGCGACACGCCGCAAAGGAGCCGCGGCGTGGGAGGAATCCTGGAGTTGTAGTACCGGTTCGACCGGGGTGGGTTCCTCAGGCGGGCCGGGTCTTCCACCGCTTGTGGAACCAGAAGTACTGGGCCGGATCCAGACGGATCTCGCGCTCTAGATGCGCCGCGATGGCGGCGGTGATGCGAACGGCGTCCTCGTCGAGTGAGCCGGTTCGTGAGGTGTCGATCCGTTCGCTCCGCAGGAGGTACCGCCCGTCCGGAAGTCGCCTCGCGACGGCGGTGAAGATGGGAGCTCCGCAGCGAAGCGCGAAGAGCGCCGGG
>CAZUVK010000286.1:0-4980 GCA_964623785.1 uncultured Gemmatimonas sp. | reverse complement strand
GGACGACGAGGCTGTCGAGCGCGAACGCGGCCAACCTGGCGTGGCCAGCGCGCGCTTCGAGGGTCAGCGAGCTCCCGGCGTCCAGCGGTCCCGAGAGCGCGTACGTTGCCGTCCCCCGTCGAACCGAGTTGGTCCCGAAGACGAGGTCCTCCACCGCCGCGGTTCCCTCCAGGTCGAAGCGCTCGAGGTTGCCGGTGATCGAGCCTTCGAGCAGTACGCTCCCCGCGACCGAATCCGCCGCGGTCGCGACGACGAGCGTGTCGACCGTCGCCGGGTCCGGAGGGCCGGATGCCGGCGTGGCGAGATCGTCCGCGCTCGGGAACGGATCGGCCGGGACGCCCGCGACCGCGACGATCACGGGGACGCTGTCGGTCGCCGCGGCCGAGTCACCGGCGGCCGGGGCAAGCAGGGCGGAGAAGTCGGAGAGCGAATCCACCGCGAGGCGATATTGCAGCGTTCCCGACCGGCTCGCGGTGAGGCCGAACGTTCCCAGGACCTCCGCCTCCGCGGACGCGACTCGCGCGGAGCCGCGCTCCACGGTGAGGAGACCATCCGCGACGGTGGCCAACACCGTCACCGCTTCGACGCGCTCCGGGGCGCCGGTCGCGGGCGAGACCACGATGTCCACGAGGTCGGCCTGGACCGTGGCCCTGGCGGTGGCCGGGTCCGTACCGGTACCGATCGCGCTGATCGTTCCGCTCAACGTGGTTGGCGGCGCGTTCGTCGAGAGCGCGTCCGTCTCGAGCGCCGCCAGTTCCGCCTGCAGCGAATAGCCGAGCGCTTCACTTTCCAGATCGAGGTTGCCGGTCAGGCTGGCGGCCCCGCCGTCGACGATCGCGAGGTCGATCGCGAAGTCCAGGTCCCGCAAGGTTCCTTCCGCGCGCGCCGTCCCGCTGCCCGTCCCCTGAAGTCCGGCCGCCGGCGCGAACCGGCCCACGGTCGCAAGCGCCAGCTCCGGCACGCGGAGATCGATGTCGACGCGCATGGGCTCGGCGAATTCCGCCGCCGTCCGCCCGACCAGCCGGGTGACGCCCGTCGTGTCCCGGTGAACCACATTCAGCTCCGCCGCGATGCGGCCGGTGGAGGAGCCCGTGATCAGCGCGTCGCCTTCCAGCGTCCCGCCAACGGGGAGATCGGGTGACAATGACCGTGCGAGGGAGCTCTGGAGCGGGTCGAACCGAAGGCGGAGCCCGGGCGTCGAGAACCCGTCCTCCAACCGCAGCTCGCCTTCCGCGAATACGCGAGAGGGGGATTCTCCCGGCTGCGCATGTGTCAGGTCGGCGTCGAGGCGCATCGCCGACTGGTCTCCGTCCAGCGTCACCTCTCCCGTCACGACGCCCCCGATGGCGAGATCGGGGACGAAGCTCCGGGCCAGCGCGAGCTGGAACGGCCGCGCGCTGATCACGAGATTCCGCGCGCCCGGGGTCTCGCCCAGCGTCACGCCCCCACGCGCCGTCAGCCGCGACGCCCCCGTCGACGGATCGTCGTGGACGAAGTCGGCGTTGACGTCAAAGCCCGACGACGTGGAACCCGTGAGCACGGCGTCGCCGGAAACCGTTCCGGAAAGCTCCACTTCCGGCCACATCGCCCGAACGAGCGAGAGGTGGACCGGCTCCAGCCGAAGCGCCAGGTCCTGCGTCGCGATCGCATCACCCTCGCTCCCGGCCCGCCCGTTCAGCGTGACCCGGCTGGTGACGCCCGAGCGCTCCCGAATCGTCGTCCATCCATCGACTTCGAGTGACTCGGGAGTTCCGGATAGACGCAGATGACCATCCAGCGTGCCGTCCACCGGCACCCCGCCCTCGCCCACGAACGGCTCGAGGAGGCGAGTGTCGACGTCCGTGAATGCCAGGTCGGTGTCGCCGACTCGGAGCGAGTCACCCAGCTCGACCGCCAGGTGCCCCACCAGCCGCGCGTCCTCCATCCGGAAGTCGATCTCCCGGGCGAGTACTTCGATACTCCCCATGTCGCCGGAAACCTCCAGCCGCAGGTCAGCGAGGCCGCCCTCGGGTAGCGTCGGGCTGGCCCACCGCAGGTCCGCGAGCGCGATCGGCGCCGCGTCGAGGGTCGCGCGGAAGGCCCCGGTCTCCGGAACGAACGAACCGCCACCGGCCAGACGTGATTCCGGGAGATCCAGCCGCAGATCGCTCACCCGGAGTGAATCCTCCGAGATCACCAGCCGACCGGAGAGATCACGCACGTTGGCGGCGGGTGGACTGAACACCATCGCGGTCGTTCGCAACGACTCGATATCCACGACGAGATCGGCGTCGTCGGGATCGGCGAGCCGCAGGAACGGGAGTTCGGCGTGCAGCTCGCGAAGCTCCTGGATGGTCTGATAGCCGCCGGGGACCTCCACCACGACCAGGCGGTTCTCCGGCGAGAGCGCCGCGCGCACCGCGCTGTCGCGCGCCACCGGCGTCAGCGTGCTGTCCGGCTGCCACGCGTCGCGGAGCACGATCCGTCCATCGCGAATCGAGAAGTTCTCGATCCGGATCCAGGATCCGAACCCGCTCGCGTTCGTGTCCCCGGCGGTCGTGTCGGCGGGGAAGAGCCGGATGAAGTTCCAATCCTCGCCGGGCGGGCGGTCGAGCGTGATCACCGGCTCGTCCATCTCCATCGCGGAGATATGGATCCGCCGCAACACGAGCGAGAGCGTCGAGTAGTCCACGAAGATCCGCCGAGCGCTGAGGAATGGCCCGCCCGCGCTGTCGGCGATCGCCACTCCTTCCAGTACCGCGCTTGAAAGCAGGTTCCCCCGGATCCGCTCGATCTCGACCGTCCCGCTGATGATCCCGGTCAGCTGATCGAGCAATAGCGTTCGGACGCGCTCCCGCCCGTAACCGGTCTGCGTCAGCGTGAGCATGATTACGATCACGACCGAGAGGGCCGCCGCGAGGCCGCCCAGGAGCCAGGTCGCCCCCTTCCGCATCAGAACGCTTCCCCGATGGAGAGGTGAAGCTGTAGCCGCGAGAGGATCTGGCTGAAGAACCCCGACGATCCCTCGATCGGGTCGTACCGCTTCATAGCGTCCAGCTGAACGAGGCGCGTACGGCCCTCGTCGTCCTCGACAGTGGTGATGATCGGCAGTTCCTGGGTGAGAGTCGGGCGGATGCCAAGGTCCACGCGAACCGGACCAACCGGCGAAAGATAGCGGACGCCGAACCCGGGCGTGATCGCGGCGCGGCCGCCGGATGGGATATTGAGCCCCCGGTCGCCGAGCACCGCGCCGTCGATAAACGCGACGCCGGTGACCGGACCCCAGAGCGGCAGCCTGTATTCGATGTTCGCTTCGAACAGCCGGTTGCCGCCCACCGGCCGGGGCACGAACTCGCTCGACGCGATGACGGACGCGTCACACGCGCCGGAGAGGATCGTCTCGTCGGTGCACCCGGCTCCCCCGTCCTCGATCGATTCCCGCGCCACCGCGGGGTCGATCGTCAGAACGAGTGGCCCGAGCTGGTTCTCGCCGAATCCGCGAACCGAACTGGCACCGCCCGCGTAGAACCGCTTGCGGGGATGCAGAAGGTCTACCGCCCCCACGGCTCCGAACGCCTCGCCCTGGCCGACCGATCGCACCCATCCCGTCCGCGCGCGCCCCGCCAGCACCCCCGGCCCGAATGAGAGGTATCGCGTGACTTCCGCCGTGAGACGGTGGTGCCCGAAGTCGGAGGCCGTGAGCGACGAGGCGTGCTCTGCCTCCAGCCGCACGGTGTACCCGTCCGTCGGCGAGAGTGGGTCATCCATCCGGTCCGCGAACGCCACCAACGATACCGGGGATAACCTCCGCCATCCCCGCAGTTCATTGATCGTGGCTGGCTCGCACACACCGAAATTCACGCAGTAATAGACGTCGCCCGCGTCCACCTTCGTCGATTCGAACTGGTAGATGGCGCTCGCCAGCACGCCTTCCGCCAGCCGGCGCGAGAGCGATACGTTCGCTCCGTACCCGCGGTCGACCACGATCCCCAGTACGCTTCGCCTTCGTCCGAACCCGCCCACGCCCAGCGAGTTGCGGGATCCGAAGAGGAACGGCTGCGCGAGGTCGGCGGAGAGCTGCCAGGTGGGGTCGAGGAAGGCGTCTTCGACTTCGCCGATGCCCCTCGGCACGGCGGCGCCGAAGACACTTCTTCCCTGAAGCTCCGAAGCGAACAGGTTGCCCACTGCGGCCCGCAAATCGAGGCGGCGGGCCCCTCCGAACCAGTTGTACCGGGTGAAGCGAGCCTGCCCCTGTCCGAACTCCACGGTGCTGAACCCCACCCCCAGCTCGACCCCACGCATCGGCGCTTCCTGCACGGTCACCACCACACGTTTGGTCGTGTCCGCGTCCGGTGCAAAGGCGACCAGCCCCTGGCGGAAGAGCTCCGACTGCATCAGCCGTCGCTGGCCCGCGACCAGATCGTCGCGGCGGAAGGTCTCGCCGGGATCGAGATCGAGGATTCGACGGATCGTCCGCTCCGTAACGCGCTCGTTCCCGACCACGTCGATTCCACTGATCGTCGTCAGCCGGCCCGGTTCGACAGTCACGGTGACCGCCGCGCGCTCGCCATCCACGACCGCGGAATCCAGCACCGTCGCATCCGCGTATCCCAGCGCCCATAGCCGGTCGATCAATCGCACGCGCGCCGTGTCCATGACGATGGTGTTCAGCGCTTCACCGACGGAGGGGAACGCCGCGTTCGCGATCTCGGCGGGGCCGAGGACCGGCGCGACCTGCAGCACATCGAGTTCCGCCACCACCGTGGGCAGCCCCTCCTCGACCGTGAAGGTCACGTCCACGGCGTCACCGTCGCGGTTCACCGTCGCGGCCACGCGCGCCGAACGATAGCCGCGCTGCCAGTAGAAGAGCCGCACCCGAAGCTCGTCCCGGGGCAGCTCACGTTCGTCCAGCCGATGCCTCTCGACGAACGCGCCGGATCCGATCAGCTTGCAGAACGGATAGTGGAGAAGGCTCCGGCAGCGCGTCTCCTGCGTGACGAT
>CAZUVK010000285.1:0-5013 GCA_964623785.1 uncultured Gemmatimonas sp. | reverse complement strand
GTTCGAAACCGAGCCGTGGATCAGCGAACTCTTCCCCGACCCCGCCACGCCCGTCACCACCACCAGCACGCCGAGCGGGATGTCGACATCGACGCCGCGGAGATTGTGCGTGCTCGCGCCGCGCACCTCGAGCGACCCCGACGGTGACCGTACGGACGACTTCAGCTTCGCTCGGTCATCCAGATGCCGTCCGGTCAGCGTGCCGCTTCCCCGCAACGCCTCGACGGTGCCCTCGAACACCACCTCGCCACCGTTCGCGCCGGCACCGGGGCCGAGGTCGACCACGTGATCCGCGATCTCGATTGCCTCTGGCTTGTGCTCCACCACCAGCACGGTGTTTCCTTTGTCACGTAGCCGCAGGAGCAGGTCGTTCATCCGCTGGATGTCGTGCGGATGCAGCCCGACCGTTGGCTCGTCGAAGACATAAGTCACATCGGTGAGCGACGACCCGAGGTGGCGGATCATCCGCGTGCGCTGCGACTCGCCGCCCGATAGCGTGCCGGATGGCCGGTCGAGCGAAAGGTACCCGAGCCCGATCTCTACGAACGAATCGAGCGTCTGCCGCAGCGTCGTCAGCAGCGGCGCGACCGACGGTTCGTCCAGCCCACGCACCCACTCGGCCAGGTCGTTGATCTGCATCGCGCACGCGTCAGCGATGTTGATCCCCGCGATCCGCGAGGACCGCGCGGCTTCGTTGAGCCGGGTGCCACCGCAATCGGGGCAGGTGGTGAACGTCACCGCGCGCTCCACGAAAGCACGGATGTGCGGCTGCATCGCGTCGGGATCCTTGGACAGGAACGACTTCTGGATCCGCGGGATGAGCCCCTCATAGGTCATGTTCGCGCCCGCGACCTTCACCTTCGTCGGTTCCCGGTGAAGGAAGTCGTGGAGTTCCTTCTTCGTGTAGTCGCGGATCGGCTTGTTCGGGTCCAGGAACCCCGACTCGCTGAAGATCCGTACGTACCAGCCGTCCCCGTTGTAGCCGGGGACCGTCAGCGCGCCCTCCGCCAGCGACTTCGCGTCGTCGTACAGTTGCGTCACGTCGATGTCGTTGACCGACCCCATCCCCTCACAGCGCGCGCACATGCCGCCTGTGACGGTATACGTCTTCCGGATGGTCTGACCCTTCCCCTCGCCGCGCTCAACCGTGATCGCGCCGCTTCCCCGAACCGATGGAACGTTGAAGGAGAATGCGTTGGACGTCCCGACGTGCGGCTGTCCCAACCGGCTGAACAGCATCCGCAGCATCGCGTTGGCGTCAGTCGCGGTGCCGACCGTGGAGCGGACGTTGGCCCCCATCCGCTCCTGGTCGACGATGATCGCCGTCGTCAGGCCGTCGAGCACATCGACCTCCGGCCGGGCGAGCGTCGGCATGAACCCCTGAACGAACGCGCTGTACGTTTCGTTGATCATCCGTTGCGACTCCGCCGCGATCGTGCCGAACACCAGCGACGACTTGCCCGACCCCGAGACACCGGTGAACACGGTCAGCCGCCGTTTCGGGATCTCGATGCTGACATCCTTCAGGTTGTTCTCCCGGGCGCCCCGGACGCGGATCAGGTCGTGGGTGTCGGCGACGTGCTGACTTGTCGAACTCATGCTCTCCATCACGTTGTAAGACATCAGGCGTTGTAAGGGGCGGTTCTTCTATCCCTGTTCAATGCGGACCAGGTTGCCCGCGGGGTCGCGGACTGCGGCGTCGCGGGCCCCCCAGAATCGGTCCGCGGGTTCCTCCAGCACCTCGACGCCGGGTGCACCGGCGATCCTGGCGAACGTCGCGTCGAGATCGTCGGTGCGAAGGAGGATCGATCCGAGTTCGCCCTTGGCAAGCAGCGCCGCCACGGCGTCCCCATCCTCCTGCGAGCGCCCCGCGTGCGGCTGGGACAGAACGATTCTGATCTCGGGCTGGGTCTCGGGGACAAGGGTGACCCAGCGGAACCCGCCGTGAGCGACCTCGTCCTGGACCGTCAGGCCGAGCGCGTCGCGGTAGAAGCCGAGCGCGGCGTCGGGGTCGTCGACCAGGACGTGGACGACGCTGAGTGAAATGGTCATGGCACCTCGTATTGTGAATCGCTGCGTGAATCGGTGGACGCGTCGAATCTAAGGAGGTGCGGCGAGGGATGCTTCTCCAAAACTGCTCTATTTTGCGCGTTCGCCAGGCCTACGCTTCCGCGGCCGGGTGAACACCATCGTCTGGCAGGTGGGGAGGGCCCGCAACTCGTCGTGGTTTCGCGCGCGGTACATCGTCGGCGTCTCTCCGACGATCTCGGTGAAGCTGGCGGAGAAGGAGCCAAGGCTCGTGCAACCGACCTCGAAGCACACCTCCGTCACCGTCAGGTCGCCGCCACGCAGCAACGCCTTCGCCCGCTCGATGCGCCGGGTCATGAGGTAGGAGTACGGCGTCTCGGAGTACACCTCCCGGAAGCGCCGGCTGAAGTGCGCCGTCGACATCAGCGCCGTGCGGGCAAGCGCCGGCACGGAGAGCGGCTGCGCGTACTCCCGGTCCATCCGGTCGCGGGCCCGGCGCAGCCGACGCAACTCATCGATGTCGGGCCTCATGCCTCCACTTTCCTCATCAATTCCGCGCCGGGGCTTCGGCGGATCCCCCTTCGGCAGGGTTTCGGTGGGTGGAAGAAGACTACAGAAGGCGGGAAACGGAATCAAGCGAGGAAGGAAGCGCTTCGTCAACCGCTCTCGCGACTTCGCGTGAGGCCGACAGAGAAGGTTACGTGAAGGCACGAAAACGCGAAAAGTTCAAACGGGATGTCCCATCTGGCCCATTCCGTTGTATGATGACGAACCACGAATCCTGTTCGCGTCGAACCCACATGGCCCGATGCGCCTGCTGATCGGAACGAGCGGCTTCGCCTACAAGGAATGGAAGCCGGATTTCTATCCAAAGGACCTGCCCACCTCCGGGATGCTCCACTACTACGCGGAGCGATTTCCCGCGGTTGAGATCAACAATACCTTCTTCCGAATGCCCTCGCCCGCCCAGCTCGAGCAGTGGGCGGCGGAGGTCCCGCCAGGTTTCGTCTTCGCGCTCAAGGCTCCCCAGGAGATCACGCACCGCAAGCGACTCAAGGAAGTCGCCGACCCGGTCGCCCGACTCTTCGACGCGGCCGCCGTCCTCGGCGATCGGCTCGGACCCGTGCTCTTCCAGCTCCCACCGAACATGAAGAAGGACGCGGCGCGCCTGGAGTCGTTTCTCCAGCTCATCCCGAACGGGGCGCGTGCCGCGATCGAGTTCCGGCACGTGTCCTGGCTCGATGAAGAAGTCTACGGTCTGTTACGGGCGGGAGGCGCGGCACTCTGCGTTGCGGAGGGGGAGGGCGTTGATGCGCCGTTGATCGCAACCGCCGGGTGGGGCTACCTCCGGTTGCGCAGAGTCGGCTACGACGAGGGTGACCTGGCCGCGTGGGCCGACTCCATCCGCGCCCGGACCGACGATTGGTCGGACGCATATGTCTTCTTCAAGCACGAAGACACCGCGACGGGACCGCGCCACGCCCGTCGCCTCGCGGAACTGTGCGGATGACTCGCCGCTCGGGAGCCTCTTCGATGAACAGGACGATTCCCTTGCTGCTCGGCGTCCCGCTCCTGCTGTCGGGTTGCGCGGCGCAACCTTCCGGCGGCGCGGGCGCGACGCCCGCTCCCTGGACTGTGGTCCTCTACGAAAATGCCCGCCTGATTCCGGGCACCGGGGCTCCCGCGATCGAGGAGTCGGCCTTCCTGGTCCAGTCCGGGGTGATCACACACGTGGGCCTCGCGGGAGAGATCGTGGCACCCGAGGGCGCCACCCGGGTCGACCTCAGCGGCAGGACGGTGATGCCCGCGCTGATCGGCGCCCACGGTCACCCCGGCTACCAGGTCGGCACGACGTTCTCCTCCGAGGTCTATTCCCGTGAGAGCCTGCTCGCGGACCTCGATCGCGCCGCGTATTTCGGCGTAGGGACGGTGCTCTCCATGGGGATCGACGCCGGCGACCTGATCTTCCGGATCCGCGACGAGACGGCGGCCGGGCAACACGGTGGCGCCCGACTCCTGGCCGCCGGGCGCGGAATCGGCGCCCCGAACGCGGGGCCGGGGTTCGCGACCTGGGCGGGGATCGCGTACGAGGTCACGACCGGGGAAGACGGGAGGGTAGCGGTCCGGGAACTCGCGGCCGCACCCGTCAACCTCGTCAAGATCTGGGTGGATGACCGTGGCGGCCGGGCCCCATCGCTGGCCGCCCCCGTGTACGAAGCGATCATCGACGAGTCGCGTCGCCTGGGGATGACCGTCACCGCCCATGTCTACTACCACCGCGACGCGGAGGATCTTGTCGAGGCTGGCGTCCATGCCTTCGCGCATATGCCTCGCGACGAAGTCGTGAGTGATGAGCTCACGACCGCCATCGCCGCGCGCGGTGTCTACGTCATGCCGAACCTCGGTGGATCCGAGCGGTCCACGCAGACCGAACCGCCCTGGTCGACGGATCCGCGGCTGCTGCGACTCCTGGAGGAGACGGTGGAACCCGAGGTCGTCGACCGCGTGCACCGTTCCTATGCGGATCGCACCGCCGAGACGGCGGAAGCCGCCCGCGAGCGCTACTCGATCCTCGAGCGCAGCCTCGCCAGACTCGCCGACGTCGGCGCCCGGATCGTCGTCGGCCCTGACACGGGCCTCTCGGACCATTTCTTCGGATACGCCGAGCAGCGCGAGCTGGAGCTGATGGTCCGAGCGGGCATGTCGCCGATGGCCGCGATCGTCGCCGCCACGAGCCGCGCCGCCGCCTACCTCGGGCGCACCGACCTCGGGAGCCTGGAGGCGGGCAATCGCGCGGACTTCCTGGTCCTCGACGCGAATCCCCTCGACGACATCCGAAACACCCGCGAGATCACGGCGCTCTACCTTGACGGCAACGAGATCGACCGGGAAGCCATCCGTGCCCGCCTGAACGGCGCGACCACCCCCCGCTGACCGGACCCGCACTCCGCGGCGGGGTCGCTCACCACGAAGAAAATCTCACCC
>CAZUVK010000284.1:0-5028 GCA_964623785.1 uncultured Gemmatimonas sp. | reverse complement strand
TGGATCCGCTGAGCGAAAGCCGCGTCGCGAGCCATGTCATCCTCCACCTTCGCGATCGAGTGGATGACCGTCGAGTGGTCGCGTCCGCCGAAGAGCTTTCCTACGTCGACGAGCGAAAGGCCGAACATCTCCTTGATCAGGTACATGGCGACCTGACGCGGAATGGTAAGGTCTTTCGTGCGCTTGCGCGATTGCAGCCCATCGACCGAAGTCCCCCAGGCCTCCGCGACCCGGGATCGGACGACCTCGGGAGTGAGTCGGTCGGCGGAATCGGCCCCCGCGTTGCGCAGCACTCCGCCGAGGGCCTCACGGGCGAGCTCCTCGTTGATCTCCCGCCTGGTGAGGGAAGAGTAGGCGAGGAGCTTGATGATCGCACCCTCGAGCTCACGAACCGAGGATGTACAGTGTCGCGCGATGAAGTCGAGGACTTCCTCCATTCCGGAGATCTCGAGGCCGTCGTCGGCCGCACGCTTCCGGAGGATGGCCACCCGAGTCTCGAAGTCGGGCAGCTGGATGTCGGTGACCAGGCCCCACTCGAACCGGGAAACCAGGCGATCCTCGAGACCGATCTCCTTGGGCGGCCGGTCAGACGTGAGGACGATCTGGCGCTGTGCGTCGTGCAGCGCGTTGAAGGTGTGAAAGAACTCCTCCTGCGTCTGCTTCTTCCCCTCGAGGAACTGGATGTCGTCGACGAGGAGAAGATCGATCTGCCGGTACATCCGACGGAATTCCGCCATGGTCCCGCCTCGGATGGCGCCGATCAGCTCGTTCGTGAACCGCTCCGAAGAGAGGTAAAGCACTCGCTTCTCCGGAGAGCGGGCGATGACGGAATGCCCGATCGCGTGCATCAGGTGAGTCTTGCCGAGTCCGACGCCGCCGTAGATGAAAAGGGGATTGTAGAGGCGGGCGGGGGTCTCGGAGACCGCATGGGCGGCCGCGGCCGAGAGCTGGTTGTTATTCCCGATGACGAACCGGTCGAAGGTGTACCGTTCGTTCAGCGGCGTCCGGGATCGGGCCGGGGCGGATTCGGCGGTCTGCGTCAGGGATGCGTGCGCCAGGTCCGGGCTGGGTATGCCAGTCATCGGAGCTCCCAGCGCCAGGTCGAGGATCGGGGGCCGCTCAGTCGTGGCGCCATCCGGCGTGAATTGAACCGACACGCGATATCGCGTCCCGAAGAGACGCTCGCCGATTCCGCCGAGGAGGCTGGCGTACTTGTGCTCGACCCAGTGAACCGCGAACGGATTCGGGGTCGACACGATCAGAGTATCACGCGAAACCGAGATCGCGTGGGTCGGGGCCAGCCATGTGCGGAAGGCCTGCTCGGTGAGCGTCTCTCGTGCCTCGGCGAGAATCCGGGACCATACTTCGGAGGCGCTCAGCTCCATTGACTCGGTAAGATGCAGCGGACCTTCACGAGGGACGAACGGGCCAAGCTAGGCCTCGAATGTGGAGAAGTCAAGGCGATGAGCGGCCATAAAACGGCGGTGCGGACACGTCTAAAGAGTGAATAGTGAAGGGCCAAGAGTGAAGGGGGCGCTCCGACACCATTTGCTGATCGGCCCGGTGGGCGGAGGGGTCATATCCCGCCATGCCTCGCCGGCTTTCACTCTTCGAGGAGTTGACGGTTGGGCCCGCGGTTCCTATCTTTCACGGTCTGTCTCCGAATCTCTGAAACTGTAGCGGTGTCTGCTGAGGGGTAGCGATGAAGCCGAGTTATCGTCCGCGCAACCGGAAGCGCATTAATAAGCACGGGTTTCGTGCGCGCATGGCGACGCGTGGTGGGCGGAAGATCCTGAACGCGCGGCGTCGGCGAGGCCGGAAGCAGCTCGTGGTCAGCATCGGGGGCAAGAACGGCCGGCAGTAGCCGTTCCGCTCGTATCGCCCGGTGATGACGGCCGAGCCGCCAGATGGCCCGGCCGACAGCCGGTTTCCGAGGGAAGCGCGAATCACTCGGGCGGACGAAATCCGGTCGCTTTTTCGACGGGGGAAGAGGAGAAAGACGAGCAGCTTCGACGTCTTCATCTCCACTTCCCCCGCCGCGCGTTCGCGGATAGGGTTGGTGGTTCCGAAGCCGCGACGGCGACGCGGATCCGCGCCGACGCGGATCGAGGCGCCCGCGGTTCGGCGGAACCGGTTGAAGCGGAGGCTGCGGGAGATCGCGCGAAAGGATCTACTGCCCGCGCTGGGGTTGGTGGGCGGGAACGTCGATATTCTCATTCGCGCCCGGCCGGAAGCGTACGACGACGAGTTCGATTCGCTCCGGAAACAGTTGCTGGGAATCCGGGAGTGGCTGTGCTCGCACGGTTCCTGATCGGCGCGATCCGGTTCTATCAGCGCGCGCTCTCGCCGCTGAAGCCGCCCGTCTGTCGGTTCGCTCCGACCTGCTCGGCGTACGCGCTCGAGGCGGTGTCCCGGTATGGGGCCGCCCGCGGGTCGTGGCTGGCGTTCCGGCGTGTGATTCGCTGTCACCCGTTCAACCCGGGCGGCTACGATCCGGTCCCCTAGGCGTCCGTCGGAGGATCGAATCTCGGGAAGGTCGTGGATGTATGACGCCGGCCTGTCGCGGTCGTGAAGCTTTCGCGCCGCCCGCGGCGTAGTGGATGAACGAGGGCCAGCGCGGTCCTACGGGGTTGGCGGGGCGATACCAGGTCAGGAGAATGGAAAAGAGGCTGTTACTGGCGATCCTGTTGATGACGATCGCCATGTTCATAACGAACCGGTTGTATCCGCCGCCCGAGGCGCCCGTTTCGCCTCAGGCGAGGGCCGACTCGACGGCGGTGGTACCGTCCGTCCCGGTGGCGGACACGGCGGCGCTCCGCCTGCCCACGGCGGTGACCGCGCCAACTGGGGCGGCGGACTCCGTTGTTGTGGAGTCGGACCTCTACAGATACGTGTTCTCCACGCGGGGTGCGGCCCTTACCAGTGCGTACCTGCCCGGGTATCGCTCCTACAGCTTCCCCGGCGAGCCCGTGCAGCTCGTCCCGTCGGGAGTTACCGATTTCCTTTCCTATCGGCTCGTAGTGGGCTCGGACACGCTCTCGCTGACGGAGTTGCCGTACAGCGTGAGCGCCCGGGCCATCCGGGTCGCGCCGGGATCGGAAGTCGCTCCACTCGATTTCACTTATCGAGGGGACGACGGGCTCGGTGTCGTCCTTCGCTACGAGTTCAACCCCGACGAGTACCTGTTCACGGTGTCCGGACGGATCGAAGGGTTGAACGGGCGGCCGGCGACACTCGTGACGGCGCTGGGTCCCGGTCTGGAGATGCACGAGCATCCCGACCACCATAGTGAGCGGGAGGTCGCGCTCGTATCGGGCTCCCGAGGGCGGACGGTTCGGCAGCCGTTCCGTCAGATCGAGACCCGCGAAGTCCTTCCGGACTCGCTGATGTGGGTCGGCATCAAGGACAAGTATTTCCTGGTGACGGTGATCGGGGGCACGGAGCGGCCTCTGAGGGGTGCCGTCGTGGATCCGCTACCCGCGGAAACCGTGACGCTGGGTGAAGTCGAGGTTCAGATCCCCCAGGCGAGTGTCGACGCGGCGTTTCCGGTCAGTGCCGACGGCTCGTTCGGTTTCACCGCGTATCTTGGCCCGCAGGACTATGGGCGCCTGTCGCAGCTCGGTTACGGCCTGGAGGACGTGACGCCGTACGGCTATCGCTGGCTGCAGCCGGTGATCGGTCCACTCGCCGCCGCGGTGCTGTGGGTGCTGAACACGCTCCACGACACGCTGGGGATCGCCTACGGGTGGGTGCTCGTCATCTTCGGCGTGATGATGCGGGTGGTGCTCTGGCCGCTCAACGCCAAGGCGATGCGCTCACAGATGCGCACCATGGCCGTCCAGCCGCTCCTGCAGGAGATCCGGGAAAAGTACAAGAGCGACCCGGAGAAGCAGCAGCAGGCGATCATGTCTCTGTACAAGGAGCACGGCTTCAACCCGTTCGGCGGGTGTCTGCCGCTCCTGGTGCCGTTCCCGGTGCTTATCACGCTCTTCTTCGTGTTCCAGAACACGATCGCGTTCCGCGGCGCGGAGTTCCTCTGGCTCCCGGATCTCTCGCTTCGCGATCCGTTCTACCTGCTCCCGATGATTCTGGTGGTGTCCATGTTCGCGCTGCAGTGGGTGATGGCCCACCTGAGCGGCATGGAGCAGAACCCGCAGATGAAGATGATGATGTACATGATGCCGATCATGATGGGCGTCATCTTCTTCATGCTGCCCGCCGGCCTGAATCTCTACTATGCGGTCACGCAGCTCGCGAGCATTCCGCAGCAGGTGCTGATCTCCCGGGAGCGACGACGAGCGTCGGAAGAGTTGAAGCGAACGGGGGGTCCCAAGCTGTCGGTGCCGGCGAGCACGAAGTCGAGGCCGCGGGCGAAGAGCTAGTGCTGTGAGCTAGTGCGAGACAGGGACTTCTGATTCACATCCCCAGGTCGCCCGACCCCCGGAGCGACGGCGCCATGTCGACCTCGATGGATGATACGATCGCGGCGATCGCGACGGCCCCAGGGCGCGGGGCCCTTGCGATCGTCCGGGTATCTGGCCCCGCCGCGACTCCGCTTCTGCTCCGGCTCTGCCCCACCCTCGACGGGGTTGCGCCCACCGACCGCCGTCAGACACTCCTCACGCTGAAGCATCCCGGGAGCCACGAGACGATCGACACCGCGCTCGTCACGCGGTTTGCCGCGCCCGCGAGCTACACGGGCGAGGAGACGGTCGAGTTCACCTGCCACGGCGGCGAGTTGACATCGCGCCTCCTCCTCGATGCATTGCTCGCCGCGGGCGCGCGCGTGGCGGAGCCGGGGGAGTATACGCACCGGGCCTATCTGAACGGGAAGATCGATCTCATCCAGGCCGAGGCGGTCGCGGACATTATCGACAGCCGTTCGCCGGCGATGCGCCGCGCGGCGATCCACCAGGTTGAACGGGGCCTCTCTACACGCCTCGTCGAGCTGCGCGACGCCATCCTGCGGACGGACGCGCTCGCCGCCTATTCACTTGACTTTCCGGAGGCGGATGAGCCGCCCGGCCC
>CAZUVK010000283.1:1454-5033 GCA_964623785.1 uncultured Gemmatimonas sp. | reverse complement strand
CTCCGCGATCGCGCGCGCATCCCCATCGAGGACGTCGTCGCTCTCGCCAGCGAACAACTCCTCCGCGGCCTCAACCGCCAGCTCTCCGACGAGGTCCACCTCTCCGGCGAAGTCGATCGCGTCGAAGTCCTCGCCGTCGAAGCCACCCGCGAGGCCCTCGTCGTCCGATCACACGCCCGCGCCCACGCCCGGATGGAAATCAGGAACAATGATCAATGAGCAATGATCAATGAACAATGAACAATGGTCATTGACGTGTGTTGGGGCGACAGCGTGATACAGGAGCCTGGGTGGCTGGTCACCATCGGGAATAGGTGGGCGGAATTCTGAAGGTGATGGGAAGAGCCCGGTTCAATTCGATGCAAAATCCCCCGCAGGAACCAACAAGACGCTCGGTCGTCAGCCCCGCGCCCTATTGTTCATTGTTCATTGTTCATTGTCCATTGTTCATTGTCCATTGCCCCACGGGTTGGAGAAGCGCGGGTCGATCAGGAACTCCTCATCCGTCAGACTCTCCAGAAACGCGATCAGATCCGCTTTCTCTTCCGCCGTGAGCGTGAAGCCATCCACACCCAGGTCCTTGTTCGGATTGTCCCGGCCGACCCCGGCGTTTGGCCCGGCCGCGATGGTTCGTCCGCCCGCCGCGTAGTGATCGATGACCTCCTCCAGCGTCTCGATGCTGCCGTCGTGCATGTACGGGGCGGTCACCGCGATGTTGCGCAGGGTGGGCACCCGGAACCGCCCGATGTCGGCCCGGTCACCGGTGTGCCTGTATAGTCCCGTGTTCACCGCGGGATACGAGACGGCGCCCGGCAGGTTGTAGAGGCCTGTGTTCCGGAACGATGGCACCGGGAAATCCCCACCCTCGTAGACGACCGACCCGCTGAAGTTCCAGCCCCCATGGCAGGTGAAGCATCCCCCGCGCTGACCCGAGAAGAAGATCAGCTCCCCGCGTTTCGCCGCCTCGCTGAGCGCGTCGAGTTCACCGTTGTACCGGTACCGGTCGTACGGTGAGCGAACCGAGATGATCGTCCGCTGAAACGCGGCCAGGGCTTTTGCGACAAACCCCATCGAGTACGGGTCGTCAGCCTCGGGAAACGCCGACGGGAAGAGCCGCTGATAGACGGCGTCCGCTCGGAGCAGCGAGAGAAACCGCTCCTCCGAACCGCTGAGCCCCAGCTCGATCGGGTCGGTCCCGAGGATCGGCACGAGCGCCTGCTCCTCGAGGTGTCGCAGGTCCGCGTCGTCCCAGGTGAGCGACGGATTGTAGGCGACGTTGACGAGGCTCATGGCGCCGCGCGGATGGACTTCGCCCGTCGTTCCCACCGCGCGCGGCAATCCGTCCGTGAACGCGAGTTCCTGCTTGTGGCAGGACGCGCACGACTGCTCGCCGTTGACCGACATCCGGGTGTCGTAGAAGAGATGCCGCCCGAGATCGACCTTGGCGCCGCTCATGGGGTTGTCCAGCGGCACGGCGGGCAGGGGGAACGGCCTCGGCAGATCCCACTCGTAGGGGACCTGGATCGCTCCCAATGTCAGCAGCGTCAGGAGCGCGGCGAGCGTGTAGGTCCTGGACACGTGGATGGAGGGTCTGGGTGGGTCAGTGTGACACACATGCTCCCGACTCGCCTACGGCCGCAGCCGAACGAGTTCGAGTGACGTCAGCTGCCGGACGGAGCGCGCCCCACGACCCTCCAACGGCGCGACGATCCGGAACGACCCGTCGTCCCCGTAGAGCGGTCGGCCATCGGCTCGATCCGCGACGAGGATCTGGTTGTCCTTGAATCCGGGGTCCAGTTCGCCGAGCGAGAACAGGACCTGGTACCCGTCTTCCGCCGTCGCGAGCACGTACGTCGTCAGGGCGGCTCCGCGGAGCGCGTTGCCCAGGGGCACGCCCGCCGCCTCCAGGATCT
The DNA here is from genome assembly GCA_964623785.1 of uncultured Gemmatimonas sp. Classification (GTDB taxonomy): domain Bacteria; phylum Gemmatimonadota; class Gemmatimonadetes; order Longimicrobiales; family Longimicrobiaceae; genus WHSP01. The sequence continues at coordinate 3,120 of CAZUVK010000283.1, read as the reverse complement.
CGTGTATCCACACACCTTCGTACCGCGTCTCGAGACCCCCACTCGTCGTGGTTACCTCGACCCGCCCCATCCGGGCAAAGTCTTCGCTCGTAAGCCGCAACGGCTGCTCAACCGCTCCCGTGACCGCCAACGCGGCCGGCGCCTGCGCGGCCACGAAGGCAGGAGCCGCGAGAAGGGCCACCAGGGCGAGTACGGCTCCCAGCCCGGGAAATCGGTATGACATGATAAGTCTCCTTGACACGTGACCGTCCTATTCCCTCGCGACCGCATCGCGCACGGACCCCGCTATCCTCAATCGTAGCACAGAGTGTCGCGGCGGAAAAGGGTTCTTCTCCGAAGTTCCGCCCGCAGGTATACTTTGCATGATCGCGAGGCATTGAGGCCTCCCGAACCGAGCGGCTACTCGACTCCAGGGCACGCGGCACGACGAGTGCGGGATGCCTGTGCCCTCGCGTTTCTCCCGCATGCAAAAGGATATGTACAATGGAAATCAGCGCGCGAAACCAACTCAAGGGACGTGTCACCTCCCTGCGGATCGACAGCGTGATGGCGGAGGTGGAAGTGGACGTTGGTGGCGGAAACATGATCGTGGCGGCGATCACCACCGGCGCCGTGGAAACCCTCGCGCTGAAGGAAGGCGATGAAGTCTACGCGGTCATCAAGGCCACGGAAGTTCAAATCGCGAAGTAGGCACGCCGCAGAAGAGAGAAGAGTGAAGTTGGAAGAGTGAGAGGGCGTGAGACCGCGCCCTCCGGCTCGCACTTCGATCGACCGGCATGACCGTATCCCGTCAGGGTGTGTAATGACCTGCAACCGTTTACTCCCACACGACTTGGCGTCGTCCGCATTCTTCGCGGTTCCCACCCTCCTCACCGTCCACGCGCAACTCCCCTCACTCTCACTTCACCCCACGCGACCCCCGCTTGTGTCATTAGTTCTTTACACAAACGCAGGCTGACAGTACAATTCCTCCCTATCGTCAAATAAGGAGGTACGTCCCACCCGGTCGCACGACCCTTCTTCTTCATTGTTCAACGCAGGATGGCGCCGCCATGCAAAGACAAAGAGTTCGATCACTGTTGCTTGGATCCCTGGTTGTCGCGGCCGCGGGGCTTCCCGAGACGGTCGCGGCGCAGGAGGCCGAAGAGCCTGTGAGGGAGCGCGTATTCACCCTTGGCGAGATCGTCGTGATCGGGACCCGGGAAGGCGGCATCGCGAGCGCCGGCGCCTCGGTGATCACGGAGGTGAACACCCGGAAGTTCGAACGCAGGACGCTCGACCAGGCCGTGAACCTCGCTCCCGGGGTCGTCGGCGGGAATTCCGGCAACAGCCGGCGGAACGAGCCCAACATCTATGTGCGCGGACAGGACCGCTGGCGGGTTCCGCTCCTGATCGACGGGGTGCGTTTCTATCTTCCGGCGGACAACCGCATCGACTTCGCCCGCTTCCTCACCACCAATCTCTCCGCGATCCAGATCCAGAAGGGATACGCCTCGGTGCTCGACGGTCCGGGGGCGATGGGTGGGGCGGTCAATATCGTGACTCGCCGGCCCACGCGGTCCTTCGAGTCCGAGGCGGGGTTCTCCCTCGGCGGAAGAAGCGATCTCGAGGAGTGGAGCGGATACGTGACGGCCGGGACGCTCCAGGAGCGCTTCTACGCCCTGGG
>CAZUVK010000283.1:0-1444 GCA_964623785.1 uncultured Gemmatimonas sp. | reverse complement strand
TGGGAAGCTTCAGCTATTCGGACCGTGATTCCTGGTCGCTCTCCGGGAAGTACGAGCCCCACCATCTCAAGGCGAACGGCACGATTGTGCCTTCCGACAGCTCGCTCCAGGCGGCAGGCGTCCGATTGGGTTCGGACGCCCAGGACTTGAACCTCAACCTGAAGTTCGGCTTCACGCCCAACGACACGGACGAGTACGCGATCAACTACGTCCGGCAGGAGGGCGAGAAGAGCGGGTTCCTGGACATCTACAACAACCCGACCCCCATGCCGAACAGCTTCTGGAAGTGGCCATGGTGGAACATCCAGAGTCTCTCCTTCCTCTCCAGTACTCAACTGGGGGAGGCATCCGCGTTGAAGGTGAAGCTATTCTACAACACCTTCGACAACGCGCTCTATATGTATGACGACATCACCTACAGCGCGCAGACGGCCAACTTCGCCCAGCGCAGCCTCTACGATGATCACACATACGGCGCTGTGATCGAGATGGGGACACGGCTCTTCGAGAGCAACAGCTTCAAGGCCGCATTCCACTATCGGGATGACGTCCATACCGAAATGGCGTACCTCCGGCCCGAGGCGCCCAACGCCTTTGAGGAGCCGTCGCAGACGCAGGGACACACCACCTGGTCGCTCGCCGCCGAGAACACTTTCCACGTCGCCCCGAGCGTGGATATCGTGGCGGGTGTCAGTTACGAGACCTACGAGGTCTCGAAGTCCGAAGAGTTCAATGCCACGGCCGGGATCTTCGAGCGCGCCAAGGGTGGCGCCGACACCTTCAACTGGCAGGCCGCGGCCATCTGGCGCCAGAGTGCGACGAGGCAGCTCCATGCGAGCGTCTCCAGCCGTACTCGCTTCCCGGGTCTGTGGGAGCTCTACAGCACCCGCTTCGGCGCGGCGACGCCGAATCCGGACCTGGGTCCGGAGCGCGCCACCAACATGGAGATCGGGTGGGCCGAGTCGATCGGCGACGACTCTCGAGTCTCGGTCGCGGTGTTCTACAACCGACTCGCGGATCTCATCCAGTCCGTCCCGCTGACGGATGGTTCGAACACGGTTCAGCCGCAGAACGTCGGCGATGGCCGCTTCTACGGCTTCGAGCTTTCGGCCGACGCGCGGCTCGCGTCCGCCCTCCAGGTCGGCGGGCACTACTCGTACATCAACCGCGAAATCGTGGACGAGATCCTCATCCAGCAGCGTAAGGACGCCGGGCAGGCACCGCTCCAGCTCACCGAGGTGCCACCCCACAGCGCGTTCCTCTATGCCACCTGGAGTCCGATCGAACGGCTCGACATCACTCCCAATGTGGAGTTCGCGAGCGACCGCTGGAGCGACGTGGCGGTGAGGAACATCACTCCCCCCAACCCCCTCGCCAATACTCAGGTCGAGACCGGGGCGTACACCCTCCTCAACGTATCCGCGGACTACGCAGTTTCCGAGCG
>CAZUVK010000282.1:0-5058 GCA_964623785.1 uncultured Gemmatimonas sp. | reverse complement strand
GCTCGTTACGGTCATCCCGAAAGTACAGAATCCTTGTTTCCGTCACCGGCGGGATGCACCTTGCATCCGGGCCGGGAAACGCCGCCCGCGCCGCGGGTGACGGCGGGAGGTGCGCCTCCGTCACGAGAATCGCGTCCCACCGACTACCGGCCGCGCATCGTCCACGCCCTTCCGCGAGGTCACGCAATGCCCGATCGATTCCCGACCGTTCGACGTGGTCCGCTCGCCGCCTCCATCGTGGCCGCCCTGCTCGTCGCCACGGGCGGTGCCGTGGACGCGCAATCGGGCTCCGCCTCCACGGCAACCACGGCGAACGCGCTCGGGCCTGCGACCGCCGCCCCGACCTTCTACGCGGATGTCCTCCCGGTACTTCAGGAGAACTGCCAGGACTGCCACCGGTCGGATGGTCGCAACGTCGGCGGGATGACCGCGCCCATGGCGCTGGAGACCTACGAGGCCACGCGCCCCTGGGCGGCCGTGATCGCGAGGGCCGTCGCCGAGGACTATATGCCGCCCTGGGACGCCCACGTCCGGCACAAGGGAACGTTCCTCGACGAGAGATATCTGGAGGATGCGGAGAAGGCCATCCTCATCGCCTGGGCCGAGGCCGGCGCGCCCGCCGGTGACCCCGCCGACGCGCCCCGCCCGATGGCCGCGACTGAAGAGGTGCCCGACGGCGGATGGTGGCTCGGCGAGCCCGACCTCGTGGTCGGCTTCGCGCACCCGGTCCACGTGGCCGATTCGATCAACGACTGGCAGCCGACGATCCGCGTGCCGGTATCGCCGGAGGAGCATCCCGAAGCCAGGTGGATCCAGTCGTCGGAGTTGCGCGCCGGCGGCCCGTACGTCCACCACATCGTGTCGAGCCACCTCGGCGTCGGGACCCCTGGCCGCGGCGCCTTCACCTACCCTGAAGGCTTCGGCGTCCTCCTGCCGCCCGACCCGACGGTCACCTTCAACATGCACTACTACAAGAAGCCGGGTCCGGGGACCGGAGTCGACGACGAAACCTTCGGCGCGTTCAAGTTCTACGAACCCGGCACGGTGCTCGACCACATCGTGCAGACCGACCTCAACTGGAACCGCGAATTCGTCATTCCCGCGGGCGCTTCGAACCATGAGGTCAAGCGCGCGATGCCCTTCGACGAAGACACGTACCTCCTCTCGATGGGTCCGCACATGCACTATCGCGGGAAGGCAGTCCTTGTCGAACTGGAACTCCCCGGAGGTGATCGCCAGCTACTGCTCGACGTGCCGGACTACGACTTCAACTGGCAGTTCATCTACCAGTTCAAGGAACCGGTGCTGATGCCCGCGGGGTCGGTGCTCCATACGACCTGGTGGTTCGACAACTCGGCGGACAACCTCGCCAACCCGGATCACACCGTCGACGTCCGCTACGGGATCGAGACCTTCAACGAGATGGCCAACAACCGCATCTATTTCGCGCCGGCGGAAAAGCGGGGGATCGTGGTGGGCGGGCCGATCCCGGCGGATGTCGTGGAGCGGGCCCGGCGTGAGGAAGATCAGCGCCGGACGCAGCTCGAGCGTACGGGGGCGATCGACGACCACGACTGACGCCCCGGCACCCGGCGCGCGGGGGGCGCGATACGCGGACCGTCCCCGGGGCGCCCCCCGCAACGTCGGGTCGCGATCGAGACGATGAATCCCGTAGGCCGCCTTCCTCCTTCGCTTCGCGTTCTCTCCGCAATCACCCCGTCCCAGCAGCCGGAAGCGTCAGCGTGAACCTCGCGCCGTCCTTCCCGTTGCTCTTCACCGTCACATCGCCGCCCATTCCCCTCGCCAACTCACGGCTGATCGCCAGGCCCAGCCCCGTCCCCTCGTGGCCCCCCGACAGCGACCGTCCAACCTGCACGAACGGCTCGAAGATCGCCTGCTGCTGGTCGGGAGGTACGCCGGGGCCGTTGTCGGAAACCGAAGCCGAGACTCGACCCGCGTCCGCCCTCACGCCGATCCTGATGCGCCCACCTGCCGGCGTGAACTTCACCGCGTTCGCCAGGAGGTTGAGGATGATCTGCTCGACTCGCGCGCGATCCGCGTACGCATCCGCGTCTTCCTGGGCGCGATCCCGCTCGATCGCCAGCTTCTTGCTGGTTGCCTGGGGCGAGACCATCGGCAACACCTGCTTGATCACCTCGTCGAGCGAAACTTCAGCAAGATGAAACTCGACCCGGCCCGACTCGATTCTGCCGTAGTTGAGCAGATCGTTGATGAGCCCCAGCAGGTGATTCTGGCTCGCGCGGATCCGTCCGAGATAGTCCTTCTGCTTGTCACTTATCGGGCCGTCCACCTCCAGGTCGATGAGGTCCGCGTACCCGAGCGTCGCGTTGATCGGCGTCCGCAACTCGTGCGAAAGCGCGCTGAGGAACTCGCTCTTCGTGCGGCTCGCCGTTTCGATCCGGGTTATCCTGCGCGCATCCGCAATCGCCCTCTCCTCGGCGGCGCGCCGCTCGGTCAGATCCCTCGTGACTTTCGCGAAGCCGATGAGCCCGCCGGCCGCGGTCCGCACCGGCGTGACCACGATGCTCGACCAGAACGTCGTTCCGTCCTTCCTGACCCGCCAGCCCTCCTCCTCGTACTCCCCCTCGTCGAGCGCGACCTCCAGCTCCCGTACGGGTCTGCCTTCAGCCACGTCGGAAGCCGGATAGAACGCGGAGAAATGACGTCCGATGATCTCGTCGGCGGTGTATCCGAGAATCGCCTCGGCGCCCGCGTTCCAGCTCGCCACGTTGCCTTCGGGATCCAGCATCATGATGGCGTAGTCCTTCACCGCCTCGATCAGGAGCCGGAATCGCTCCTCAGTCGCTCGCAACGCCTCCTCCGCGCGACGGCGCTCCGTCAGGTCGCGCGTGACCTTCGCGAACCCCACGATTGATCCGGAGGCATCCCGGAGCGTGGTGATCACCACGCTCGCCCAGAACCGCGACCCGTCCTTGCGGATCCGCCAGCCCTCGTCCTCCACCCAGCCGTTCGCGATCGCTTCCTCCAACTCACGCTCGGGCTTCCCCGCGGCAATATCCTCTGGCGGGTAGAAGACGGAGAAATGCCGTCCAATGATCTCCTCCGGCTGGTATCCCTTGAGACGGCGAGCCCCCTGATTCCAGCTCAGGATCCGTCCCCGGGGATCGAGCGCGAAGATCGCATAATCCTGCACGCCTTCCACGAGCAGCGCGTGCAGCCCCGATGCCTCGGTGCCTCCCGCGGACCCGAGGAACCCCGTCATGTCGGTATCGGCCCCGGCCTCACCACGATCGGTTCCGCCCGCCGAACCAGGATCATCCTCAGCCGGGCTCATTTCCGGTTTCTCCGATCGAAGGAGGAATCGACGGTGCACGAAACCGCGCTGCCGAAGGCACCCGCTGAACCCCCGGAATCACGCGCGATTGCTGGAAGGAGCGCAATCGTGTCAGTGCGCGCAAGGGGCCGTCGACGGTCATGCGCATGGTCATTCTTCAATCGCTTCCAGAACCGTACCGCGCCTCGCCTCGCCCCGCCTCTATCCCCCGGCCGCCAGACACCGCGGGATCCCTCGCGATCCTGTGCCCGCGAACCCGGATTGTCGATTTCGCGGCGCGCCGTTCGACCATTCCGTGAAAGCGCGGTCCCGGGTGGACTCGGCTCCCGGCGTGCCCGGACGACTCTACTTCTCGGTCATGTAACTTTCAGTTCGTTCAGTATTGACTAAACGATCGCTCTCCGCTATGATCCGCGGTCTTGTTCTGGACCACACGGAAGAGCGCGATGAAACATGATGCCGAACGATTCGTAGAGTTGATGGGCCGTCACTTCGAGGAGGAGGGCGCCGCCCGTATAGCCGGAAGGTTGATGGGAGTGTTGCTGCTGAACGAAGGCCCGGCGTCGCTGGACGATCTGGTGGAGCAATTGCGGGTCAGCAAGGCGAGCGTGAGCATGAACGCCCGGCGGCTGGAACTGCTGGGCATCGCCGAGCGCGTAACGATCGCGGGGGATCGCCGCGATTTCTATCGGGTCGCGGATGATTTCCGGGAGCGGATGTTGTCTCGGATGGTGGAGCGAACGCGTTTGATGATCGAGCGGTTGAGCGTCGGCCGCAACGCGGTGTGTGGTGGGCCGGCGGAGATGCGGGAGCGGTTCGACGCAGTCATCGGCTTCTTCGAGGGTGCTTGCGGCAAGCTGGAATGCGGGTTGTCACGAGCGAATGGAAACGCGGGACTGGATGATGCCCGTGCGGTACGAGAGACCGCTGGGGCGGCCGAAGCATAGATACGGGGAAAAGACAAAGTGATTCGATATTTGAGAGTGTGCGTCGGCATGGCCGCGGCGTGCGCGGCTTTCGTGGTCCCGGTTGCCGCGCAGGAGGCGGGCATTACCGAGCCGACGCCCCCCGTGTCCGGGGCGATGCCATTGTCGTTGGAGCAGGCGGTCTCGCGTGCGACCGGTGAGAGTGAAGAGGTCCTGCTGGCGCGTTCGCAGCTCGATCTGGCGGACGCCCAGATCTCCGCGACCCGCGCGCAGGCGCTTCCGCAGGTAAGCGCGACCGCGGGCTACACGCGCACGCTCGCGTCTGCGTTCGATACGGGCGGCGGGGGATTCGTGGTGCCCGACTCGCTTCGGTTCGATCCTGATCCGACCCTCCCGCTCGAAGAGCGGGTCGCGTACCTCGAGGACCGTGTTCCGTCAGCGGGGCTCGGCAGTCTCGGCGGCCTGTTCGGGGATCTTCCGTTCGGTCAGGCGAACACGTACATCGCGTCGATCAACGGCTCCCAATTGCTGTACTCGGGTGGTCGGGTCGGCGCGGCGCTGGACATCGCGCGGCACTACCGCGACGCGGCGGAGCTCAACCTCGCCGAGGAGGAGGCGGAGATCGAGCTGCAGGTGCGGACCGCCTACTTCCAGGCGCTTCTGGCGCGCGAGCTGGAGGAGATCGCGGTCGTCGCGCTCGAGCAGGCGGAGGAGTTCCTGGTTCAGGAGCGGCTGCGGCTCAGTGCCGGTCGCGCATCCGAACTCGAGGTGCTGCGCGCGGAAGTATCGCGTGACAACCTTCGGCCGCAGCTCGTG
>CAZUVK010000281.1:4438-5085 GCA_964623785.1 uncultured Gemmatimonas sp. | reverse complement strand
TGATACGCCCAGATCAGCCCGTTGAATCGGGGGAACCGTTCGCGGAACTCGAGCGAGTAGTACTGCCCGTCCATCACCTCCATCGACACGGGCTCGGTGCTGAAGGCGAGATCCGGCCGCCCGAGGTAGAACCCGAGCAGTTCCGCCATCCGCGCGTCCTTCGCCTCCGGAGCGATCCGCTCGTCCGCGAGGATATCGTACGCCTGCCGGTGCAGCACATGCGCCCAGTCGAACATCATCATCGCCTCGGGGACGAGCCTGGCGTATCCTGGCATCACCGCCATTTCCTCGAGCGGAAGACGCGGCGGGCGAACGAGGATCTCGCGAGTCAGGCGGTCGTAGATCGCGCCCTCGAGAAGCCGCTCCGCCTCATCGCCGCGGGTGAGCAGGGTCTCGTAGAGAATCGCGTGGCCATAGTCGAAGGCGTTGAAGAGACGATCGGCGAAGGCGTAGTCCCGACGGAACACCCAGTTGTGCGACGCCGATAGCTGGGCCTGCTCGTGCAGTGAGACCCACTGCGCGGCGGCCGGCGCCGCGATCGGCGGACCGGCGAAGAGGCCAACGAACGCGCCGATCAGAACGCTGAAGCGGGTTGTCGACTTCATCGCGTCCCTCCACCGGTCGAAGTCACCAGGCAGCAACTCGCG
>CAZUVK010000281.1:0-4428 GCA_964623785.1 uncultured Gemmatimonas sp. | reverse complement strand
CAACTCGCGGATCCTCTACGGAACGACGGGATGCCGACGTGTATCGCGTTGCCGAAAGTCACGTACCAGACCGAATCCGGGCCGAACCGACGTCCGATGCCTGCGTCCAGGCCAAGCCGGGGGGTCACCTGATAGCGGATTCCGGAGGCGCCAACCCACTCCGCATCGCGCTCGCCAATCGGGGCCTCCATGTGGACCGAAGCCGTGAGGAGGAAGGCCTCCAGCGGAAACGCCCGGTCGATCGCGACTCCCGCGAGCCAGCGCGGCGGGATGCCGGACGGGGCACTATCCCCACCCTCGGCCGCGCTACCCCCGGTGACGAGAAGATTCGCGTGTACCCGCGCCAGGGAGTACGTGCGGGTCGCGATCGCGGTCAACGACGGTCGGACTTCTCCCATCCCCTCGCCAGCGAACCGGAGGTCCCCGCGCACGGCCAGCCCCGGCACCGTCAGCGTCTCCGTATTCAGACTGTGGAAGACCGAGAACAGAATTCCCGATACTTCGACCGAACGTTCCTCCCCCGGTAGATCCTCCACGCGAATCGGAAAACCCAGCTCCAGCGTCGTGCGCGGCAGAACGCCCCACGCGATCTCGGGGTCAAACTCCCATCCATGGACGCCGCCGCTCGTCCACTCGACCGTGACCGGTGCCAACCTCACCTTGAGGGTCCGCAACTCGGTTCCGCGCGCGTCCTCGATGCGCACGGGCCGGTTGCGGTCGGTGTCGTAGTAGTCCGTCTGCGATGATAGCGGCGTCACGACCACCGCGGCCGCGACCGCGACGGCGCGGACATGTTCAGAATGCCAAACACGCATGACCTCATCCTCGGCTTCTCTCGTTTTCGGAATCGCCCACGACCTCCGGCGCTCCCGCGAGGGTCACCAGGTCGTGGATATGCTCTTCGTCTGTCGGCGGGCCATCGGCCGCCCGAGATCAGCCGCGAGGTGGGCGAAAACAGTCAGCGGAAAGGAGGAGGCCGACCGGTTGGTCGGAGAGAGGTGGTAGCGAGGATCCCGCCTCAACGGGCGCCGGAGTCAGCGCGCGGGCGGAAGGTAGGGAGACCGAAGCGCACGCGCCGCCGCCGGAAGCGGGGCCGAGCGGACAGCCCGACATCGGCGCCCGTGAGGATTGCGGGTCGGCGGAGTGACCGGTTCCCTCGTGGTCGACCGCAGCGGCCCCGTCGTGCCCGGCATGCGACATGGATCCATGGGCATCTCCCGGCGGATCGGCGTCCGCCATGCACGCGGCCGCCCACGCCGGAGACGTGAAGGACAGCGCGCACGCCGCCAACGCAAACACGGCGATCCACGGCCGGCACGAACGCGCCATCGATCCGGATGGCATCAGCGGACGTGCTTGAACATCATGTCGACGACCTCGTCATACATCTCCTCGGCCGCCTCGCCGCCCTCCTGGATCGCCGATCGCCCGCAGTGCTTCAGGTGATTGCGGACCAGCTCCCGACCGACGCTTCGCAGCGCCTCGTGCACCGACGCGATCTGCGTGAGGATGTCGGCGCAGTAGCGCTCTTCCTCCACCATTCGCTGCAGCCCGCGGACCTGTCCCTCGATCCGCCGCAGGCGCTTCAGGTTCCGCTCCCTGACCGCGGGGTCGACGGCCACGGCGTGTCGTTCGGCGTGCCCGCCGCTCCCCGCATCATGATCGTGGTCGGTTTCGTGGGTCATCCGCATCTCGTAGGGTTCAATGCTCTCCGCCGGAGAAAACTGTATACCCCCTATCCCTATGTCAACCGCCGTTGCATAAAAGGCAAAAGGCGGCCCGGCAGACGCGTGGGAAACGACAAAACGCGAAGCCCCCGACCACGCCTGGTGGTCAGGGAGCCTCGCGTTTCGAAATCCGGGCCGCGCGCAGCGCGACCCGTTCGGCCTACCCTCTCACACGCCAGTGTCGTGAGTCAGGCGTCCGCGGGGATACGGCCGGCGAAGCGCCCGACGCGCAAGGCGCGCCGACGAAGGCGTAGCACCGCTACGTCGAGGAGGAGTCACGCGGCGCGGCGGGATGCGGCGTCGGTCGTATCGCCCGCGGACGCCTGACTCACGGCACCACTAAATATCGCGGAAGCGAGCTGCGCGCTTGCGGTCCTTGTGCCGGCGACGCTCGGCCGCCTTCGCCTTCGCCTTCCGGGCCTCGCTCGGCTTCTCGTAGAAGCGCTTCCGCCGCATGTCCTTGAACATGCCCGAGCGGATCATCCGCCGACGAAATTGCTTCAGCGCCCAGTCCAGCCGATCGTTCTCACCAAGCTGAATCTCTACCACGGAGTTCCTTTCAAGTTGGGATGCCGTTGACGCCGGCGCATCCTACGTCACCGGCTCGCCATTCCGAATGATCTTTACACCTTCTCGTCCACCATGCAGTAACAGCGTGCCGCCCTTTCGCCCGTAGGCGCCCATCAAGTCCCGCATCAGCGCTTCCTCGCCCGTCCATGGATACGCGTAGACGATGTCGAACTCATCCAGGGGCATGCCCAGCTCCGGATATGCCGATGGACCGAATCCGATCGTCCCCCGCCGGCCATCTCCATCCCGTGGCCGCCACTCGTATCCCGTCGGCAGGAAGCTCCCCGCCGCGAACCGCGCGGACGAATCGTGCCGCTCCGCCAGCCCGCGCGCGACTTCCACGAGGTCCGCGTCCAGCTCGATGCCTCGCGCCTCGAACCCGAGCATATCCGCCATGATCGTGATCACGCCGGTCGCCGAGCCCCACTCGAGAAACCGCCTGCCCGGCGCGCGAAGTTCGGTCAGCGTCGCCAGGACTCGCTCATAGTCGGCCGCGACGAACGGGTGCCAGTTCAGGTCGCGCACCTCCCGGTCGAACCGGTCCCAGATCTCCCAGCCCTCGGCAAGCAACGCGTCCAGCCGAGCCTGCAATGCAGGATCGGACGGCGACGGTGCCGGTAGCGGAGGTGCCAACTTCATCGGTTCGATTCCCTGGATCACGCAATCAACTCGGGTCCGGGCGAGTCCGTGGACGCCCATCGGTGGCCGGGAACCATCCCGCACCCACCATGCCGCATTCCACGACACCCCGAAAGCAACAAGGGCCATCCCCGCGCGGGGATGGCCTGATTCCCGAACCGAAGTATGATCCTTCCGGGCCCCGCTTGCCCGACACTTGCTACGCTGGAAAGCGCACCCGGGTTTCCCGGCACGGCGCGCGACCCTTTCTGGAAACTAGCCACGCCTCCGCTTGCCGTCAAACCCGCGGACCGCCGCGTGGCCCGGAGCGCCAATCACCGTGCTGCCCGCGCACACCACCTCCCCCACCGACTACAAAGGTAGTTGACAAACGTAACGCTCCCCAATATTCTCTACTAGAGATCTAGTTATCTGACCAGTGGCTGAGGAGGATCCGGATGGAGCCAGTGTTTACCGACCGTGAGCTGGACATCATGGGCGTGCTCTGGGAGAGCGGGCCGTCGACGGTGGCCGAGGTGCGCGAGCGGCTTGCGGACGACCTCGCCTATACGACCGTTCTCACCGTCCTGCGGGTCCTCGAGGAGAAGGGTCACGTCGGACACGAGGAGGAGGGCCGGGCACACCGCTACCACGCGCTCGTGGCGCGCGAGTCGGCGGGGGAGAGCGCGCTACGCAAGCTGACGCGGAAGCTGTTCGGTGGATCGCCGGAGCTCCTGCTCACGCAACTCGTCTCGGATCGGGATATCTCCGACGACGACATGCGGCGGATGCGGGACCTGCTCGACAAACGCCTTGAAGAGGAGGATGGCGAATGATCGCTTCATGGATGGCCTACGTCATCGTGGTCACGACCATGCTGAGCGTCGCGGGGCTGCTGGGCGAGCGTGTCCTCCTCCGCCATAACCTCCCCTCGCGGCTGGTATGGGTCCTGGCGATCGCGGGCGCGGCCGTGGTCCCGGCGTTCATGTTCGGATGGAAGACGGCTGGCGCCGGAGTTGGGGGTCGGATCACTATCGGCGAAACGACCGTCGTCGGAATCGGCATCGAGGGGCCGGGAGCGACGGCGGAACCGTTGATCGACCCCATCCTGCTGGCGAACCTCGACCGATCGCTCACGATCGGGTGGGCCGCGTTCAGCCTGTCGGTGCTGCTCTTCCTCGTCGCGTCAGCGATCAATCTCCAGCGCCGCCGGCGTGCCTGGCGCGCCGCGGACATCGACGGCACCCCGGTGTGGGTCTCCGAGGACATCGGCCCTGCCGTCGTGGGTTTCCTTCGGGGGATGATCGTAGTGCCCGCCTGGGTCGATCGCCTGCCTCCCGGCGAGCGCCGGCTGCTGCTTACGCACGAGAGCGAACATCTTCGCGCGGGCGATCCGCGACTGGTCCTCTTCGCACTGGGGATGATCGTGGTGATGCCGTGGAATCCGGCGTTGTGGTGGCAGTTCGCGCGTCTGCGCGCCGCCATCGAGATCGACTGCGATCGGCGCGTCCTC
>CAZUVK010000280.1:0-5091 GCA_964623785.1 uncultured Gemmatimonas sp. | reverse complement strand
CCCGACGATCAGTCCGGGCCGGACCGGGTACTCGCCCTTGAGGATATGGATGTCGGTGCCGCAGATCGTCGTGGTAGTGATCTTCACCAGCGCGTCGCCCGGGCCGATCTCCGGCACCGGCACCTCGCGGAGCTCGATCCGGCCCGGCTCCACGAACACGGCGGCGCGCATCGTTCGGGGGATGGGCGCAATCTCGCGGCTCCGCGTCGCCTCACTGGGGATGGTCGACATGCTCGTGCGCTCCATGGTTCGGGTCAGGTCAGGCGCGTCCGCTGGTCACCAGATCTTTGCGGCTCGGATTCCCACGTTGGCCGCACGCCGTCCCCGCCGCAAGATCGTGGTCTTTTCGCGGCGGGTCGCCGGCAGACAGAATACCCCCTTCCACTTACCTCTCCGTGTTCTCTGCGCCTCCGTGGTAAAGCCAGCTGGCGGTGGCCAGCTTGTCACCCCGAATCGCTCCGTCGGGAATAGCGCCCCGTCAGTCGCCCACTTGCATCATCCCGCGATCGCGATACATTCAACTCGTGCGCTCTACGCACGGTGGATGGATTTGATACCGCTTGCAACCACCTAAAAACAATGCTAAAGTGTTGGGATTACACCACTTATCCGGTGATTCGGCCCCGCACTTGAAGAGCGGGGCCTTTTTTCATTTTCCCCGAATCCGATCTTGAGCACGGTAGAGAAGTCGAAGTCTCCCTATCTGACGGAGCTGGAGCAACGCGTCCTCGTCTATGACGGGGCGATGGGCACGTCGATCCAGCGGTACGAGCTGACGGCGGCCGACTTCGGCGGCGCGAGGCTGGAGGGATGCAACGATCACCTGGTGCTCTCCCGGCCGGACGTGATCGAGGAGATCCACGCGAGCTTTCTCGAAGCCGGCGCCGACGTCCTGGAGACCAACACCTTCCGGTCGAACCGCATCAACCTGGGCGAGTACGGGTTGGCTGATCAGGTCGTGGAGATCAACCTCGCCGCGGCAACGCTGGCCCGGCGGGCCGCGGACCGCTTCTCCACGCCGGACCGGCCCCGCTTCGTTGCGGGTTCGATCGGGCCATCCGGTTTTCTCCCCTCCGCTTCCGACCCGACGCTCGGGAACATCACTTTCGCCGAGCTGGTGCCCGTGTTCGCCGAGCAGGCGAGGGCACTGATCGCGGGCGGTGTGGATGTCCTCCTCATCGAGACCTCGCAGGACATCCTCGAGGTGAAGGCGGTGATTTTCGGGTGCCGCGAGGCGATCGCGGAGGCGGGCCGGCCGGTCGCGCTGCAGGCGCAGGTGACGCTCGACACGTCGGGGCGGATGCTGCTGGGCACGGACATCGGTGCTGCGATGGTGACGCTGGAGGCTCTCGGGGTCGACGTGATCGGGCTCAACTGCTCCACGGGTCCGGAGCACATGCGGCAGCCGGTGAGCTTCCTCGGCGAGAACTCGCGGCTCCCGATCTCGGTCATCCCCAACGCGGGGATCCCGCACAACGAGGGCGGGCAGGCCGTCTATCCAATGCTCCCGACGCCGTTCGCGGAGCAGCTGGCGGATTTCGTTCGGGAGTACGGTGTCAGCATCGTCGGCGGGTGCTGCGGCACGACGCCGGATCACATCCGCGAGCTGGTGGCGCGGGTCGGAGGCCATTCCCCGAAACGGCGGGAGGTCCCGGACGTTCCGCGCGTCTCGTCCGCGATCCGGGCGATCGATGTGGTGCAGGAGCCGCGGCCGACGATGATCGGTGAGCGGGTCAACGCCCAGGGATCGAGGAAGATGAAGCGACATCTCCTCGAGGACGACTACGACGGCGTGCTGGAAGTGGCCCGCGAGCAGGTGGAGGGCGGGGCGCACGTGCTGGACGTGTGCGTCGCGCTCACCGAGCGGCAGGACGAGGCGGTCCAGATGCGGACGGTCGTGAAGCTCTTCTCGCAGGCGATCGAGGCGCCGCTCTGCATCGACTCGACGGAGGCCGACGTCATCCGGATCGCGCTGGAGCAGTCGCCGGGGCGGGCGGTGGTGAACTCGATCAACCTGGAGAACGGCCGTCAGCGGATCGACGATGTCCTGCCGCACGTCGCGGCGCACGGCGCGGCCGTCGTGGCGCTCACGATCGACCGCGACATCGGCGGGATGGCGAAGACGGCGGACGAGAAGCTCGAGGTCGCGCGGAAGATCCACGAGATCGCGACCGGCGAGTTCGGCCTCCGCCCCGACGCGCTCATCTTCGACGCGCTGACGTTCACGCTCGCGACCGGCGACGAGGAATTCCGGCGGTCGGCGGTGGAGACGATCGAGGGGATCCGCGCGATCAAGCGGGAGCTGCCGGGCGTGCTGACCACGCTGGGCGTCTCGAACGTCTCGTTCGGGCTGCAGAAGCACGCGCGAGCGGTATTGAACTCCGTCTTCCTCTACCACTGCGTCGAAGCGGGGCTGGACACGGCGATCATCAACCCCGCGCACGTGGTGCCGTACGCCGAGATCCCGGCCGACGAGCGGGAGATCGCGAACGATCTGATTTTCGATCGGCGTACGGAAAATCACGACCCGCTCGCCGCGTTCATCGCGCACTACGAGGGCCGCGCGGTCGAGACGACCAGCTCCACGGTGGACCCCACGGCTGACATGGAGCCGGAGGAAGCGCTGCACTGGAAGATCCTCCACCGGAAGAAGGAAGGGATCGAGCCGCTGATCGACCAGGCGGTCGAGCGGAACGGGGCTGTGCCGGTGCTGAACCAGGTGCTGCTGCCAGCGATGAAGGAGGTCGGCGACAAGTTCGGCGCAGGGGAACTCATCCTCCCGTTCGTGCTGCAGAGCGCTGAGGTGATGAAGAAGGCCGTCGCACGGCTGGAGACCTACCTGGAGAAGGCCGAGGGGCAGACGAAGGGGCGGGTCGTGCTCGCGACGGTGTACGGCGACGTTCACGACATCGGGAAGAACCTCGTCAACACGATCCTGACGAACAACGGGTACACCGTCTACGATCTCGGCAAGCAGGTCCCGGTGAACACGATCATCGAGAAGGCCGAGGAGGTGGGGGCCGACGCGATCGGGCTTTCGGCGCTGCTCGTCTCGACATCGAAGCAGATGCCGCTCTGCGCGCGGGAGCTGGACAGCCGGGGGCTGGGGTACCCGCTACTGGTCGGCGGGGCGGCGATCAACCCGAGCTTCGTGCGCGCGGCGGCGGTGGTGGCGCCGGAGGGCGGCGGCGTGTACGGCCCGGGGATGTTCTACTGCAAGGACGCGTTCGAGGGGCTCGCCGTCATGGACCGGCTCGTGGACACGGGCGGGCGCGACGAGTTCGTCCGGTCGCACAACGACGAGATGATCGAGCGATCGCGGGTATATGCGGAGAACCGCGCGAAGGCGGCCGCACTGCGTCCCGAGTCCCGGCGGAACGGCGGCGTGCCCGACTCGGATATCCCCGAGCCACCGTTCTGGGGAGTGAAGGTGCTGGCGCCGCCGGTCGATCAGGTGGTGGAGTGCATCGACCTCAACACGCTCTACCGGATGCAGTGGGGCGCGCGGAACCTGAAGGGCGAGGAGTGGGACCGGCTGCTGCGCGAGGAGTTCGAGCCGCGGCTCTCGCGGTACTCGCTCGAGGCCCGGACCCGCGGGTGGCTCAGGCCAAGGGCGGTCTACGGATACTTTCCGGCGGGCAGGGAAGGGGATGACCTCGTGGTCTTCGACCCGGCCGATCGCGGGCGGGAGGTGGGCCGGTTCGAGTTCCCGCGCCAGGAGGACCGCGAGGAGCTGTGCCTGTCAGACTACTTCCGCCCCCTCAAGGACGGCCGGCCGCTCGACGTGATCGCGCTGCAGGTGGTCACGAGCGGGGAGCGGGCGGAGGGGTTCATCGCCGAGCGGAACACGGCGGGCGACTACAGCGAAGGTTACTTCCTGCACGGGTTCAGCGTGCAGACGGCGGAGGGCGCGGCCGAGTGGGTGAACCGGCTCGTGCGAGCCGAGTTGGGCATCGGGGATGACCGGGGGCTCCGATACTCGTGGGGGTATCCCGCGTGCCCGGACGTGGCGCAGCACGAGCTGGTCTTCCGACTGCTCGAAGTGGAGAAATCGATCGGGGTGCGGCTGACGAGTGCCTGGCAGCTCGATCCCGAGCAGTCGACCGCGGCGATCGTGGTGCATCACCCGGGGGCGAAGTACTTCTCCGTGGGCTAGGGCGCCGGCGAGAACAGCCATACACCGCGAAGAACGCGAAGAACGCGAAGTGGCGGTCAACGGATGGGTGGCACCGGTCAGCTTGCGCCACTTCGCGTTCTTCGCGTTCTTCGCGGTGTATGGCTGTTCCTTCCTCGCGCCGTCCCCAAGGAATCACAACGTACCAACCAGACCAAACGGGAATGCCTGACTTCAGGGACCTCCTCGCCGATGGCCGCCCGCATCTCTTCGACGGGGCGATGGGCACGATGCTGTACGCGCGGGGCGTGTATATCAACCGGTGCTACGACGAGCTGAACGTTCGTGAGCCGGAGCTCGTGCGCGAGATCCACCGCGAGTACGTGCGGGCGGGCGCGGAGGTGCTGGAGACGAACAGCTACGGCGCGAACCGGGTGAAGCTGGCGCACTACGGGCTGGACGCCGAGGTGCACGCGATCAACGCGCGGTCGGCGGAGATCGCGCGGTCGGCGGCTGGGGGGCGCGCGTGCGTCGCGGGGGCGATCGGGCCGCTCGGGCTGCGAATCGAGCCGTATGGGCCTACCTCGCTCGACGAGGCGTTCGAGTACTTTCGCGAACAGGCGGAGGGGCTGCTGGCGGGCGGGGTGGACCTCTTCATCCTCGAGACGTTCAGCGACCTGGTCGAGATCCAGCAGGCTTTGCGTGCGGTGCGGTCAGTGGCCGACCTGCCGGTGATCGCCCAGGTGGTGATCCGCGAGGACGGGCACACGCCGCTCGGCACCGGTGCGGAGGTCGTCGCCGAGCGGTTGACGGAGTGGGGTGCGGACGTGGCGGGGATGAACTGCAGCGTAGGCCCGCACGCGATGCTCGAGACGGTCGACCTGCTGCTGGGGGCGACGGACCGGCCGATCGCGTGCCAGCCGAACGCGGGTCTACCGCGCGAGGTCGACGGGCGACGCCATGTACATCGTGCGCCC
>CAZUVK010000279.1:0-5121 GCA_964623785.1 uncultured Gemmatimonas sp. | reverse complement strand
TCGCGTCGTCCTGCCCGATCACGTACTGATTGAGCGCGTCCTTGATCTCCCGTGGCGTGGGTAGCGGCGCGGGAGCGTTGGCGGCCTCCTTCTCTTCCTCTTCGGCCAGGATCTCATTGCACAGCGAGATGCACTCGTTGCAGATGTAGACCGATGGCCCGGAGATGAACCTCTTGACGGCGTCCTTGGACTTGCCGCAGAAGGAGCAGCGGAGGTGCTTGTCGCTCGCCATAGACATCAAACGCCGCGTTGTAGGAAAGTCGTGGCCCCACGCGCCGGGGGCTCGATATTCTCGGTGTCAGCCGTCCCGCTCACCCGGCCAGGTCTCAAGTCTCGGCCTCGTCGTGCCGAACCTCCACAACCTCTCCGCGCTTGGTGATCACGTGGTCGATCAGACCGTACGCCTGCGCTTCCTCCGGCGACATGAACCGATCCCGATCGAGATCCTCGTTGATCTGCTCGACCGTCTGGCCCGTGTTGGTCGCGTAGATCTGGTTCAGCCGTTCCCGCAGATACAGGATCTCCTGCGCCTGAATCTCGATATCCGCCGCGGTTCCCTGCATTCCGCCCGACGGCTGATGCAGCATGATTCGTGAGTTCGGGAGGGCGTAACGCTTCCCCTTCGTACCGGCCGAAAGTAGGAAGGATCCCATGCTTGCGGCGATTCCCATGCAGTACGTGTTCACCGGGCAGGTGAGGAACTGCATCGTGTCAAAGATCGCCAGGCCCGCGTACACGGACCCACCGGGCGAGTTGATGTAGAGATAGATGTCCTTCTCCGGATTGTCCGCCTGGAGGAAGAGCAGCTGGGCAATGATGACGTTCGCGACGTCGTCATTGATCGGGTTCCCGAGGAACACGATCCGGTCCATCAGAAGCCGCGAGAAGATGTCGTACGAACGTTCTCCCCGGCTCGACCTTTCGATCACGTACGGTGCGTATATCGGCATTCAGAACGTCTCTTCCGTATTCGGGGGATCGGTGGCGCTCTGCCCCGTCACGCCACCGTGTTCTGTGATTTGAGGAAGTCGAAGACCTTTTCCTCGGTGATCTCGCGCTCCATTGCCTCGAGCTGCCCTGACCGCTCGAGCTGGATCCACACCTCGCTCGGTGAACGATCGTGCTGCGTCGCGATCTCCTCGACCTTCTCGTCGATCTCGTCCTGCGTCGCGGCGAACCCTTCGCGTTCGGTGATGCGCTCGACAACGAGCGTCCGCTTCAGGCCCCACTCGGCCTGCGGGCGGACGCCCTCGCGCAACTCCTGGAACCGCGCCTCCTGCTCGGGCGTCCGGGGTTGCCGCTTCCGTCGCTCCTCATCGCTGTCCGGCTCGCCGAGCATATAGTCGAGGTAGCGTTCCACCATCGACTTTGGCGCCTCGAACGGATTGGCGGTGAGGATCTGGTCGATCAGCTGCCGCCGCACCTCGGATTCGGCGCGTGTCGTCGCGTCGGCCGTCAGATCCGCGAGGATGCGTTCCCGGAGCGCGGCGAGATTCTCGAACTCTCCGACCTGGCGGGCCAGATCGTCGTCGACCTCCGGCAGCACCTTGCGCCGCGCCTCGTCCATGTGGATTCGGAGATTCTGCGACTGGCCCTTGCGCTCCTCGTCGGGGAAGTCTTCCGGAAAGGTAACCGTGAACTCGGCTTCCTCGCCCGGCGCCAGGGTCGCGATCGCGGCCTCGACGTCCGGAATCGCCTGCTCCTCGCCGAGTACGAGCCGGTAGGTGCGGGGTTCGGCCTCGCCGCCCTCGTCCAGCGCCGTGATCTGCACGACCGCCTGGTCGCCGAGTCCCGGTCGCGCGCCGTCCTCGATCGGCTCCCATTCGGCCCGCTCGTCACGCAGCTTTTCGAGAACCGAGTCGACGTCCGCGTCGGTGACTTCCTCGGACGGCCTCCGCGCCGTGAACCCGGAAAGCTGCTCCAGCTCGATCTCGGGCTTCACCTCGACTTCGACCTGGAAGGTCATCTCGGTGTCGCGCTTGTACTGGACGTCATCCACCTTCCCCTGGCTGATCGGGATGATGCCCTGGCGCTCCAGCGCCTCCCGATACGCCTCCTGGATGACCCGGTCGATCGTCTCGAGATCGATCTCCTCGCCGAATCGCTGCTCGACGACACGGTCCGGCAGCTTCCCCTTCCGGAAACCCGGTAGCCGCATCCCGCGGGTGACATTGGCCGCGATCCGGCCACGGGTCCGTTTCACCCGATCCGCCGGGACGGTGATGGACAGGCGGCGGCTGCAGGAGGAGTCCTCCTGCACCGCGATGATCAGGTCGTCTGTATTGGATGCCATCCGGAAATTGACCCGCGGTGGTCGGAAATGATCGAATTCAGGTGCGAAAGGGGGGATTCGAACCCCCACGGCCGGAGCCACTGGTTCCTAAGACCAGCGCGTCTACCATTCCGCCACTTTCGCATGCCGGGCGAGGCGCAAATATAGACGCGTCCGAACAAACTGGTCAACCAAATACCGGCGGACCGATGGCCGCGGCCAGACTGGAAGAACCGCGCCGTCGCGCGTCGTCTATCCGCGCCACGCTCCGCCCGGCCGGATCAGCCGGGCATGCGAACGTTGACGATCGTCTGCTGGCCGCCCGGGCGTTCCAGCAGAAACGACGCGACGCTGCCCGGCCCCTTCGCGAGAAGTAGCCGCTCGAAGTGGGCCACGTCGGTGACGGCCTGCCGGTCGACGGAGATGATCCGGCTGTTCCGGGGGTCGCCGTAGCGGCGAACGAGTGCGCCGGACGGCGACATCTCCTCCACGATCACCCCGGTCGATCCGCTGAACTGACGCCGCCGCACCTCATCCGCCGTGAGCGCCGCGACCCGGATCCCGAGATGTTCCTGCGGCGAAGTCCCGCGAACCGGTTCGGCCGCTGGTTCCGGCGCTGGCGCGGCGGCCGCGACCGGAGCGGGTGCCTCGATCAACTGGATGTCCAGCCGCTCGCGCTCGCCGTACCGGATCACATCGAGTCGCACTCGATCTCCCGGGCGCCGGCTGGCGATCAACCGTTGCAGCTCGTTGACCTGGCTCACCGATTCGCCGTCCACCGCGATGATCACGTCGCCCTGGAGCAGCCCCGCCCGTTCCGCCGGCGTGTTGGTCATGCTGAACCCCTGCACGAGCGCTCCGGCGACCGCCGGCAGACCGAAAACCTCTACCGCCTCCGGGTCGACCTCGGTGATCGACACGCCGAGGACCGCCCGCTGCCAGCGCCGGTAGCGGATCAGGTCTTCCGCGACGCGTTGCGCGAGGTCGATCGGCACGGCGAACCCGTAACCCTGCGACAGACCCGTTGCCGACGCGATCGCGGTGTTCACGCCGATGACCTCACCGCGAATGTTCACGAGCGGGCCGCCCGAGTTGCCCGGGTTGATCGCGGCGTCCGTCTGGATGAATGACTCGACGGTGAGCCCGCGCACGCCTTCATCCGCCTGCGCGAGGATGTTCAGGTTCGACCGGTCCTTGGCGCTGACGATCCCGGCGGTCACCGTGAAGTCGAGGCCCAGCGGGTTGCCAACCGCGATCACCCATTCGCCGACCCGGGTGTCATGCGGGTTGCCCATGCGTACGGTCGGGAACCCGCGCCCCTCGATCCGGATGACCGCGATATCCGTCATGGGGTCGCGGCCGACCAGCACGGCGCTGTACTCGCGCCGGTCCATCGTCACCACGCGGATGTCCGTCGCGTCCGCAACCACGTGATTGTTCGTGACGATGAATCCGTCGTCGCGGATCATGAATCCGGTCCCACCCGCTTCCGTGGGGGCCTCCGGCGGCGTGAAGAGCCGCCGGTATTCCTCCGGAACTCCTTCGGGGACCTGGGACGTCTGCCGGCGCGCCGCGCGCGTCGTCCGGATGCTGACGACCGCCGGAGTCACGGCTTCCGCGATCGAGATGAACGACTCGCTCAGCTCCGCCAGCGGCCGCACGTCGTTCGCCGAGGGCCCCGCCTGCGTGACCGCGGCGTACGAGCCCGCGGTCCACTCCATCCCCGTCGCCAGCATGACCCCGCCGACGAATGCCGCGGAGACGACTCCGATCAACCTGAATTTTGCGCGAACTGGATCGAGCATGGGGCTACCCTGAGGTGATCGGTTGAAGGCCGGGTCCAGGCGTTACACTACAAACCGGCGCCGGGCGTGTTCCAGTCGCGCACCGCAACGCCCCGAAAGACGGCAAGGCAGCCCCATCCCTCGGGAGCTGCCTTGCGGGACCGACTGGAAGATCCAATGTCCGGATCGGGCGGGGCCGGACTACCGGTTCCCCTCGTCCTCCACGATCTCGTAGTCAGCGTCCACGACGTCCTCTTCCTCCGGCGTGGCGGTTGCCCGGGCGGTCTCGTCCTCCGGAAAACCGGCGCCCGCGGTGGCTCCGCCGGTGAATCCCGCATCCTCCGGGCCACCCGCCGCCTGCTGTGCCTGGTAGATCTGGGCGCCCGCCGCGCTGTACGCCTGCTGGAGCGCCTCGGACGCGGCCTGGATCTCGCCGATGTCGTCCTGCTTCAGCGCCTTCCGCGCCCGCTCGACAGCGGCGCTCAGACCATCCTTCGTGCCCTGGTCGAGCTTGTCCTCCCATTCCTTGACGTTCTTCTCGACCTCATAGGTCAGCCCGTCCAGGCGGTTGCGGGTCTCGATCTCCTCGCGCCGCCGCTTGTCCTCCTCGGCATGCGACTCGGCGTCGTTCACCATCCGCTCGATTTCCTGCTCCGAGATGCCGCTCGATGCCTCGATCCGGATCTTCTGCTCCTTGCCCGTCGCGCGATCCTTCGCGGACACGTTCAGGATCCCGTTCGCGTCGATGTCGAACGTGACCTCGACCTGCGGCATCCCGCGCGGTGCCGGCGGAATCCCGGTCAGCTGGAATTTGCCGATCGTCTTGTTGTACATCGCCATCTCGCGCTCGCCCTGGAGCACGTGGATCTCGACGGTCGTCTGGTTGTCCTCCGCGGTCGAGAAGACCTCGGTCTTGCGCGTCGGGATCGTCGTGTTGCGCTGGATGAGGTGAGTCATTACGCCACCGAGCGTCTCGATGCCGAGTGACAGCGGCGTCACGTCCAGAAGCAGCACGTCCTTCACGTCGCCGGCGAGCACGCCGCCCTGGATCGCCGCGCCGATCGC
>CAZUVK010000278.1:0-5201 GCA_964623785.1 uncultured Gemmatimonas sp. | reverse complement strand
GCGGAGAACGGAAGCGCGGATCCGCGGTTTCCGGATGCGTCCCCAGGGTCTCGCGCGGAAGGCGGACCACGAAACGCGTCCCGGAACCCCGACCGTTCTCCACACGAAGTATACCCTGGTGTCCCCGGACGATTCCCTCCGAGACGAACAGGCCCAGACCAACTCCGCGGATCCCCGGCTTCGTCGTATAGAATGCCTCGAATATGTGCGGAAGGTGCTCGTCCGGGATCCCCGACCCCGTATCCTCGATCACGGTTTCCACGGCCGACGGCTCGGCCCGCGTCCGGACCCGGAGGGTGCCGCCCTCGGGCATCGCGTCGACGGCGTTCGCGACCAGGTTCGCCAGCACCTGCTGCATGGCGTCAGCGTGAGCGGTAATCGCCGGAAGGTCGGGCGCGAGCAGGTACTCGACGTCGATCCCGTTCTCCTCCAGCTCCGGCGACGCCAGCCCGACCACCCGCTGAACGAGCTGGTTCATGTTCACCGGCGTGGCCGCGTCGGAGAGGGGTCGACTCTGGTCGAGCAGCTGCCGCGTCAGCACGGCCATCCGCTGAAGCTCCTCGCGGGCGAGGGTCAGGAACTCATGGTTCGGATCCGCGGGGTCACCACGCCGGTCGAGCACCTCGAGGCAGTTCTGGATGTTGTAGATCGGGTTGTTGATCTCGTGCGAGAGCTGGGCGACCAGACGCCCCATCGCCGCTAGCTTTTCGCGGTGGATGAGCTCCGCCTGCGCCGACCGCAGCCGTTGCTCGCGCTCCGCGATCGCCGATCGCATCTCGCCGAACGCGTTGGTGAGCTGGCCGACCTCATCGGATGACGCGCGCGGAAGCGGCGCCTCGAAGTTGCCGCGCGCCAGCTCCCCCGCAGCGGCGGCGAGGACCTGGGCCGGCCGCGCCACGATCCGCGAAACGAAGAACGCAAGGCCCAGCGACATCAACAGCGCCGTCGCGCCGATGCCCAGCACGTAGCTGCGAACGCTCTGCGCCAACAACAGCTCCTGCGCGACCGGTCGCAACAGCAGAATCGCCGCCGACGTGTCCCGCGTCGGAAGCGCGCTCGAGTAGTAGAGATACGGTAGCCGCTCGACCACCCGCCGCCAGATTCCCCCGCGCTGGATTACCTCCGGCAGTTCCATCGCGCTGAGTACGCTCACCAGACTGTCCGGCAGCGTCGTCGCGACAACCGAGTCGCCCACGATCAGGGCGACCTCCGCCCCGCCCGTCACGTCCTTCAATTCCCGGATGATGCCGCTGTCCAGGCGGCTCCCCACGCCCACGACACCAGCGTAGCCACTGTCCGTCCAGACCGGCCACACCGCGAGCCGGATCGGTGCGTCCCACCCCTCCGGGAACGCGACGATTGAGCCCTCCTGCGACCCCAGGGAGATCGCGGCGGTATCGAGCACGGGGCCCGCGACCGTGACGCCCATCGAATCGAGCGCAAAGACCACCAGCCGCGGCACGACGTACTCCCGCAGCGTCCGCTGGAGCGTAACTGTGTCGCCAGTCATCAGGTTGTCCGCCACACCTCTCTCCAGCGCGACCCGGCGCGCCGTCTCCAGCAGCGCGTCGTCCTGCACCCGCCAGTACGTCCGCAATGCCTCGTTCCCCGCCATCAGTTCGCCCGTCGCCCGCTCGTACACACGCTCCTCGACCGCGCGGCTCACGAGAACGAGCGCGGGCAGGACCGTCAACAGGGTTCCCGCCGAGAAGAGGAGGAAGACCTTCGTCCGAACGGAAGGTCCCTTCATCGCGACCGTTCACTGAACGCGGCGCGGGTGTTCACTGAACAGCGAACGGCCCGCCGAACGGCCGCCGCCGCCCCTACGAGTGTACGTGGAAACCATCTAAATACTCTCATATCAATCACTTATGAATTCGTGCGAGAAGGGCGAACATGGCATGGCCGTTGCGCATAGAGTGGGCCGACCGGGTTCGGTTCCCGGGTCTCGCGAAACCTGAATCGATAACTGGAGAAAAGAGATGAAGAGGTTCATTGGCGCTTTCGCCCTTGCGGGAATGGTCAGCTTCGCCGCGTGCGGCCCGGCCGAAGAGACGGTCATCGAGGAGCCGGTGCTCGAGGAAGTCACGCCGGTACCGGTGGTTGTGCCGGTCACGCCCCCCGTGGTGACGGATCCGGCGGCGACCCCGATGGATTCAACGGCGGCCGACTCCGCGCTGCCGTCAACGACGACCCCGTAGTTCGAAGGCGGTTCCTGTCGTGAAGCGGGCCCGGGAAACCGGGCCCGTCTTTTTTCGTGGGAAGCATACACCGCGCCGCCGCGCGGGAGCGGCGCTATTCGCCCTCAGAGCGGAGCCAGTCGCCGATCCGGCGAACGCCCTCCTCGACGGCATCAATCGGCGCGACCCAGGACAACCTGAGCCAGCCTTCGCCGCTCGCGCCGAACGCGCGCCCGGGCACCGTCGCGACCCTCGTTTCGTCGAGGATGCGTTCAGCGACGGTCATGGAGTCGTCGGCCCACTTCGCGGGGAGTTGGATGAAGGCGTAGAAAGTCCCTTCCGGCGGGAGGAGATCGAGCGACGCCCGCGCGGTCGCGGCGATCAGCCGTTCTCTCGCGGCGCGGTAGAACGGCAGGTGGTCGGCGAGTCGGTCGCGGGAGAGGAGATGAACGGCGACGCGCTGGGCGAACGACGAGGTACCGGTGGCGACGAACTGGTGGACCTTCGTCGCGGCCGCGATCACATCGGCGGGGCCCGCGAGCCAGCCGAGACGCAGACCGGTGAGCGCGCTGGACTTGGAGACCGAACCGGCGATGAGCGAAGCAGGGTGCCACGTAGCGATACTCGGGGGCGGTTCCGGTCCAAAGTGAATCTCGCGATACACCTCGTCCGAGAGAACGAAGACATCGTCGCGCCCGGCGCTGGCGAGACCGGACGCGAGCTTGCGGAGTTCATCCGCGGGCCAGACACGGCCGGTGGGGTTGGATGGGGAGTTCAGGATGATCAGCCGGGTCTCCGGCCGCACCTCCGCGAGAACCCGCTCGGAGTCGGGCCGGAACCCGTCTCGACCGTCGAGGGCGACGGCTCGGAACCGCACGTTCTCGAGCACGCAGATCTTCGCATAGGCGAGATAGCTGGGCTCGACGATCAGGACCTCGTGTCGGGCAGGGTCGATGACCGTCTTGATGGCGAGGTAGAGCGCCTCCTCGGAGCCGACCGTGACGCAGACGTTGCGCGCGGCCAGCGTGCCGCCCGCCCACTCGTTGCGCGTGAGGTAGGTCGCGAGCAGTTCGCGAAGATCCGCGAAGCCCGCGTTCGGCGCGTAGCGCGAACCGTTGAGCCTCGTCCATTCCAGCGCGGACGCGAACGCCTCGAGGTCGGGTGCGAGCGTCGGCTCACCCAGGCCGAGGTCGATATCGCCCGGACGTTTCCGTTCGTGGATCGCGCGGATCAGCGACGGTTCGATCAGGGAGATGGCCGGGTTCACGTGCGAAGCGCCGGTCGGGTGAAGAGGTCCCAGAGGCGGTCGAAGGTGTGCTCTAGCGAATCCACCGAGCACCATTCGGCTGACTGGTGGGCCTGTGCGGTCTCGCCCGGGCCGAAGTTGACCGCCGCGATCCCGCGCTCCGTGAACCGGGCCACATCGGTCCACGCCTGCTTTGGTTCGATCGCGAGGCTCGCGCGGGTTCGCCAGGGCTCGATCAGTGGATGGTCGAGGAACACGGCGCCTGACGGCGCGACGTCGTCGAGTTCCACTTCGGCATCGGCGCCGACGAACTCGATCAGCTCCGCCACCGCCTCGTCTCCCGAGCGGCCCGGCGCGAACCGAACGTTGACGTTGAGCATCAGCCGATCCGGCACGACGTTCGGCGAGTTCTCGGTCCAGGTCCGGGTGACGACCATGACCTCGTAGAAGGTGAGCGCGCCGAAGCCCACCTCCCGTCGCTGAAGCGCGGCGAACCGATCGAGCAGTGGCCGGGCCGCGTAGATCGCGTTTTCGCCCTGCCAGGGACGGGCGCTGTGCGCGCGCTTGCCACGCACCGTGAGTTTCGCCTGGATCGACCCCATGCACCCCATCTGCAGGACGCGATCGGTGGGCTCGAGTACGATCGCGAGATCGAGCGGAGGCAGGATGCCACTGGCGAGGACCGGTTCGAGACCGTTCTCGACGTTCGGACCCTCTTCCTTGTCGTAGAAGATCCAGACGGGCCGGGCGGCCCGGAGTGAGTCGCACCGGTACAGGAGTGAGATCATCGTCGCGATGCCCGACTTCATGTCGCTGGCTCCACAACCGTACACGCGATCGTCGCGGATTTCCGTGGGCTGGTCGTCGGCACAGCGGACGGTATCCAGATGGCCGACCAGCGCGATCGTGGGGATCGCGTCGGACGATCCCGACCCCGCGGCGAACGGGTCGCAGACGATGCTGTTCCCGATCCGGGTCACGCACGCCTCACCGACGGCCTTCGCGCAGATCGATTCGACGTGGTCCGCGATCTTCTCCTCGAACCCGGTCTCGCTGGGGATCGCGCAGAGCTGAAGCGTGAGTCGCGCGAGTTCGTCGCGGATGGTCGCTGAGTCGGGCCGTGGGCTCATACAGGGACCTCGAAGGTTCTGAGGACGTCGTTGAGAGACGTCTTCTGGTCGGTGGATTCCTTCCGCTGCCCGATGATCAACGCGCACTGGACCTGGAAGGTACCGGCGGCGAACTGCTTCGGCTGGGAGCCGGGGATGACGACGGAGCGCGCGGGTACGCGGCCGCGCAGAACGCGAGGCGACTCGCCGGTGACGTCGACGATGGGCGTGGAGGCGGTGAGAACCACGTTCGCGCCGAGCACGGCTTCGGCCTCGACGACGACGCCCTCCACGACGATCGAGCGCGAACCGATGAAGGCGCCGTCCTCGATGATGACCGGGCTCGCGCCGGGGGGCTCGAGGACACCGCCGATGCCGACGCCGCCGGAGAGGTGCACGCCTTTGCCGATCTGCGCGCAGGAGCCCACCGTCGCCCAGGTGTCGACCATCGTGCCGGCGCCGACATAGGCGCCGATGTTCACGTACCCGGGCATCATGATGCAGCCGGGCTCCAGGAAGGAACCGTAACGCGCGACACCTGGCGGGACAACCCGTATCCCCTGCTCCTCCAGCCGGGTCTTGACCGGGATCTTGTCGTGGAACCGCAGGCCCCCGACCTCCATAGGCTCAAGTGGCCGCATGGCGAAGTAGAGGAGGATGGCCTCC
>CAZUVK010000277.1:0-5210 GCA_964623785.1 uncultured Gemmatimonas sp. | reverse complement strand
GGCCGGCTGAAGAGGCAGGCGTCCCCAGCGATCCGCTCCGTTGGTGACGATCGCCCCTCAAGCGGCGAACCAATTGAGCGGCACATGGGCCTCGCCGCCGATCTCCCGGAAACCGCGATGCCTCATCCGAGGAAATTGCGGACGGCGTCTGCAATTTCTCCATAGGAAACGACATTACCGCGCCGGACTCGACCCTCGCGAAATCATGGGCGGCCCCGAGTCCCCTCCCGCGATAGCCAGGCGCGGCGCTAAAGACGATCAACGCCGGACGTCTGCCAGCCCGCTCGTGCCCGGCCCGCGGCGTGAAGTTTGAGCCAGACGAGATCCCCACGGTCGTGAACGTAAGGCTGCTTTCTTACCACGCCTCGTTCCCGGTTTCGGCGCAGGTGTCAACCTCGCCATGCAGATTTTCCGGAGTAATCCGGGCGAGTAGATTCTTGAGTTGATAGACGGCTGGTCCGATGGGAGTGATGACCAGGCGGCCGTCGTCCAGAGTGAGCTCCACCTCGGATCCGGGCTCAAGTTCGGTCTCGGTGGCGAAAGCTCTTGGGATCCGAAGTGCGAGACCGTTCCCCCAGCGTTGAACCCGAGCGCGCATGCAGACCTCCCAGGGAATGATGAATCTACAGCAAAGATACGTCAGGCGATCTCGCGTGAAAGCCCACTGAGCGTCCCCAATCCCTGGCCCTTACCACCTCTATTTTTTCAGCTTCGACTGCAACGAGCCCCCCACGTGCACGTCGAACGGGATGACGCCGCTGCAAGTTCAGGCTTCAACCGGTACATCTGGCCAGCAACCACGGTTTCTCGGCACGCGATCTGAACTGAATCCGAGCCTTGGTTTACGAACACATGTACGCTATCCAGGAGGCATGGGATGAGCTTTGCGGAGGCAGCGGAGCCGCTGATTCGTGAGGTCCGCGTTACCGAGGAAGAGATCATCGCGCACCTGGTCGACGGACGCACGATCAGTGTGTCGCTGGCTTGGTCGTGGCGTCTTTCGGAGGCGACCCCGGAGCAGCGGGCCAACTTCCGGTTGATCGGGATCGGGCAGGGAGTGCACTGGCCAGACGTGGACGAAGACATCAGCGTCCCCGGAATGCTTGCGGGAATCCCGGCCGTTCGCCCCAAACAGCCTGCCTGAGACTCAACAGAGCCACGAGAGGTCAGGCTTTTCGACTCCTGTTACTCAGGCATACGCTGGCCACGATATCCTACACGAGTCCGGAGTCCTCCCAGAAGCAAACGGGGCGAACTACATCCATGGCCTCGGCGAGGATGTACGGACCGATGTACGGGGATAACGCCTCGGTGGTGACGAGTTCGACCCGGTGGCCGAGCGCGTCTTCGAGGAGTTCGGCCAGAGCCATGAAACGATCGAAGCTTTTTTCGGAGGGGATGAACTCAACGAGCAAATCGACATCGCTGTCCGCCCGAGCTTCGTCGCGGGCGACGGAGCCGAAGAGCGCGAGCCGCCGCACCCCGAGGCGTCGAATCTCGGCCTCGATGGCCTGTAGGCGCTGTATGGCCTGATCTCGGGAGAGGGGTCTCGCGTCCATCCAGCGAATGTACCTACGGGTATCGTGCAATGTCAGTTCGAGGCACTTAACTTCACGAGGACTACCCCGAGCGCGCCGTAGCGACGGAGAGCCTGGCGTTGCCTCCCCATCACGCAGTTACGCACGCCGGGTGACGCACACCTGGAACCGACTGCCACTCGCGAACGCCTCCCGCGAGAAGCCTCCCCACCGCGCCTCCAGCCGCAGCCCCTCCGACTCCAGCAGCAGCGGCAGCTCCTGGGGAAAGATGCACCGCAACGGAATCGGCGTCACCTCAAAGTCCGGCTCCTCGGCCGTGGAGTGGTACCAGGTGCCGCGATTCACCTGGGACGCCGCGTCATAGTCGCTCGTGAGCTCCAGCGTGACCTCTCCCCGCCGCGGGTGCTCGAACCTTCGCACCAGGATCCGCTCGTGGGGAGGAGAAGCGAGAATCCGGACGTCCGGGTTGAAGATGTCGAAGACGAATCGGCCTTCGGGCAACAGGTGTTCGCGAACCGCGGCGAGACACGCGCGCAGGTCCGCGATGTCAACGAGTTGAAGCAGGGTGTTGCGGACGATGATCGCGGCGGAGAACCGCTCGCCGAGCGAAAAGCGGCGCATGTCGTCGCACACCCAGCGGACCTCGGCGCCTGACTTCGCCGCACGGACTCTGGCGGCGTCCAGCATGGTCGGGGAGAGATCCAGGCCCACGGCGGAGACACCCGCGTTCGCGATCGGTACGATGATCTGACCGGTTCCGCACCCGAGTTCGAGGACGGGTCCGCCAGTCTCCCGGGCGACGGAGGTGTAGAAGGACGCGAATGGCTCGGGCTGGGATCTCGCGTCGTAGAGCTCCGGGTCATCGTAGAGGGACATGGACATTTGGCATCGGCGTCGAGCACCCATTTGAGTTTGTTCCCCCATGGCGCCCCGCGCTTGCGCGCAGGCCGATGGCGTTGGTCCGCGCCACCCATTCCTTGACGCTGAGCTTGTAGTGGTTCAGACCGGCCTGGCTTCCAATTGCGGCGAATCCGCCATATTTGAAACCGGAGTTATGGCACTCTCCCAGATGCCGAGAGACTCCACGATGGTGCGGTTTCGCAACCAGCCCGAGTTGAAGAACTCGCCATCCTTGGCTTTCAGCATATCCGTCCGGGAGATGTAGTCACCTTCCGGGTGGACGGAAACATGATCGCGGTGCCTTGAACCTCGAAGATGCTCGTCTTCTTGCTCACGTTTCTCACTCGCACGGCGAACTGATTGAGCGGCACATAGTCCTTGGTCGGGCGCTTGAACTCACGCCCGTTTCGCGCGCGACGTCCGCCCAAGTCATTCCGCGCGCGATACGCTGAGAATCGAGCGCACGGTAGAACGCCCTCGAATCGAAACGCCGGACAAGGTGTCAGTCGCTCCTAACGCCCTTGGATTCGGCGGCCGGCGGCACGTGGCAAACCGAAATTGCGCTCGAGGGGCATCGGCCCGACGTTGAGAGCTTCAACGCACGCTACGCTGGCGGCTCAACCGCGGTGTCGACTCTCGGTCCGCAACTGTTGTACGACGGCGGAGGTCAATCAGGCACGGCGGCGCCAGGAGCGCCGACGACGGCGCTGATGTACGCATGCGCGAATCTCGACGATCCGCTCGGAGGGCGCCAGGCGATAGTGGAGAGAATAGGGAACACGACGCAGGATTGCACGGCGAATACCTCGGTGGACTTCGGGACGCGCCTCCGGGGACTTCGAGAGCAGCGTGATAACGCGTCCTACCTCCTCCATGAACTCTTCGCCAAGACCGCCCGCGCACCCTCGTAGGCCGCGTACGCGTCCGCAACGTCCTTGTCCGCGAGCGGCCTGAAGCGGAAACTGCCAGGTCACTCTCGCAAACGCCTCGCGTTCCCCTGGACCTCCTCCCGCGTGCGAGTGGGCCGCTCGTCTGGGTCCGACCGCCGCTCATCCAGAAGGTCCCGGTGCCAATCCGGGACTGGCATGTCTTCCGGTGATTCCACCAGCTTTGTCCAGATGTCCTCGAGGAGCTTCAGTCGCTGATCCGCCGGAAGTCGGAGGATCTCTTCAATAAGCGGTTTCGTACTCATGATTCCCAAGGTCGGGTCGCGCTCGTCGTCGGTCAAGCCAGCTATCATGAACAATTCAAACACATGACCGATGTCGCAAGCCGTTCCAAAAGGAACCGGCGCACCCACATGTGCCCGCGACGGCTTCGAGAGATCTCGTCCCTAACGACCATAGCCTCAAGAGCGCAGGGCCGTGCGCCGAGCCCCGCGCCACGCGAATTCATGAACGGCCCTGCGACTCCTGCAGGCGCTTGTTGGACGCCCCGCTCACGATATCTTCTATTCCGCAGACAGCAGCGTGGCCTGTTCCATCACCGTCTGCGTCGCCTTCTCCTCCTTGTTCGACGGATAGTCATGCTTGCACAGGATGGCTGACCAGCACTCGAAGCTGAATGCTGACATGGTGTGCAAGCTCGGCGCGTCGAAAGGCGGGGAGCCACATGTCGCGCAGGAGCAGCATGTGGAGCGGGGCTGCGGCCTCGGCGATGGGCGCAACGTCACCCTCGAATTCTGCGCTCGTTGCGAGGGCATTTCTAGGCGGAATCACCGGCCGGCAAAGACGGTAGCCCAAGCTCATTCAGAAATGCGTTGTGCTTGCTCGTCGCGGCGACGATATCGCGCTCGGCGCTGACCAGCTCGGCGTGGGCAGCTCTCAGATCGATTTCTTCTTCCTCTTGAGCGATGCTAACGTAGCGCGAGATGTTCAGGTTGAAATCGTTCGCCTCGATCTCCCCCATCTCCACCCGCCGGGCATAACGGTCGATCTTTCCCGGACGCTCACGGTACGTCGCGATGATCCGATCGATGTGCTCGTCGGTCATGTAGTTCTGCCGCTTGCCTTTGGAAAAGTTCTCCGGGCCACTGGCATTGATGAACAGTACGTCGTCGGGTTTCTTGCACCGCTTCAGGACCAGGATGCACACGGGGATACCGGTCGAATAGAACAGGTTGGCCGGCAGGCCGATCACGGTGTCGACGTGCCCGTCTTTGAGCAGCTTCGTGCGGATGCGCTCCTCCGCGCCGCCGCGGAACAGCACGCCGTGCGGCAGGATGATCGCCATCACACCCTGATCGTTCAGGTAGTGGAACCCGTGCAGCAAAAACGCGAAGTCGGCCGCGCTCTTGGGGGCCAACCCGTAATTCTTGAACCGCGCGTCCTCGCCCAGCGCCTCGGTCGGCTCCCATCGATAGCTGAACGGCGGATTGGCGACCACCGCGTCGAACTTCGGCACCTTCGCCGGGTTGGTCTCGCGGAGCATGTCCCAATCGTTGGTTAGCGAGTCGCCGTGGTAGATCTCGAACTCGGTGTCCTTCACCCCGTGCAGCAGCATGTTCATGCGCGCGAGGTTGTAGGTCGTGATGTTTTTCTCCTGGCCGTAGATTTTTCCGATGCCGTGCGCGCCCATCCGTTTGCGGACGTTGAGGAGGAGTGAGCCGGAGCCGCAGGCGAAGTCGAAGACGCTGCCGAGGTGTTTCACCGGGCCGGTTTCCGGCGCTTGGCTATCGAGCGTGACGATGCGCGAGAGGATGGTGGAGATTTGCTGCGGTGTGTAGAACTCGCCCGCCTTCTTGCCGGAGCCGGCGGCGAACTGGCCGATGAG
>CAZUVK010000276.1:1546-5229 GCA_964623785.1 uncultured Gemmatimonas sp. | reverse complement strand
GGCGCGACTCGTCGACGCGCGCCGGGGCACCTCCGCGCCGCCAGTTCCGCTCCACCGCCCGCCTCATCCGGTCCCGGAACTCCGTCGCGCCGAACCGCTCCGCGTTGACACGGCACGCGCGCCAGTCGAAGTCGATCGCCTCGGCACGCCGGATCGCCGCCATCAGCGAATCGACGGTCTGCTCCTCGAAGAAGACCCCCGTCACCCCTGCAACAACCGTCTCGAGTGCGGCACCCCGACCATAGGCGATCACTGGTCGCCCTGACGCCTGCGCTTCGAGCGGCGCGATCCCGAAGTCCTCCAGACCCGGAAAGAGCATCCCCCGACACCGCGCGAGCAACTCACTCGCCTCCTCATCGGTGACGTGCCCCCGGAACTCGACTCCCGGTCCGGCCATCCGCTCAAGTCGGCGGCGCTCGGGCCCGTCCCCCGCCACGATCAGCCGCAGCCCGAGCCGGTTCGCGGCCTCGATTGCCAGATCGATCCGTTTGTACGGGACGAGCCGCGACACGACGAGATGGAAGTCCTCCGGCGTCGCCCCCGTCGGCGCGAACCGTTCCAGGTCGACCGGGGGGTAGATGACCTCCGCCTCCCGTCGATAGTGTCGCCTGATCCGGCCTGCCACCTCGTGTGAGATCCCCACGAAGTGATCGACTCGGTCGGCGGTCACCCGGTCCCAGATGCGCAGCTTGTGCGCGATGTACGCCGCGAGCGGCCGCATCCGCAGATCACGCGTGTAGTCGTGGTAGAGGTCCCAGATGTACCGACAGGGCGTGTAGCAGTAGCAGAGGTGCAGCGCTTCGGGCGCGACGATGACGCCCTTCGCGCACGCGCTACTCGCCGAGATGACGACGTCGTACTCGCGCAGGTCGAACAGCACGAACGCCAGCGGCATCAGGGGGAGAAACGCCTGATACTTCCGCTTCGCGAAGGGCACGCGCTGCAGGAAGGAGGGTCGAACGTCCCAGCCGCGCATATGCGCGGGCAGCCGGTCCCGATCGACGATCGTCGTGTAGATGGGAGCGTCCGGATAGAGCGCATGGAGGTGGGTCAGCACCCGGCCTCCGCCCCCGACGTTGCTCATCCAGTCAGCCGCGATGGCGACTCGCATTCAATACGCGCCTTCGCCTCGCCACACGACCGCCGGCGTCCGCAGCAGGATCTTCACGTCGAGCCAGAACGACCATCCCTGGATGTACTGCTTCTCCATCCCGATGATCGTCTCGAAATCCGTGATCAGATTCCGACCGCCCACCTGCCATGGGCCCGTAATGCCGGGGATCACCGTCAGCCGCTGGAAATGGTGCGGCTCGTACCGGCCGAGGTCCTCGGGCAGCGCGGGACGCGGGCCAACCAGCGACATCGTCCCGGCCAGTACGTTGAAGAGCTGCGGAAGCTCGTCCAGGCTCGTCCGGCGCAGCCACGTACCGACCCGGGTAACCCTTGGGTCGTTCGCGATCTTGAACGTCCCGTTCGCGTAGATGTTCAGGTGCGCGAGTTCCAGCCCCCGCTTCTCCGCGTCCCGGGTCATGCTGCGGAACTTCCACATATCGAAGAGCTGCCCACCCAGACCGACGCGGCGTGAGCGGAAGAAGACCGGACCGGGAGAGTCGATCCGGATCGCGATCGCGATCAGCGCCATCAGCGGGGCGGCGAGCAGCAGCACGCAGCCGGCGACAAGGAGGTCGAAGATCCGCTTGATCAGGAGCGCGGGCATCTCCAGTCGCGCGGGGTGCAGCCGGAGGAGCGTGTAGCCTCCCACCCGGAGGGGCTCCGCCCTGTACTCCCTCGAGGTCGGTACCGTCGGGATCACGAACAGCGTGATGCCGCTCTCGAAGCAGCAGGTCGCGACGTCGCGGAATGACTTCGGCGGGAGCACCGATGAGACGATGACCTCCCGCACATTCTCCCGTTCGATCACGGCGGCGAGCTGGTCGACGGTCGCGATCGCGGCTGGGTCCATCTGCCAGGCCGGCGTCACGTGGCCGACGATGTAGTGGTCGACCGACCGACCGCCACGCAGCTTTTCGATGGCCTCGCCGACCTCGTCCAGGTTCCCGATCAGAAGGGCGCGGCGTAGGTCGATCCCGCGCTTGCGGGCCAGCCCGACGGCCTGATCGGCCGCTGCCCTGCCCGCAACCAGGACCGCGCATGCCATCACGGCGAAGATGACGAGCAGCGCGGGCTCGAAGGGTAACTGAGGCGGAAACATGGCGAGCGCGCCCAGTGTCAGGTTCGCGAGTCCGACCGCCATCGCCAGCTGCCAGTAGTCCCGTCGACCCTCCCCCGCTTGATACGTCGCAAGCGCGTTGAGGCTCAGGAGATGAATCGCAACCACCATCGGCACGAACGGCCGAAGGTCCTGGAAGAACGTGAGGCCGCTCGTCAGCGCGAACGCGAGAGCGGCCACCAGAGTTCCGTCCAGAACGTGCAGGCTCCAGACTCGCAGGAACCTCCGGAGATTCGCCACGACGAGCTGCCGATGCGTGATCTCCCGTTTCAGCCTTGCGTCACTGGCGACCGGGAAACCACGCCAGATCGCATCACGCCGGTTGAGGTCAACCCCACCCCTTACCGCTCCCGTCCCCACTGTCGATCTCATTGCTCTTCGGCCCGTAAAATTCCCGAGCGTCCGTCGATCCGCGATCTCGGACAATTTCCCGATCCGCACCGACCCTCTCCATGCACAAGGCAGACCAGACACCCCTCCCCGCCCTGCCGTCGCCCAGCCGGCTCGGGTCCCGGGTCCAGGCACTCGGCTCCTGGCCCCGCGCGGCTCTTCCCGGCTGGTCCGCTCGCGCGGCCGCACCGCCATCCACGCGAAAGTGCCGCGAATCCCCGACGCCCGAACGAACGGACGCTTGTGATTCACGGCACTATGGGTAGGCCCCGGTCTCCAGCCGCCTGCAGGCGGCGTTGGTCATCTCGCCGCGGCGAGACGCAACGACTTCACCGCATCGCTGACCGCGCGAACTCGCGCGCGTAGTAGGTGACGATCGCGTCCGCACCCGCACGCCGGATCGACACAAGTGCCTCGCGCATTGCCCGGTCCCCGTCGATCCAGCCCTTTTCGGCGGCCGCCATGATCATGGCGTATTCACCGGAAACCTGGTACGCGAACACCGGATAGTCTGTCTCTCGCCGCAGCGACTGGATGATGTCGAGGTAGGGCAACGCGGGCTTGACCATGAGCATGTCGCAGCCCTCCTCGATGTCCAGCCGCGCCTCGCGCAGCGCCTCGCGCGCGTTTCCCCCGTCCATCTGGTAGCCGCGTCGGTCTCCGAACGCGGGCGCGCTCTCCGCGGCTTCCCGGAACGGGCCGTAGAAGGCGGAGGCGTACTTGACGGAATAGGAGAGGATCGGAATCCCCGCGAAACCTTCTTCGTCCAGGGCGCCCCGGATACGGCCAACGCGGCCGTCCATCATGTCCGATGGCGCGACGATGTCCGCCCCCGCCGCCGCATGGGAGACCGCCATCCGCGCGAGAAGAGGCAGGGTTGCGTCGTTGACCACGGCCTCGCCCTGGATCACCCCACAGTGCCCGTGTGACGTGTACTCACAAAGGCAGACGTCCGTGATCACCACCAGTTCGGGCAGTTCGCGCTTGAGCGCGCGGACGGCTTGCTGGACGACGCCATCGTCCGCATAGCCTTGCAGCCGGTAGCCGGTGTCCACCGCCCACG
>CAZUVK010000276.1:0-1536 GCA_964623785.1 uncultured Gemmatimonas sp. | reverse complement strand
CCGACGTCGTCCTTCGACTCGGGGATCCCGAAGAGCAGGACGGCGGGAATGCCGAGACGGAGCGCCTCCTCGGCGTCGCGGACCAGTTCGTCGACCGAGGTCTGGTCGACGCCCGGCATCGATCCCACTGACCGGCGTTCCCCCTGCCCCGGCACGACGAAGAGAGGCAGGATGAGGTCGCCGACCCCCAGCGCTGTCTCGCGCACCAGCCGGCGCAGCGGTTCGGAGCTCCGGAGCCGTCGCGGTCGGTATGTCGGAAATCTGCCGTCAGCCATCAGAAGATCATCCCCCCCTGAATACGGAATCGGGTTTCCCGCCAGCCATCGCCATCCTCGAGACTCCCACCCAGCTCTGCGCGAATCCGGGGAGTCGCGAACCACGTGGCCCCCAGCGAGCCGCCGCGACTCGTCCCCTCACGACCCGGGGAGTACAGGTTCTCCGCTTCTCGGTGCCGTCGGAACATCACGCCATTCACCGCGAGCGCCGCCCCGGGAAAATCGACCGTCGCGTGAACCATTGCCTCGCCCCCGGCCCCGCCGAGCGGGTGGCCCAACGGTTCATCCCGCGATGCCCAGGAGCCGTTGAACGACCAGTGCCGGTACCAGCTCGGGTTCCCGCAGCACGAGCTGGCCATCGTTGTGTATTCGAACCCGGCGCTCAACCACGGCGCGAACGCGAGCCCCGGCGTCCATATCCCCACGATCACCCCTGGCACGTCCCACCAGGCACCCGCCGCGTCTTCAGCTCCCCACTCGACGTACAGCTCGAGCGGCACGACGCTCCCGGTCGGCGCCAGAAACTTCGCCGACATCGAGACGATCTGGTTCTCGAATCCGATCCCGGCGACTCGACCCACGAGCATATCCGCCACTCTGCGGAAGGTCACTGGCTGGTCCCCTCCGAACAGCGCCCCGCGATTCGCGGCCATCGTCAGCCGGTGATGGGGGCGTACCTGGGCACTCGCGCCCCAGATCATAGGCTTGTCCGGGTGCCGGTCCTCGCGGAGTCGCCCGAAGAACCCGTGGAACGACACCGGCCCGACCCCCGCCAAGAAGCCCGGAAGTCGGATCGATCGCCGGGTATACACCTGAATCGCGTCCACGGGCACGGCCCCCGTGAACATCGCGCCGCCGCCGAACCCGTAGGCGTATCCGACCGGTACCCGCCCGGCGGAGAATCTCCACGCGCCGGCACCCGCCGCGATCTCGAGCCACTCGATCCGCGCGCCGTCCGCATCCGCGCCGGTCATCGTGCTCGCGACCAGGTGAGGCCCCTGTCGCGCCGCGAACCAGGCGTCCCCGACCGCGGTCGACCGGTCCGGGAGCGGAAGCGCCCCGGTCCGGTGCGGCTCGATCTCGCCGGTCCCCGGCGCGGCGGCTCCCTCGCGGACGCCCACGCCGATGTCGACCCGCGCGTCCAACGCGAAACCGCCAGAGTCCGCCGCCGTCATACCGAGGATGCGCGGAAACTCCCGCTGCAGGCGCGCATTCCAGTCGGCGGTGAGATTGGCCGCCCGCGGGGCCTCGGCCGGCGCCC
>CAZUVK010000275.1:0-5231 GCA_964623785.1 uncultured Gemmatimonas sp. | reverse complement strand
CCTGGTCCGACGGGACACCGCTCCGCTCCGTCGAGGTTCGCATCGACGAGGGTGAGTGGCGCACCGCCACCCTCGACACCCCCGCCGACCCCTACACCTGGACCTTTTTCACCCTGGAAACGCGCGGGATCGCGCCCGGCGAACACACCCTCGTCTCACGCGCGACCGATACCGCGGGCCGTACCCAGCCCGTCAACCTCGATCTCAAGCGGACCCGCTGGGAGAACAACGAGCTCTTTGCGCGGACGATACTGGTCGACGGACAGTGAAGGTTGAGCCCTCTTGTCATCCTGAGGCGTTAGCCGAAGGATCTGCACTTCGGGACCGGCGCGAAATGGCCACGTGCGGATCCTTCGGCTAACGCCTCAGGATGACAAAATGGGGCCTCAGGACACGGAGGGCTCTATCCATTGTTCCGGACCCCGTCAAAACGCCACGCCGACGTTCACGAGCCGGATCGTCGGGATGAACGTGAGATCATCGTAATCGTCGCCGACTCCGAACAGGCGCTTCAACCCGAAGCCGACGCCGACGTAGAAGTTGTCGTTCCTGCCCATCAACCAACTGCGATTGAAGTCGAAGCCGATGCCGAAGTAGGTGCCTTCACCGGTGACGCTCGTGAGGCCGACCTTGGAGCCGAACATCCATCCCTCAAGCACCTGATCCTGGAGGTAGAAACGCCAGAAAAGGTCGGCGTTCTTGTAGTCCGCATCGTCGAGGGTGACCCACGAGCCTCCGATTCCCAGCGTCGAGGATTCAGTAATGACTCGCTCGTACTCGGCGTTGAACCATTCCAGCAGGATGCCGAATGGGTTCGCCGAGATGACGTTCTCGTACCGCGGTTGGTTCTCCGCAACCTGGGCGTGGCCGTGGGCCGGAGTGGCCAGGGTCATGATCGCCACCACCGCGATTGCGCGGGCAACTCCGCCGAATCCTCTCATTCGTTTTCCTCTCCTGGTTTATCTTGCGAACTGACGGGCCGACCTCGGGGCGTCTGACCCGCGGGTAGACTGCGCTCTCGCGGTACGCTCGGCAACACCCGGCTCCCGATCCTGACCGCGTCCGAAGTTTGCGGCGGCGGCCGGCGGGCGTTCGATTCAACGTGCCATCCACACTTCATCGCGTCGACATACATAGATGAACGTCCCTGAACTGAGACCCGAACGTATCGAAGCGCATCTTCGATTTCTCGCGAGCCCGCTCCTCGAGGGCCGCGCCGTGGGCAGCCGCGGTGGCCGGATCGCCGAGGAGTACATTCGCGCGGTCCTCGCTGGCGCGGGCCTCGAACCGGCTCCACGCCATGGATTCCGGCAGGAAGTCCCCATGATCGGCATGGACCCCGAACCGGAGATCGCCTTCTCGAACCCGTCGGGCGAGTCATTCGTTCCCGCCTACCGTGATGAATTCGTGCTCGAGGCCGGTATCCCAATGGAGTCCGTGTCGGTCGAGGCCGAGCTGATCTTCGCGGGCTACGGGATCCACGCGCCCGAGTACGACTGGGACGACTTCCAGGGCCTCGATGTCGCCGGCAAGGTACTCCTCGTCCGCGTGAACGATCCCGGCACGGCCAGGACTCCCGGGTTCTTCGGCGGTCGGGCGCTCACCTACTACGGACGGTGGACCTACAAATTCGAGGAGGCGGCTCGACGCGGCGCGGCGGGGGTGATCCTCATCCACACCGACGAGTCGGCGGGCTACGGATGGAATGTCGTCCGCAACTCAAACACCGGTGAGCAGTACCAGCTCGCCGGCGAGCCGGAGTACCCGCTCCGAATACGGGGATGGGTGACGGAGACGGTGGGGAAGCGTCTGCTCTCGTCCGGCGATGACGCGGATGCGCTGCTCGCGCTTTCGGATCGTCCCGATTTCCGCGCTCGGCCGCTTGGTATGCGGGTGAACGCCACGGTCCGGAGCACGATCTCGGAGGTGGCCACGGCCAATGTCATGGCGATGATCCCGGGCGTCGACTCCACTCGTGGGGATGAGCCGGTCATCCTCATGGCCCACCACGACCATCTGGGGATGGTCCCGGGCGCTGGCGGGCCCACCATCTACGCGGGCGCGCACGACAACGCCAGCGGCGTCGCGCTCCTGCTCGCGATGGCGGAGGCGTTCGCGGCATCCGGTGCCAGGCCGCCGCGGCCGTTCCTCTTCCTCGCGTCGACGGCTGAGGAATCGGGCCTGCTCGGCGCGGAATGGTACACCCGCCATCCCGCCTGGCCGCTCGGCCGAACGGCCGCCGTCCTCAACGTCGACGGCGCCAACCTGCACGGCCCCACGACCGACATCGCTCCCCTGGGTGTCGATAGATCGTCCCTCGGGCCCTACGTGTATACGGCGGCGGAAGCGGAAGGCCTCGAAGTCGCGCCGGAGCAGCATCCGGAGAAGGGCTCCTTCTTCCGCCAGGACCACTTTCCGTTCGCCAGGGCGGGCGTTCCGGGGATCGCCTTCGATCATGGGCTTACGTACCGGGACCGGCCCGACGGGTGGGGAAAGGCGTGGTTCGAGGACTTCGTGGCCCACCACTACCACCAGCCGTCCGACGCCTTCAGCGACGATTTCGACTATCGGGGCGCCGTCCAGCAGGGCAGGGTGATGATGCGAACGGCGATCGCAGTCGCCGAAGCCGATTCCCTCCCGGACTGGAAGGCGGACTCGCCGTTCCGTCGACGATGAGATGACCTCGATTGCGCGAGTCGCCAACGTTTGCGCGGTTTGGCGACCATAACTACGGGAGTCGGGGGATGACCTTGCTGGCCACGCCGTGGAGACGTCGCGGCTCGACCCGCGTGGCGCCCCCGGCCAATGAAGCGTGTCCCGCCCCCTCCCGGACGGGGCACGAATCCATATCCAATTCAACGAAAGTGAAGCGATGACCCGGAAGATCATGGCTCTGGCCGCGACCCTCCTCTTCATGTTGCTGGTCGCTCCCGTCGCCGCATCCGCGCAGGCCCCTGGAGCTGCTCCGGCCGCAAGACTCTCGCTCGAGGGAGCCCGCCGCGTGGCCGACGCCGCGGAGGCCGAAGCGCGCGCGAACCAGTGGAACGTCACGATCGTCCTCACGGATGCGGCCGGCGTCCCGGTCTACCTCCGCAGGCTCGACAACGCGTCATCGTTTTCCTTCAACATCGCGCTCGGCAAGGCACGCACTTCCGCCGCCACCGGCCTCACCACGATCGAGTACGGACAGCGTCTCCAGGCCGGTACGATCGAGGCGGTTCCGGACGGTATCAACTTCGAGGGCGGCCTGCCGATCCGCGTGGGCGGCGAGCTCGTTGGCGCCATCGGGACGAGTGGCGTACGCGCCAACGAAGACGCGCAGATCTCCCGCGCGGGGCTGGCCGCGATCGGCGCGGAGTGATCGAATGGCGAAGAGTGAAGCGAATCCGCCACTCTTCCAGCTTCACTTGTCGCATTTCCATGGAACCCGGTATGCAGGCGGTGTATAGTCATTCTGTCCGGAACGACTTTCGGGGCTGGAAATGTGACCGTATGCGTACGATTCGATCGATCGCGCTGATCCTCATCTGGACCCTGGCCGGCCCTGCCAGCGCCGCGCCGTTCGCCGCGCCGTCCCCCGGCGACTTCGGCTCGCTGGCGTCGGATCCACCGAAGGAACTCGTCGTGCTGGTGCACGGCCTGGGGCGGACGCCGATGTCGATGATGCCGCTCGAATGGGCACTCGAGGACGCCGGTTACGCGGTGATGAACTGGGGATATTCGAGCGTCTGCTGCGAAGTCGCCGACCTCGCGCGGGAACTCGCGCGGGACCTCGCCGCGGAGGTCGAGCCCGGAACACCCGCGATTCACTTCGTCGGCCACAGTCTCGGCAACATCATTGTCCGGTCGATGATCGCCGAATCGCCGCCGACGAACCTCGGTCGTATCGTCATGCTCGCGCCGCCCAACCAGGGCTCCGCGGCGGCCGACCGGTACGAACCGGCTCTTGGCTGGCTCCTGAAGCCCCTTGGTGACATCACCACGGGCGAGCCGGACAACCCCGTCTTCGCGCTGGACCTTCCGCGAAGCGCCGAGGTCGGCGTCATTGCCGGCGCTCACGACGGCAAGGTCTCCGTTGCGGAGTCGCACCTGAAGGGTCAGAGCGACCACGTGGTGGTGCCGAGCGCGCACACTTTCATCATGGCGCGCGAAGACGTGCGCGATTTGGTGACCCGATTCCTCCGCACCGGCGACTTCGACGCGCCAGCCGTCCTGCCGTGATCGATCGGCGCGCGCCATTTCCGGCCACGCTCGTCTTGAGATCACGGTTCGGATCCATCCCGGATCCGCGCCTCGATCCCTGACCTCCCGGACGACAGATCGGCCGCGCCCATGTGGCTCCTTCCCGCGTTCTCCGCGATCGGCCGGCTATCGACCCGCACCTACTATCGGCTGCGCGTCGAAGGATTTCGTGTGCCGGACAATGGCCCGATCCTGCTCGTCGCGAACCACCCGAACTCGCTGCTCGATCCCGCGCTCGTCGCGGCCGCGGCCCGACGCCCGGTGCGGTTCCTCGCCAAGGCACCGCTCTTCGAGGTGCCCGTCATCGGATGGCTCGCGCGGTCGGTCGGGGCGATTCCGGTCTACCGGCGACAGGACGACCCCACCTTGATGGACCGCAACACCGACGCCTTCGATGCCGCGTATGCCGCCCTGGAAACGGAGTCGGCGGTGGGAATCTTTCCCGAGGGGATCAGCCATGACGCCCCCTCGATCGCGCCCCTCCGAACCGGCGCCGCGAGGATCGCGCTCGCCTCCTCCGCGCGCGTTGGCGGCGCGTTCCCCATCGTCCCCGTGGGTCTCGTGTTCCGCGACAAGGAGATCTTTCGGTCCGAAGCCATCGTGGCCGTGGGGGATCCCATCGCCTGGGACGACCTCGTCCCGCTCGGGGCAACTCCGGAGGCCGTCCACGATCTCACCAACCGCATCGACCACGCCCTCAGGCGAGTGACGCTGAACCTGGATTCCTGGGAGGACAGGCCACTCGTCGAGAGCGCGTACGCGATCTTCGCGGCCGAGTACGGGATCCGCGACTCGGCCACCGGCGAGCTTGCCCGCCTGCGCGCCGGCACGCAGCGGCTCGCCGAACTGCGACGGTCGGGGGATGACCGGTGGCGCGACACCGCGCGGCAGGTGCTCCAGCACCGCAGACTCCTCGCGCGCGCCGGCCTCACCCCTGGCGATCTGCGCACGGACACCAGCCTCCGCACGCCAGGCGGCTCCGCGGAGGC
>CAZUVK010000274.1:1461-5240 GCA_964623785.1 uncultured Gemmatimonas sp. | reverse complement strand
GGCTTCGCGTGAGCCCCGCCTGAAATGCTCACGCGAAGCCGCGAAGCCGCGAAGCCGCGAAGGGGGCAGAGCCTTTAGCCGCCCTCTACTCCCCCACGAGCAGCCGCACGGGGATCCCCCCGTTCCGCGTCCTGACCAGCTCCTCGAAGTCGATGCCGGTGAACCGCTCGAGCCCGTCGTCCGCCGCGAGGATGGCGACCGGCCAGCCCGGGAACCGCTCTCGCGCGACCCGCCCGAAGGAGGCATAGAGGTCGCGGAGCGGGCCGGGATCGCCGACGCGCACGCCGTAGGGTGGGTTGGTGACGATGAGTCCGCGCGCGGCATCGTCGGGCGGCGCGGCGGCCGACACGGCGCGCACGGTGAATGAGACGTCGTCAGCGACGCCAGCGCGCTCGGCGTTCGCGTGGGCCGCGTCCACCGCGCCCGCGTCGCGGTCGGCGCCGAGGATGGCGTGGGGCGCGCGTTCCCGCACCGCCGCCCGCGCCTCACCGACGACCTCCGTCCACACTTCCGGCCGGAACGCGGGCCAGCGTTCGAAGGCGAACGCCCGCGGCTCGAGCTCCCGATTCGCGAGCCCCGGCGCGATCCGGCGCGCGATCAGCGCCCCCTCG
Organism: uncultured Gemmatimonas sp.; assembly: GCA_964623785.1. Lineage (GTDB taxonomy): Bacteria > Gemmatimonadota > Gemmatimonadetes > Longimicrobiales > Longimicrobiaceae > WHSP01. Next base: position 4,629 of record CAZUVK010000274.1, on the reverse strand, counting down.
ATCGGGATGGTACCCGATCCGCAGAACGGGTCGACGAGCGGGGAGGACCCATCCCACCCCGTCGCAAGCAGCATCGCGGCCGCCAGCGTTTCGCGCAGCGGGGCCTTCGCGACCGCCTGTCGGTATCCGCGCCGGTGGAGGAGCGCTCCCGACGCGTCGGCGCTGACCACGCATTCGTCGCGCAGGAAGCGGACGACGAAGAGCTGGCCGTCGCCAGCGGGCCCGGCCGGGAGGTCATCCCCCGATCCCCCTGAATCACCGTGGGACCCTTCTTCCCCATCCTCGTCCCCGCGGTCGCGAGCGGGCCGCACGGCCGCTCCAACGCGCTCCTCGATGAAGCGAGCGAACCGTTCCTCGATCGCGCGCTCGTGGTAGAGCCGGGATTTCCGGCTCGTCACCCGCAGGCGGACCGCGTCACCTGGCGCGATGAACGGCGACCAGTCGATCCGCCGCGCGTGGCGTTCCATTTCGATGAAGCTCCGCGCGCGGAAGCGGGCGACACGCACGAGGACGCGGCTCGCCGCGCGCAGCTGGAGGTTCGCCGTGTAGAGTCCGCGCGCCCCGCCGCTCCACCGCACCCCGCCCGCCTCGACGAGCGGCTCGAACCCGAGCGCCTCCAGCTCCGCCGCGACGACCGGCTCGAACCCCGGCGCGGAGGTCGCGAAGAGCTCCCAATTCAGCTTCTCTGGGGACATCGTGTTACCCGTCAGCGGATGAGCGTGATCATGCTGACCTGACCGCTCTTCGCCATCCGCTCGAATCGGCCGCGGATCCGGGTCTTCAGGCGGGCGCGCGTGAAGGGCAAGAGGAGGAGGAACCCCATGAGATCGGTGATGAGCCCGGGGATGAGCAGCAGCAACCCGCCGAGGAAGATGAGGAACCCGTCGACGAGGCGTGCCGTGGGCGCGCGCCCCACCGCCAGCTCCGCCTGGATCGCGCCAAGCACACGGCCGCCCTCACGCGCGGCCAGCAGCGCGCCGATCGCGCCTGAGGCGACGACGATCGCGAGCGTCGACCAGACCCCGATCGCCTGGCCGAGCCGGATGAGGATCGCCAACTCCGCGAGCGGGAGAAGGACGAAGATGGCGAAGAGTTTCAGGAGCATTCGAGTCCACGGTGGACAAGGTCCGGTCGGTGCGGCCGATATCCGCGGGGGCGCGCCGCTCACCGGAAATGTATACCCGGCGCGGAAGGTGAACCGTGCGGGGCCGGCGCGGGGAGGCGCTGCGCGAGACCTGGTGCCGGGCTGGCGTTGACCCGAGAGCGCGTGCCGTCCATCTTCCCCGGACACAATCCGTATCCCGGTCCCGCGGAGTGAGATGCCGCTCGAATACGAAGCACATATCCCGGCGGACGCGCAGCCTGGCGCGCCGCTCATCGTCCTGCTGCACGGTCGGGGCAGCGATCGATTCGACCTGCGCGGCCTGGGTCCCGGGCTTCCCCCGGGTTCGGTGATCGTGACGCCGCAGGCGCCGTTTCCCGGGGCGCCCTGGGGATACGGTCCGGGGTGGGCGTGGTATCGCTATCTCGGGGACGACCGCCCGGAGCCGGAGTCGTTCGAACGGTCGCAGGAACTGCTGCGCGAATTCCTGGACATCATCGCGGCGGAGATCCCCTTCGAGACGGGGCCGCTGGTGCTCGGCGGGTTCTCGCAGGGCGGGACGATGAGCGTGGCGCAGGCGCTTCGACACCCGGGGAAGGTGCCGCGGGTCCTGAACTTCAGCGGGTTCCTCGCGTCGCACCCGGGCGTTCCGGTCACGGCCGAGTCGGTCCAAGGCTGGAGGATTTTCTGGGGGCACGGCGTCGACGACACGTCGATCCCGATCGAGATGGCGGAGCGGGGACGGTCGGCGCTGGCCGCGGTCGGCGCGGATCTGACATCGCGCGACTACCGGATCGGCCATTCCATCGTGGCGTCCGAGCTGGCGGACGCATCGGCGTGGCTCGCGGAGGGCTTCGGGTGGCCGGCGGACGCGTGAGCGGCACCGGCGACGGAAGCAATTCGGCGTCGAGCGAGCCTCGCGCGTTTCTCACGGAGGAGCTCGACAGGCGGCAGCGGTATCAGCTGCTCACCTCTCTCGTCGTGCCGCGGCCGATCGGCTGGATCTCCACGCGGTCGGAGAACGGGTTACGGAACCTCGCTCCCTTCAGCTACTTCGCGGCCCTCGCCGCCACCCCGATGCTGGTCGGCGTGTCGATCGGGAGTCGGCGCGGTTCGCCGAAGGATACGCTGAAGAACATCGTCGAGACGGGCGCGTTCTGCGTGAACGTGGTGAGCGAGAGGCATCACGCGGCGATGAACGAGAGCGCCGCGGAGCACCCGCCGGAGATCGACGAGTTCGAGGTGGCGGGGGTGGAGGCGGTGGAGAGCGAGGTGGTCGCGGCCCCGTACGTGGCGGGCTGTCCCGCGGTGTTCGAATGCCGGCTCCGGCAGGTGGTGGACCTCTCACCGGCCGACGGTACGTTCGTGATCGGGGAAGTGCTATCGGTGCGCCTCGGGGCGGAGCTGACCTTCGCGCCGGGGACGCTCCTTGTGGACCCCGAAAGCCTGCGGCCCGTGGCGCGGCTGGGTGGGAACCTCTACGCGCTGCTCGGCGAGGTGATGGAACTCACACGACCGCTTTGAGCAGGGGAGGTGCCGGCGATGGTCGCGCCCTGACATGAGGGCGTGCCTGCTGGCGGCCCCAACGGGATCTCCGGATCGAAAAGCCGGACGGCGATGCGCGCGCCGCCCGGCTTTTCGTTTACGGCGAGTATCAGTCGCCGGTCAGCGCCGCGCCGTGGTCGCCGCGCCAGCGCCGGCCGCGCCAAGGGAGAGGCCGAGCGCCAGCAGTGTCCACCACGCGCCACGCGCCGTGGTGTCCGTCGCGTCCTCCGCCACCTGACGGATTTCCTGGCGAGCATCGGCGGCCCTATCGGAAATGCGATCACTCGCGCGCTCCTGCACCGCGCCGCCGACGGCCATCGCGGAGACGACCAGCGACCGGGCGGCCTCGGGACTCATGCCCGTCTGCTGGGCGATCTCATCGGCGAGGGCCTGGCGCTCCGCGTCCAGCGAGGCGCTGGCGTCCTGCACACGCCCCTGGACGCTATCGACAGCGCTCGCGGCTCGCGTTCTCGCCTCCTGCGCTCGCGCGCGCGCCGCGTCGGCGATCGCGCGAGCCGAGT
>CAZUVK010000274.1:0-1451 GCA_964623785.1 uncultured Gemmatimonas sp. | reverse complement strand
GCTGATCAGCTGCTCGCTGAGCTCCCAGAGCCGGCGAGCCGAGTCCGCGTCGATGCCGGTACGTTCGGAGATTCCCGAGGCCAGCGCTCTCCGCTGCTCATCAGTGAGCACGTCGGCACCCGCCACGCGGGCGGAGATGTCGCTGCCCACCTCCCGGGCACGCGCTTCCGCCCGTTCGAGGATGTCGCGCGCCTCGTCGGCGCTGATGCCGCTCCGCGCGGCGATGTCCGCCGCGATTGCCCGTCGACCCTCGGCGTCACCGAGATCCATCATCCTGGGCGCCAGCTCCGTCGCCGCCTCGCCAGCGACGCCGATCGTGGCCGAAGCCGTCCGGCCGACGACGCTGAACGCGCCGCCAAGCAGGAACCCCATCCCGCCAAGGACGAGCCAGATCGTCGCGACGGTCACCAGCGACCAGAGGATCGCACCGTGAAGGAAGCCGTCCTTCGGAGTCAGCATGCCCGCGAGATGTCCAGTCGTGGCGCCGCCGATGAAGAGGGAGATCAGCGCCGATACGGCGGCCCAGATGCCTACGCCGGTTGCTACATCCCCCGCTCCCACCCCGCCCGGCGTCGCCGGGCTCCATGAGCTGAGACCGATCGCGATGCCGAGCAGCGACAGGATCAACTGCGTGCCGATCGCGACGAAGAACCCCGCGAAGATCGCACCCCAGCTCAACCGCCGCCCCATTCCCGCGTAGCCCGTCCGCTCGGAATCCACGTTATGCGACGCGCGTTCGACCGCAATGTCCGCCATGTGCACCTCCATGTACCTCGTTCACGCCCGCCCCGACCCCCCGGGCCAGGCCGGCGCGCGACCGGTTTCTACAACAGCGGACTTCAGACGAGCAAGAGTGCGGCCAGAAAGGGAGACAGAAGTCAGAAGTCAGAAGTCAGAAGACCGGGCTCCGACTTCCGTCTAGCGGGTTGGCTGTCGGTCGCGGGGCCAGAGTGCGGGAGAGTGGTGCAGGCGGACGGCGCCGAAGTGCCGCGTGTCGAGGGTCGCGATGACGGACGCCTTCAACCGTTCGGCCTGCGCCATCACCACGGCGTCCACGAGGCCGATATCCAGCGCCCTGTACTTCTCCACCAGCTCCGCGGCCCGGATGAGATCGAGTGGATTGCCCCACTCGATCGCATACCGGCCATCCGCCACGTCGCGAAGAAAGGCGACCCCCGCGCGGGTATCGACGTGGCGCGTCAGAAGGTGGTCGACCTCCGGAAGAATCGCCCACGGCAACACCCATCCGTCGGGATCCGATTCGTATGCGTCGAGCAGGGCCGCGTGGTTCCGGTCATCCGCATCGATCAGCGCGATGATCGCTCCGGTATCCGCCAGGATCACGACTCGCCGAACCCCTCGAGCAGCTTCTCGGCATCCTCGGAGACAGATCCGTGGCCGCTGCGGAACGCGCCGACGCGCCGGGCAGAAGCGCCCGCTCAGCGTCGGCG
>CAZUVK010000273.1:1016-5247 GCA_964623785.1 uncultured Gemmatimonas sp. | reverse complement strand
ATGGAACTGGCTTCCGTCTTCCGGCGAGATCCGGTTTCACTCAGCTCCGGATCTCGCGTGGGCTCGACCGATACAGGGTTAACACACGCCAGCACATGCAACTGCGTACGATCTGCAAGTCGAAGATTCACCATGCGACCGTTACCGGCGCTGATGTGGACTATGTGGGAAGCATCGGGATCGACTCCGCACTCATGGAGGATGCGGACATCGTGACCGGTGAGAAGGTTGCGGTCTGGAACGTGTCCACCGGCGCGCGCATAGAGACCTACGCGATCCCCCTCGCCGCCCACTCGGGCGCCGTCGTCCTCAACGGCGCGGCGGCGCGGCATTTCCAGGCCGGCGACAAGGTGATCATCGTCGCGTTCGTCCTGACCGACGAGCCGGTGGAGCCGAAGATGCTTCTGGTCGACGAGGACAATCGTTTCGCGGGCTGGCTCCCGGTAGAAGGTGGCGGGATCCAGTTGCCGGGCCCGATCGATTCGCTGTACGGCGATTGACCGAATCAGGAAACGAAGCAGAAAGAGGGGCGGCGATGCGTATCGCCACCCCTCTTTTCCATTCGCGAATCAACACTCCCGCGGGCGCGCTCGCGACCGATCAGCCTGAGGCCGCGGAAGCCACCGCCCGTGGAGAGATGATCTCGTCGAGCAGGAAGATATCCGTGAGCAGAGCCCGAAGGTGAATCGAGGCGTTCAGATTGTCCACCAGCTGCGAACTGATCCGGGGCTGCGCCAGCGTCAGCCGGAGCGCGGCCGCCGCCTTCCGTGCGTCGTCCCGAAGCACGTCAACAAAATCGAAGTAACCTCCCCGCGGATCCGATCCGATCTCCTCGATGGCACGCTGGAAGAGATCGGCCAGTATGTCCAGCGTACCTTCCGTGCGGACGAGATACTCCCGGAGCTGAGCCCCGCTCGACGTCGCTTCGTGGGTCGACAGACCCTGCGCCGCGTAGGCGAGCATATACTCGTAGCTCTCCTCAATCCCGTCGATCCGCTCCTGTAATTCCTGCATCGCGGTAACAGTCACCCGACCCCCTACTGCTCGGATTTGGACGCGGGCGCGGTAGCCGTCTCACGCGGAGCGACTCCCTTGAGCGGAACGGACTTCGGTGCCACCGACCAGCGCGCTGGATCGTGGTGCCACACGTAGTCGCGCCGGGAAATCCATCCCCGAATCATCGACCAGGTGATCCAGTGCTTGTCCGGGTGCAGCGCGAAGTAGATATGGACCATGATCGCGCCGACAAAAACCACGGCGCCCAGGCCGTGAAGCACGAACATGATGCCCCACGTGGCCTCCGGAAGGATGTACGGATTCGCCGAGGCGAAGACCGTGTCCACCCGGAGCATCATCAGCAGGCCCGTCGCAATTACCGCGAGGCCCGCCGCCGCGGTGAGGTGGTGGAATGCCTTGTTCTCCGTGCCCCATTTGCCAGGCTTCGCGATCTCGCCCGTTCCGTTGGGGTTCGACATCACCTTCAGCCGATCCCACATCTCGCGCACATCTCGCGGACCGATCCACATGGACAGCAGGTTGCGACGCACGATCGCGTGGACGGTATGGAACACCGTGTACGCGGCAAGCACGAGGCCGGCGATCCAGTGAATCGTCAGCCACGGGAACTTAAGACCGAGAATGGGAACGAACCCCGTGATCAGCAGCGCCAGTACCGACGATGCCAGCAGCCAGTGGGAGAGTCGGGTCGTGAGCGTATGGCGCATGACCTTCTCCGGCGCCGTCGGAGCCGCCTGCAACACCTCTGCCTCCGTTGGCGGCTCCTCCTTCTGGGCGATGAAGCCAGCGTAGATCGCGTGACCGATGATGAACGCCGCGCCAGCCACGATTGCGGCGTACAGCAGCACCCACGAGATCCCGATGAGCACTTCCATGCCCCAGGGATTGAACACCTCTCGGAAAAGCTCCATTACTACGCCTCCTGGCCGCGGATGGACCGCTTAACAAGATTTCGCATCAGCGGCACTTTGTAGCCATTCAACCGGAGCGGTTCGGCCCCTCGTACCGCAATCTCCCCGGCCTGCGCGGCCGTGGCCTCATTCGCCGGCTGACCCGCGATCGCCTGCTCCACCCGCCGGAGCCTCACTGGCTTCGCCGCCACCGCGCCCACTACGATCCGCGAATCCCGGATAACGCCACCCTCGACACGAAGCGAGGACGCGACGTTCACGAGCGGGAAGTCCCAGGACTTCCGGTCCGCAACCTTCTCGAAGTAGAACTGCGCCCCGGCCCATGTGTTCGGGATCCGGATCGCAGTGAGGATCTCCCCATTCTTGAGCACCGTCATCCGCCGGATGTCGGTCGCCGGCCCGAGGAAATAGTCGACGGCATTGATCTCGCGCTCGCCGCGCCGGCTCTGAACCACCATACGCGCGTCGAGCGCGATCAGCGCGGGCGCCGTGTCAGACGGGCTGACCGCGACGCACCGGTTGGCGTCGAGAATCGCGTGCTCGCGGTTGAGCGAGGCCGGTGTGTTTGCGTAGCAGATATTCCCACCGGCCCGGTAGCATGGCCACCCCGACCGGTAGTACCAGCACCGCGTATCCTGATTGACGTTGCCGCCAATGGTTCCCTGGTTACGGATCTGCGGAGATGCGACCCGGCCTGCCGCCCGTGCCAGCACGCTGTAGCTCGCGTTGATCTCCGGGTTCGCGGCGACAACCGCCACCGGCACCATGGCGCCGATCTCGATCCCGTCCGGCGTCGCCCGGATGTCGCCCAGCCCGGGAATGGCGCCAAGGTCGACGAGCGCGGTGATGCGCTTGTTCCGATCCTTGAGCCAGTCCCATGTATCCATCCCGCCGCCCAGCACGCGGGCGCCTTCACCATGTTCCCGCAGCAGCGTGATCGCACTCTCCACATCCGTAGGCTGGAAGAGCTCGTACGCCGGCATTATGTCGTGAATTACCGCCATTGCTCGCTCCTTCGGCTCAGACGTGAGTTTCGAGGCGACCGCACGGAAGGCAGCCGTTCTCAATGATGCTCAGAACCTTGTCGGGTGTGAGCGGCTGGTGCGACGGATGCAGACCGCCCAGGGCGTCTTCGATCGCGCAGACCAGCGCTCCCGCGCCCGCGCCCACCGGCGGCTCGCCGATGCCCTTCGAACCAACCGGGTTCTGCGGGTCCGGCAGGTTGACCGCCTCGAAGACGGGCGTCGTGGTCATGTCCAGCATCGTCGGCGGCTTCGACGCCTCCAGGCGCTTCGTGAGGTGCACGCCCCAGGTCGGGTCGATCACCCACTTGAGGCTCTGCGCGATGCCGATCCCCTGGAGAACGCCTCCGTTCGCCTGCGCCGTGAGGCTCCGCGGGTTCAGCACCGTTCCGCAGTCCGCGACCGTGGTCACGTCGATGATCTCGTGCGTTCCCGTCTCGACGTCGACCTCCACTTCCATGAAGGTCACCACGAACGAGTAGGTGCGGGCCGTGTGCGGGTAATTGTCTTTCGCGGCTGCGATCAACCCCTGGCCCGCCATTGCGGTCGCCGAATTCCGGGTCATCTCGTTGATGTCACCCGGAAGCTCCTGGCCACTGAACTTCCCGCCGCGCGCGATCGCGCGTTCCGCCGCCTGGGCGAATGAAAGGCCAGAGCCCGGCGAGCCGATCCGGTACACCCGCCCGCCGCCGACCTCGTAGTTCGATGGCGACCCACCGAGTTCGAGCGCCGCGAGCTCCTGCAGGAGTGACCTCATCGCGACGCCCACCGCATGGTTCGCGCGGGTGTGGGCGTGCGTGGTCTGGCTGCCGGACTGGGTCGAACTGTGCGGCAGATGCCGTGCGCTCGCGCCAAACACGACCTCACAGTCCTCCCACTCCACGTTCAGCACCTCGGCCGCGGCCTTCGCCGTGTCGAGAACCGAGTGCGTGCCCAGATTGCCGACGCCCTGATGGATGTACAGCCTCCCGTCGGGGCGAATCACGAGCAGGCCGTCCCAGCCGCTGGTTCCGCCGTAGTAGGCGCTGACCGCCATGCCGATTCCGGTGGACTTGCTCCCGTTGCGCTGGCCACTCCGCTGGGACCGCTCGGCCCAGTTGAACAGTTCGGCGCCACGCTGCATCGCCTCGGGCATGAAGCAGCTCGTCGTCAGCGTGGCGATCCGGCCGAAAGGCTTGCCCTCGCGCGGCCCGTTGATCGCCCGAATCTGGAACCGGTCGATGTTGAGCGCGCGCGCGGCGCGATCGAATCGCGCCCAGTCGGCGTGGCGCGTCACATTGG
>CAZUVK010000273.1:0-1006 GCA_964623785.1 uncultured Gemmatimonas sp. | reverse complement strand
CGCGCGCGCGGCGCGATCGATCATCGGCTCGAGCATCGAAACGCCCTGGACGCCGCCGGGACCACGCTGCGCCGCGCGCGGCGGCGTGTTGGTCAGCACCGGCGTGTTGCGGAAGCGCATCGTCTCCGGTGAGTACATCAACGCCGCGCAGTCGGCGGCCGTACCCGAGTCGCCCTGCCGGCTGTACGGGCCGTTGTCCTGCAACAGGAAGAGATCGAGCGCCGTCATCGTGCCGTCGTTCCGGAAGCCCATCTTCGCCCATCCCTGCATGCCGGGCCGGGCACGACCGAACGCGGTCTCTTCCGCGCGTGTCACCCGCAGCATGACCGGACGGCCCGCCTTGCGCGAGAGAAGCGCCGGCACCACCTCGATCACGCTGCCGCGGATCTTGCTGCCGAAACCGCCGCCGCAGAACTCAGAGATGAAGACCACGTCCTCGAAATCGAGGCCGAGCCGGTCCGCCATGCCGCGGCGAGACTGGGCCACGCTCTGGACGGAGCAGTGGATGTACACCTTTCCGTTCTGCCAGTACGCCATCGAGGTACGCGGCTCCATCGGGTGGTGCGTCACCGAATGGGAGTAGAGCGTTTCCTCGAGCACGTAATCGGCCCGGGCGAAACCGGCCTCCACGCCGCCCTCACCGTACTCCCACTCCTCGGCGGCCTCGCCGAGTGGCATCTGGTCCGGACCGACCGAGTCGAAGAGCGACTGGTCCCACTTCAGCTCCTCGATGTCCCGGCCACGGTAGATGTTGCCCTTGAGATGGGCGTTGGAACTGCCCGGCCGCAGCGACTGAAGCGGATTGAGCGCAAAGGGCAGGGGCTCGAAATCGACCTTGATCAGCTCGATCGCGTTGGCGGCCGTCACTTCGTCGTCCGCGGCGACGGCGAGGATCGGCTCGCCCTCGTACAGGGGCTCGTTCGTGAGGCACGCCTCGAAGGGGTGCTCGTCCTGCGGGACTTCCTCGGCGGTAAGGATCGCGTGGACCCCAGGTAGCGCGAGCGCC
>CAZUVK010000272.1:737-5293 GCA_964623785.1 uncultured Gemmatimonas sp. | reverse complement strand
GCACGAATCGCGGCGGATCGACCGGCAGCTCCGCGGCCGCGCGGGCCGGCAGGGCGATCCGGGCACGTCGCAGTTCTTCCTCTCCCTCGAGGACGACCTGATGCGGCTCTTCAGCTCGGAGCGGATCGCCGGGGTGATGACGAAGCTGGGCGCGGAGGAGGGCGAGGTCATCACGCACCCGATGATTACCCGGTCGATCGGCGGGGCGCAGAAGCGTGTCGAGATGCAGAACTTCGAGGCGCGGAAACGGCTGCTGGACTACGACGACGTGATGAACCAGCAGCGCGAGGTGATCTACGACCTGCGCACGTTCGCCCTCGAAGGCGGCGAGGATCTGAGGGGCGAGGCGTGGGACATGATCGAGAAGACGTTCGAGCGTCTTGTCGATGAGCATGCGCCCGAGTCGGAGCACGCTGACGAGTGGGATCTGACGGAGCTGCGCGAGCGGCTGATGCTGGACTACTTCTTCACCGCGGAGAAGCTGCCGGCGAAGGACGGCGATCCGCACGACTTCGGGACGTCCGACGCCGTGCGCGAGGCGCTCCTGGATCTGGCGCGGGAGAAATACGAGGCGCAGCTCCAGCAGTTCGGCCCGCACGCCGAGTCGCTCCTGCGCTACGTCGTGCTGAGCACGATCGACGAGCGCTGGAAGGATCACCTCTACGACCTCGACCACCTGAAGGCGTCGATCGGGTTCCGTGGATGGGGCCAGAAGGATCCGTTGATCGAGTACAAGCGGGAGGCATACGAGATGTTCGTCGACCTGCTGACGGACATCCAGTCCTCGGTGGCGCGGCTGCTCTTCCGGGCGCGCCTCGAGGCGGGTCCGCCGCCGCCGCTCCAGTCGCGGATCCCGATGCCCGGTCCGGCGCCCGACGGGTCGGCCGCGGGTGGCCCGGGGGCGGCGCAGCCGGTCGAGCGCTCACCCGAGGCCGACGCGGCGCTGGCGCTCGGGATGAACCCGAGGTCGGCGGTGCGGCAGCCTCGGATCGAGGAGCTTCGGACGAACCGCGAGGAGGAGGCGAAGAAGCCGCAGCCCGTCGCCGTGGCGGAAAAGGTCGGCCGGAACGACCCCTGCCCCTGCGGGAGCGGGAAGAAGTTCAAGCAGTGCCACGGGCGACAGTAGGGGGCTGGCGCGGCTCAAGCCGGGGCGGGGGTCCGGTGTTATAGTCCGGGGGTGCCGGCGGCGCCCCCAGGTTGCGGCGAGGGAAGCGGGTGCCGGTCCGGTCATGGGCCGCGCCCGCTTCTTCCTTCGCGACTTCAGACGGGGCTCACGCGAAGCCGCGAAGGTGATGTCTCCCACCAACCCGCTTCCGCTCGATGTCCGGAACCATCCGCGAGTGGCCGACCACGACTCGCCCTCGGGAGCGGCTCGCGCGCCTGGCGCCGAGCGCCCTTTCCGAGCGGGAGCTCCTGGCGATTCTCATCGAGACCGGCCAACCGAGTGCGGGAGACCGGCCAGCCCGGTCCGCGATCGACGTCGCGGACGACCTGCTGAGGCGGCTTCCGGGCAGCCGGGGCGCGCCGTCCCTGCGGCGCCTGATGGGGAGCTCGGTGGCCGAACTTTGCGTGGTACCGGGCATCGGACCGGCGAAGGCGACGAAGATCCTGGCCGCGCTGGACCTGGGTCGCCGCGCGGTGGAGGAGACACGCGGCGAGCGGGAGCGCATCCGCGGCGCGCGTGATGTCTACTCGCTGATGCACCTCGCGATGCGCGATCTGCCCCACGAGGAGTTCCACGTGATCCTCCTCACCACGCAGAACGAGGTGGTTCGTCGCCTGCAGGTGACGCGGGGTACGCTCGACTCCTCGCTCGTGCACCCGCGCGAGGTGTTTCGGGCCGCGATCAGCGAGGCGGCGGCGGGAGTGATCCTGGTCCACAACCACCCGAGCGGAGACCCCTCGCCAAGCCCTGAGGACCGGGCGGTGACGACCCAGCTCCGCCGCGCCGGGAAGATCGTCGGGATCGAGGTGGTGGACCATGTCATCATCGGCGAACGCCGATACGTTTCCTTCTCGGAAGGAGGACTGTTTGAAGATTGAAGAGTGAGGTAGGAAGAGTGAAGGAAACGGCATCCGCTCCTTCGGGCCGGAACACGCGGGCCTACTTCACTCTCCTCCCTTCACTCTTTACTCTTCTTCTCCGGAGCCGGTGGGGGCTCGCGGGGTACAGAGTCGATATCGAACCCAGTTGACCGTAAGCCAGATGCCATCATCCGCAGCCGTCGCCCGTACTGAAGGCGATCGCGCGCGGGCTCGGGAGGTTCTTCCGCCGAGCCTGTTCACGAAGCTGGACCTGTACGCGGATCGTCTCGATCTCGGGATGATCGCGCGCGCGTACGAGTTCAGCAAAGCGGCGCACGAGGGGCAGAAGCGGCATTCCGGCGAGGACTACATCGTCCATTCCCGGGAGGTGACGGAGATCCTGGCGGAGCTGTATCTGGACTCGGTGACGCTGACGTGCGCGCTCATCCACGATGTCGTGGAAGACACGGACTCGACGCTCGAGGACGTGCGGGCGGCGTTCGGCGACGAGGTCGCCCACGTCGTCGACGGCCTCACGAAGATCGCGCGGGTCCAGTTTCGGACGAACACCGAGCAGCAGGTCGAGAACTACCGGAAGCTCCTGCTCTCGATGGCGCAGGACGCCCGGGTGATCCTGATCAAGCTCGCCGACCGGCTCCACAACATGCGAACGCTGGAGCACCTGCGGGAGGAGAAGCAGCGGCGGATCGCGCAGGAGACGCGCGAGATCTACGCGCCGCTCGCGCACAGGCTCGGCGTGGCGACGATCAAGTGGGAGCTGGAGGACCTCAGCTTCAAGTTCCTGGAGCCGGAGGCATATCGGATCCTCGCGAAGAAGATCGCCGAGAAGCGCCACGAGCGAGAGGACCTCGTCGAGCGGTTGCGCGCGCCGCTCGAGGCGGATCTGCGGGAGGCGGGGGTCCCCTGCGAGGTGACCGGCAGACCGAAGCACCTGTGGTCGATTCATCGGAAGATGATGAAGCGCGACAAGCCATACGAGGAAATCTACGACCTCATGGCGATGCGCGTCATCGTGGAGACGGTGACCGACTGCTACCACGCGCTCGGCATCATCCACAACAAGTGGACGCCGCTGCAGGAGCGTTTCCACGATTACATCGCGACCCCGAAGTCGAACCTTTACCGGTCGCTCCACACGACGATCTTCGGGCCGGGCGGCAGGTTGTACGAGATCCAGATCCGTACGCGCGAGATGCACCGCACCGCGGAGTACGGCATCGCGGCGCACTGGAAGTACAAGGAGGGCGCGCGCTCGGGGAGTGACGTCGACGAGACGCTCACCTGGTTCCGGCAGGTGCTCGAGTGGCAGCAGGAGACCCGGGAGCCCGAGGAATTCATGGAATTCCTCAAGATCGACCTCTTCCAGGATGAGATCTTCGTGTTCACGCCGCAGGGCGACGTGAAGCAGCTTCCGCGGGGCGCGACGCCGATCGACTTCGCGTTCGCGGTCCACTCGGAGGTCGGTCTGCGCTGCAACGGTGCGCGTGTCAACGGCAGAATCACGCCGCTCTCGCGGGAACTGCGGAACGGCGACACGGTGGAAGTGCTGACCGACACGAAGCAGCGCCCCTCGCGGGACTGGCTCGCGTTCGTGAAGACGGCGCGGGCGAGGAACAAGATCCGCCAGTGGATCCGCGAGGAGGAGTTCGACAGCTCGGTCCGGCTCGGGAAGGAGTTCATCGAGCGGGAGATCCGGAAGACCAGGCGAGGGAAGGTCGGCGAGGACCGATTCGAAGCGGTCGCGCGAGCACTGGACCACCCCGACAAGGACCATCTCTTCGCCGCGATCGGGCGGGGCGATGTCGGACCGGCGCAGGTCTTCCGCGAGCTGTGGCCGGACGCGCCGGAGTCGGTGGAGCCGGAACGCCCACCGTCGGCGTTCGAGCGGCTGGTCTCGCGGGTCCGCGGCAAGACGCCCGGGGTGCGGATCCAGGGGATGGAGAACCTGATGGTCCGCTACTCCCAGTGCTGTCAGCCCGTCCCGGGCGACGAGGTGATCGGCTACATCACGCGGGGCAGGGGCGTGTCGATCCACCGGGTCGACTGCCCGAACGTCCTGAACCTCGGTGACCACCCCGAGCGGCGGGTCGACATCGAGTGGGAGGCCGAATCGGGCGAGCGGTTCTTCGTGCGGCTCGAGCTGGAGGGCACGGACCGGCGCGGTCTGGTAGCCGACATCGCGAGTACGATTACCACCCTGAACACGAACATCAAGAGCGTGAACGTACAGGCCGAGGAGATGGGAATGCGGGGCGAGTTCGTCGTCGAAGTCGAGAACCTCGACCACCTCAAGCGCGTGATGAACGCAATCCGCCGCGTGAAGGGTGTCCTCAGCGTGGAGCGGCGGGAGCACTTCGGGTCGAGCGATCTCACCTCCGAATCCTGATGTCCTTCGAGCTGGTATCCCCCTTTGAGCCCGCTGGCGACCAGCCGAAGGCGATCGAGGAACTGAGCGCCGGGCTGGATCAACGCTCGCGCTACCAGACGCTGCTCGGCGCGACCGGCACCGG
>CAZUVK010000272.1:0-727 GCA_964623785.1 uncultured Gemmatimonas sp. | reverse complement strand
CAAGACGCTGACGATGGCGCATGTCCTCGCGCGGCACGGCAAGCCCGCGCTGGTCATGAGCCACAACAAGACCCTCGCCGCGCAGCTCTACGGAGAGCTGAAGCAGTTCTTCCCCCGAAACGCGGTCGAGTACTTCATCTCCTACTACGACTACTACCAGCCCGAGGCATACGTCCCGTCGACGGACACGTACATCGAGAAGGACTCGTCGATCAACGAGGATATCGAACGGCTCCGGTTGCGCGCGACTTCCTCGCTGATGGAGCGGGACGACGTGATCATCGTCTCCTCCGTCTCGTCGATCTACGGCCTGGGTGATCCGCAGGAGTACCGGTCGCAGATGCTGGTGCTCAGTATCGGGCAGGCGATCAAGCGGAAGGAGATCCTGGCCGGGCTCGTGAACATCCAGTACAACCGCAACGACGCCTCCTTCGAGCGGGGTACGTTCCGGGTCCGCGGCGACACGGTGGAGGTTTATCCGGCCTACGACGAGCAGGGCGTGCGGATCGAGCTCTGGGGCGACGAGATCGAGCGCATCTCCCGGTTCGACCCGCTGACCGGCGACACGATCGTGGGGCTGGACCGCGCGGCGATCTACCCGGCGACCCACTTCGTGACGCAGAAGGCGACGATCGAGCGCGCCGTCGGGCGGATCCGGGCCGAGCTGGACGAGCGGCTCCGGACGCTCCTCGGTGACAACCGGCTCCTCGAGGCGCAGCGGCTCGAG
>CAZUVK010000271.1:2335-5306 GCA_964623785.1 uncultured Gemmatimonas sp. | reverse complement strand
GGTCCGGCGCCGTGACCTGGCGGACGAGCTGATCGAGGCGGGCGCGGAGCTTGTGGTTTCGGAGGTCGACGAGGACGTGGAGGCGCGGGTCCGGGAGATCACGAGCGGAAAGGGAGCCTCGTACGCGATCGATTCGGTGGCCGGCGCGAGCGGGTCCCGGCTGCTGCGCTCGCTCGGCGCCGGCGGCACGATGCTCGTGTTTGGCGCCCTCAGCCGGGAGCCGCTGATGATCGATCCCGGGATGATGCTCTTCCGCGGTACCTCGGTCCGGGGCTGGTGGCTGACGCGGTGGATGCGGAATGCGACGCCCGCCCAGCGCGATGAACTCATCCGCGGCCTCGTGGAGCTGATCCGTGAGGGGGCGCTGACCGCGCCGATCGCGGCGGAGTTCGACCTCGGGGATGTGGTCGACGCCGTTCGCATGGCTCGCGGAAGCGAGCGCAACGGGAAGGTCATCCTGGTGGGGTAGCGCCGACCTGGTTGGACAGCGGATCTGGTTGGATGGAAGGGAAGCCGTTCATCTTCAATCAACTGGAGGCACCGTGAGCTCGAGCACCGTGACACCGGAGACCCCGGTGGCGCCCCAGGTCACCGAACGGGAGGCCCGCGCGGTGGCGGAAGCGGCCCGCGAGAAGGAGTGGACGAAGGACAGCTTCGTCCGCGAGCTCTTCCTCGGCCGACTTCGGATGGACCTCATCGACCCCATCCCTTCCCAGGACCCCGAGGAAGCCGCGCGCGGCCGGGAGTTCATCCAGAAGCTGGAGGCCTTCCTCGAAACGGTCGACGTCGACGAGATCGAGCGGACCGGCCGGCCATCCCCCGAACTCCTGCAACGGCTCGCCGAAACGGGCGCCTTCGGCATCAAGATCCCCGTCGAGTACGGCGGGCTGGGCCTCTCGCAACGCACGTACGGCCGCGCGATGGCGCTCGCCGGCTCGTGCTCGTCGGGCGTGGGCTCGGTACTTTCCGCGCACCAGTCGATCGGCGTTCCGCAGCCGCTGAAGCTCTTCGGCACGCCCGAGCAGAAGGCGAAGTACCTGCCGCTCCTGGCCAAGGGCGCGGTCTCCGGCTTCGCGCTGACCGAGCCCGACGTCGGCAGTGACCCGGCGCGCATGGGCTGTCACGCCGAACCCACCGAGGACGGGACGGAGTACATCCTCAACGGGGAGAAGCTCTGGTGCACGAACGCGCCGATCGCCGAATACCTCGTCGTCATGGCGCGAACCCCGCCCCCGGACGGCGCGAGCCGCGGGAAGATCACCGCCTTCCTCGTGCACACCGACTGGGAGGGTGTGGAAGCGACGCACCGCTGCGAGTTCATGGGGATCCGGGGGATCGAGAACGGCGTCGTGCGGTTCACGAACGTGCGGATCCCGAAGGAGAACGTGATCTGGGGAGAGGGCAGGGGATTGAAGCTGGCGCTCATCACCCTGAACACCGGCCGGCTCACGCTGCCGGTCACCTGCGCGGCCGCCGGCAAATGGTGCGTGAAGGTCGCGCGGGAGTGGTCGGCCGAGCGCAAGCAGTGGGGCGCGCCGATCGGGAAGCACGAGGCCGTGGCGCAGAAGCTCGCCAACCTCACGGCGGACACGTTCGCGATGGAAGCCGTCGCCGAGCTCAGCGCGGCTCTATCCGACGAAGGGAAGCTCGACATCCGCCTCGAGGCCGCGATCGCGAAGCTCTTCAACTCCGAGGTCGCCTGGCGCGTGGTCGACGAGACGATGCAGATCCGCGGTGGCCGCGGCTACGAGACGGCGGAGTCGATGGCGCGGCGAGGCGAGGCTCCGATCGCGGTCGAGAAGGTGTTGCGAGGCGTGCGGATCAACCGGATTTTCGAGGGCTCCAGCGAGATAATGAAGCTGTTCATCGCGCGCGAGGCCGTCGACCCCCATCTTCAGAAGGCCGGAGCGTTCGTCGACACCGAGGCGCCGGTCGCGGACCGCGCGAAGGCGGTCTTCGGGCTCGGGGCCCACATGGCGAGCTGGTACGGCGGCACCGTCGTCGATGGGGTGACGGGCGAGCGGTACGCGGAGTACGGCGACCTCGCCGGTCACGTCCGCTTCGCGGCGAAAGCGTCGCGCAAACTCGCCCGCACGATGGCCCGCGCCATGGCTCGATTCGGACCGAAGCTCGAGCGGAAGCAGGCGGTGCTCTTCCGCATGGTCGACATCGCCGCCGAACTCTTCGCGATGGCGGCGGCGATCGCGTACGCCCGCGAGCGCATCCGCGAGAACCCGGCCGACGAGAGCCCGATCCGCCTCGCCGACCTCTTCTGCCGTGGCGCGAGGCGGCGCGTGCGGAAGCTCTTCGACGATGTCTTCGACAATGATGATGAGGCGATCTACGCGGTGGCGAGGGAAGTACTCGACGGGCGGTTCACGTGGCTGGAGGACGGGGTGACGAAGGCGCCGTCGCCGACGCCAACTGCGTAACTGCAACCGCAACTGCTTAACGCAAAGAGAGCGAAGAGCGCAAAGGACGCAAAGGGGGTTTCGCGCGGGGGATGCCCGGTGCGGTAAAAAGATGGATAGATAGATGAATGTATGTAGGGAGAGAGGCGGCGGTCGCGTGGTGGTCCGATACCCAAACCTTTCCTCTTTATACACTTAGGAAGTGCACTGAGCCCGGGATTCCCGCGAAACTCTTTGCGTCCTTTGCGCTCTTCGCTCTCTTTGCGTTAAGCAGTTCCGTTCAACACGCCCGAACCCAGCACCACAGGAAACTCGAATCGTGACACGAATCCGGAAAATCGGCGTAATCGGCGCGGGGACGATGGGCGGCGGGATCGCGGCGCTCGCGGCGTCGGTGGGGTTCCCTGTCGTGCTGCTCGACATTCCCGGGGAGGGGGACCGGAACGGGCCGGCGCGGAAGCCGATGACGCCGTCGACGTCGCCCGCGAGCCCCGCGAGGGCGGCGAAGACGACGATGACGGCGAGGCCGATGAGCAGGGTGCGCTTGGCGCCGATGCGCG
>CAZUVK010000271.1:0-2325 GCA_964623785.1 uncultured Gemmatimonas sp. | reverse complement strand
GGGGGATCGCAACGGGCCGGCGCGCAAGGGGCTCGAGCGCGCGGTCAAGGCGAAGCCGGCGGCGTTCATGGCGCCCGGCCGCGCGGCGCTGATCGAGATCGGGAATACGGAGGATGACCTCGAGAAGCTCGCGGACTGTGACTGGGTGGTCGAGGCGATCATCGAGCAGGCCGAGCCGAAGCGGGTGCTCTACGAGCGGCTCGAGGCGATCCTCCCGGATCACGCGCTGATCACGACGAACACCTCCGGCATCCCGATCGCCGAGCTGGCGGAGGGGCGGAGCGAGTCCTTCCGCAGCCGCTTCCTGGGCACCCACTTCTTCAACCCGCCGCGCTACCTCCGGCTGCTGGAGCTCATCCCCACCCCCGATACCGACCCGGCCGTGCTCGCGGTGCTGGGCGAGTTCGGGGACCGGCTGCTCGGGAAGGGCGTTGTCATCGCGAAGGACAGCCCCGGCTTCATCGCGAACCGGCTCGGGGTGTTCGGCAGCGTGGTCACGATGCGGCTGATGGAGGAGTTCGACCTCACGATCGACGAGGTGGATACCCTCAACGGGCCGCTCGTCGGCCGCCCGAACTCGGCGACGTTCCGGACCGCGGATCTCTCGGGGCTCGACATCCTGAAGGCCGTGCGCGACGGGCTCTCGGTCGCCACCGGCGAGGATCTGCGGATGCCGGGGTGGGCCAACGCGCTGGTCGAGCAGGGGCGGCTCGGTGAGAAGACGGGCGCGGGGTTCTACAAGCGCGAGGGGAAGAAGATCTTCACCCTCGACTGGAAGACGGGCGAATACGGGCCTCAGGAGAAGCCGATGATCCCCGGGGTCGCGGAACTCGCCGGCAGGCCTCTTCCCGAGCGGCTCGCCGGTGTACTCGGGCTGCCGGGGAAGTACGGCGAGTTCGCACGCGCCCAGTACGCGCGGAACTGGCACTACGCGCTGGAGAATGCGGAGACGATCGCCTACGACATTCACTCCGTGGATCAGGCGGTGGAGTGGGGGTTCGCGTACGAGTTCGGACCGTTCCGGCAGATGGATGCGGTGGGGCTCCCGACGGTCCGCGCAACGCTCGAGGAACAGGGCCTCGGTGAGCCGGATCTGCTGCGCGGCGCCGGGCGCGGATTCTACCGCGAGAACGGGCACCGGACGTTCGTCGGGTTCGACGGCAAGGCGGTCGAGGTCCCGGCGCGCGAAGGGGTCATCCAGCTCGATCGGGTCCGGCGCGGCGGCGGGATCCTGGCGGAGAACGACGACGCCGCGCTTCTTGACCTCGGCGACGGGGTCGCGCTCCTCCAGTTCCGCTCGAAGATGGGCACGCTCGGGGAGGGCGTGGTCGGCATGCTGCGCACCGCGCTGGACCGGGTGGCGTCGGAGGATCGGGCGGGGCTCGTGATCGGGCACGAGGACACGCGCGCGTTCAGCGCCGGCGCGAACCTGGTCGCCACGCTCGCCGCGGCGAAGGAAGGACGGTGGGCCGAGACCGAGGCGCGAATCCGCGGATTCCAGGACTCGATCATGGCGATCCGCAACGCACCGTTCCCCGTCGTCGTCGCGCCGTTCGGCCTCACCCTCGGCGGCGGCGCCGAGATGGCGATGCACGCGGCGCGGATCCAGGCGCACGCGGAGCTCTACATCGGCCTCGTCGAGACAGGCGTCGGCCTCCTCCCCGGCGGCGGCGGGACGAAGGAGCTCCTCTTCCGCTTCACGGAGGAACTCGCCGGGTACGAGGAAGCGAACCCGTTCGACGCCATCCGGCGCGCGTTCGGGCTCATCGCGCTCGCCCGCACGAGCGGCAGCGCGCTCGAGGCCCGGGAGATGGGGCTGCTGCGCGGCGCCGATCGGATCACCATGAACCGCGACCGCCTGATCGCGGACGCGAAGGCCCGCGTGCTCGACCTCGCGCCGGACTACGTCGCTCCGGTCCGCGGCACGATCACGGCACTCGGGAAGAAGGGGTACGGCAACCTCCACTACGGGATCCTCGCCATGCGCGAGGGCGGCCAGATCACCGACCACGAGGTCTTCATCGCGCACCAGGTCGCGTACGTGCTCTGCGGCGGGGACGGGGAACCGCGGAAGGTGACCGAGCAGGATATCCTCGACCTGGAGCGGGAGGCGTTCCTGAAGCTGCTCGGGACGGAGAAGACGCAGGAGCGGATCGCGTACACGCTGGAGACGGGGAAGCCGCTCCGGAATTGAGGGCTGGCGCGCGGAGGGGCGAGTGGGGGGACCGCGAAGAACGCGAAGAACGCCAAGAACGCGGAAGGGCTTGCCATGTCATCCCGAGCAAAGCGAGGGATCTGCACTGCGACTCTCGCGCGAAAGCCCAT